>VGWF01000061.1 GCA_016873715.1 Lentisphaerota bacterium | reverse complement strand
TCCGCCTCCAGCGACTCCGGCGCCCGAACCTGGTAGAGCCGGACCTCGAAGCCGAAGTACCGGTCCAGCGCATCGGGCTCGGGATAGGACGCCTCGATCTTGGCGATCACGGTACGGGCGTCGAGGGTTAGCTCCCGGGCCAGTTCGCGCCACTCCTCGATGGCATTCCCCCGCAGGCCTGCGTAGGCGTCCTTGAACTTGACCTTGGCCGCCTCGAAGTCGCCGCGCAGGGCGTCGAGCCCCTGCCGGATCTCGGAGAGCTTCCGGTTGGGCAGGAAGTGGGCGATGCCGCCCAGGAACGGGAATGTAGCCTGCTCGACCATCGCGTGGGCGCGGGACTCGATCAGGGCGAACTGCGCCAGGGCATCCTTGGGCAGGAGGCGCTTGCGGCCGAGCGAGATCAGCCGCTCGTCGAGCGATGCGGCGTCGAGCCCGAGGTCGCCGGGCTCCAGCTTCTTCGACGCCCGCCAGAAGCGGACGGATACGTTGATCAGCACGCCCTCACGGGTGAGGGCCTGCAGGATGGGGTTGTCGGGCATGGGGTTTCCTTTCGGGTTTGACATCGACCGTGGCCGATGTACCTAATCATGTACATATAGGACGGAACGGAACATGGCTCAGACCGCAACGCTGCACGTGAAGATCGAACCGCGAACGGCGCGGAACCTGAAGCATTTGGCCCGGCGCCGGGGCCGCACCGTTGGCGAGTTGGTGCGCCAGGCGATCTCCGTGTGCTATCAACCGGAGATGGAAGGGCTGTCCGCGTCGCACCGGCAGGCGGTCGAGGCCTATCGAGGTGGCTACATCAGTATCGGCAAACTGGCGGAAGCTCTGGGCTCGACGGTCCTCGACGCACGCCGATGGTTGAACGAACGGTCGGTTCCTCGGACGGCGGCCTTCGATCCAAGCGATGCGGCCCATGCCTAGACTGCCGGCCTTGTTTGCGGATACCGTCGTCCTATCCAACTTCTCACTGGCCGGGCGGCTCGACCTGCTTCTGACACGATACGCCAGGCGACTCTGCGTAACCGCGCAGGTTGTTGAGGAACTGCTGGCCGGAGTGCAGGCCGGCCATGGAGCGTTGGAGGAGGTTGTTCGTCAGGTCCGCATCTCGGCCATCCGTACCGTGGCAGTTCCCCTCAACCATCTGGACGTCTATGGGGACCTGCGCCGCACGCTGGGTGCCGGGGAAGCGTCATCCATTGTCGTGGCCCAGTCCGACGGCGGCGTCGTGGCCTCGGATGATACGGCCGCACGGCAGGCATGCGGCCGGCTGGCCGTGAAGGTGACGGGCACCATCGGCATTCTTCTTGCCGCCGTTCGCGACGGAGGGATCCCCCTGCCGGAGGCTGAGCGGGCACTGGCTGACATGGTGGAGCACGGCTTCTACTCCCCGGTGCGCCGTCTTGCCGACGTGATGGGCACTGCGCCGCCAAACTGACCCCGCTCGCCACCTGCCTGTGCCACGCCCCGCAGGCCTCCCATAGGACTTGGCACGGTCATCATCGGGGTTTGCGGCGCGCTGCGTGCGGTACTGGAATGCTGACGACGTTGCATAGGCACTTGCCTCTGAACATCAGACAGGCGTATACACTGTCCCATCAGGTCGCCCGACTCGTCCATGGGGGTGTCGTGTGAGAGAGCGCCGAATGGCAGGGATCCCTTGGATCAGATCCGTCCACGCCAGTCTGTCTGGCGCGCTGGTCCATGAGAGGAGACCCGAGCATTTGGCATGGTGCCTTGTGAAAGCCATCGGCGTGACCGTGATGGCGATCTGGATGTCAGGGTGCGCTACCGCAGCCTTGCTGGACTGGCACAGCCATCGAAGCTTGGGCACTTCGCGCAGTTTCAAGTCGAAGTCCATCACGGTCATGAAGAACGATGGCGGCTATTACCTCGTAGTCGACAGCGGCCAATGGGGTTGGCGGAAGCGCTACCTGGTTCCGAGGACGGATCCGGCCGTCGAACGGGACCTCCAAGGTCTCGTTTGTGCAACCAATCAGCCGGAGATGGACTCGAGCCGGATGGAGGCTTCCATGAGTTGGGGAACGTTCTCCCTGGCGGGTCCGAACGGTGCTTCGCAGTGGATGGAGACAAGGACCAAGCCCGCTGGTGGTGAGCCGGTTCTTGTGCTTACCGATGTTCCCACCAGCTGTGAATATGTCAGCGGTGCGAAGGTGTTCGCGTTCAGGTGCGAGCAGGCAGTGTTACTGCCCCTGGCGATTGCGGTGGACATCGTGGCACTGCCCATTGAGATTGCGGGTATCACGTATTTCATCCTCACGTGGGATTTTCGGGGCGACAAGTAGGGTAGATCAGGGCGAGGCGTACAACGGCGCGGCGTGAACCCATGTCGCTTCCTACCTGTGCCAGGCCCTGCACGCACCCTGAAACGGGCACCCGCCGCAGTAGAACGACTGCTCGTTGGGCAGGAAGTGCTCCGCCCGGATCATTGACCTCCCCCCCTTTACTGGAACACCTCGAAAGAGAGTCCAGAGCTATGGGTATCACTAACCACCCTGGGGATTCCAGACAAGGAATCCCCATCCCTACACCCCCCTAGGGGGGTGTCGCCCGCCGCCCGGCGGGCGAACTCGTTTGGCGTCTGGTTCCTGAGCGCGCTGTGCGGCCGCTCGTGGTTGTAGTCCTGGCGGTACTCCGCCGGAGACTGACCGCGTGACTTTCGCGCGCCCCCGCCGCAGCTTCCCGCCGCGCCGTGTGCGTTACCATTTTCGGGCGTTGGCTTCCTTCAAGATCTGGATGTCCAACGCCTGGTCGGCCACCAGCCGCTTCAGCCGCCGGTTCTCGTCCTCCAGCGCCTTCAGCCGCCCCGCGTCGCTCAGCTCCATGCCCCCGTACTTCGCCTTCCCCCGGTAGAACGTGCCCTCGGCGATTCCGTGCTTCCGCAGCAACTCCGCCACGGCCAGCCCCGTCTCCGCCTCCTTCAGCACCCCGATGATCTGCTCCTCGCTGAACCGCTTCCCTCTCATCGTCCGTCCTCCATGCCCTTTCCAGGCCAGAGGACTCCTTTGAAAACACTCCAGTTCCCGGGGGGAAGGTCACAAGAGAGAAGCTGCGAGAATGGCCGGAAAATAGAGGAGATCAGTTCGGATTTCTAGTCCGACGGTCGCGTGCTCGAACCACGCCGGGGGTGCCAGCGATCCGCTCAGGGCTTCGGGGCGGCGAGGTCGTAGCAGACGACCGCCTTGCGCGTGCGAAGGAAGACCTTCCCGTCGGCGAAGGCCGGCGAGCCGCACTTGAGGTAGTCCACGCGGATGCGGCCGGTCTCGACGCCGGTCGCCGGGTCGAGGGACGAGAGCCGCCCCTTCCCGAGAACCCACAGCCGGCCGTGGGCCATCACGCCGGAGGAGTAGTGGTCGATGCCGCGGTGCGCGTTCCACAACAGCCCGCCGCCCGCGGCGTCGAGGCACGCGGCCTCGAAACTGCCCGCGTAGACGCGTCCGCCCGCGACGATCGCACTGCCGCCCTTCGACCCGCCGCGATCGGTCTCGGCCACCTTCACGGCGCCGGTCTCGGCGAGGCGGAACGCGACGAGGCCGTGGCCGTGGGCGATCCCCATGAGGTCGCCGTCGATCGCCGGCGTCGACGGTCCCGGCGCATCGACGCGCCAGACGACCTCGCCGGTGGCGGCGTCAAACGCGACGCGGCCGCGCGACTCGCCGGCGAGGACGAACGTGCGTCCCCCGCGGCGCCAGATCACGGGCGAACTGCTGAACCCCGACGCCTCCTTCCTCTCCCACAGGACCTTTCCCGTGGCGGCGTCGAGCGCGACCAGCCGGCCGGCCATCACGTAGACGCGGCCGTCGGCGAACGCGAACGACGAGTTGTGGCCGTTGCCGGCCGCGACGGGACCGGCGATCGGCGTCTTCCACGTCTCCGCGCCGGTCGCCGCGTCGAGCGCGTAGGCCGTGCTCTGCGCGCCGAGGAAGAACACCGAGCCGCCGGCGACACAGGGCGTCGTGGAGGAACTCCAGCGGGTCGAGCGGCTGGGCTTCGCGACCTTCCACAGCGTCGCACCGGTCTTCGCGTCGAGACAGAAGAGGATGTCCTCCTCGGACCGCTCGTAGTCCGGGATCCGCGGACGGAACTGCGAGCGCCACAGCTTCGGGTCGAGGCCGCTCGCCGCGGCCCATGCCTCGAGCGCGGTATCGTCGGCGAACCGGCGGTCGAGGATCGAGGCGAGGACCTCGAGCGCCTCGACGGGCGGCGCGCCCTCGCCGCGGCGCAGGCGGTCCTGCGCGTACTGGACGACGCCCGCCGCCTTCCGCTGCTCGGGCTTGAGGTTCGAGGCGACCCACTTCTCCATCCAGCCGTCGAGATCGTCCGCGCCGACGGCCTTGCGGTCGGGCGAGGCCCGCGCGGCCTCGATCGCGGCGAAGGCGTCGTCGGCCAGGCCCGCGGGGCGGCGGACGCCGATGTCTGCGAGGTTCTCCTCGAGCAGGACGCGGTACGTGACGGGCGTCTTCGTGCGCCAGCAGCAGTAGACGTAGACGCGGCCGCCGGCGACCACCGGCGAACCGTAGCCGCCGTCGCGCTCGGACAGGATCGGCTCGCTCGTCCACACCGGCTTCGCGTCCTCCGCGATTCCGGCCACCGCGGGCGCGGCGTCCCCGGTTCCGTTTTGCGCGGGCCCGCGCCAGAAGGGCCAGTCGGCGGCGGACGCGGCGGTCGTGGCCGCGAGGATCAGGGCGGGCGCCAGGGCGGTGTTGCGCGTTTGCATGGTCGGCAGAGTGGGGAAAAGGGGACGGAGGGGGAAGCAAAAAGAGCAGAGCGCGAAGAGCGGAGAGCGGAGAGCGGAGAGCGAAGAGCGGAGGGCAGAGGGCGGGAGCGGAGGGATGAGGGATGAAACCTGAAACCTGAAAGAGAAGGTCCCAAGGATACGAGGGCGGAGGTCGGAGGGCGGAGGGCGGAGAGGGGAGAGCGAAGAGCGGAGGGCAGAAGTCAGAGGTCGGAAGTCGGAGGGCCGAGGTCTGCCGGATCGGAGCCTGGGACTTGAAGCTTGAGGCTGGGGGTCCGGCCTACCGCGGCGAGGCGTCGGCGCCGCGCGCGGCGCGGTCGGCGTCGGCGGCGCGGAAGGCCTGGATCTCGGCCTGACTGCCCTGCGGGCCGTGGGGGACGAGAGCGGACTGGAGCATCCGGTCGAGGGAGAGCGCCTCGGTCCGGTCGCGGGCCTCGAGCCGGTCCAGCAGCGGGAGGGCGTCGGACAGCAGGCGGCGGGCCTCGAAGAGCCGCGAATCGGCGCGGCCGATGCGCGCCAGTCCCAGCAGGATCCGGCCGCGGAAGACATCGCACGCCTCGCCGCCGGCCGTGGCGATCTCAAGAGCCGCCTCCAGGGAGTCCCTTGCCTTCGTGCGATCGCCGAGGCGTTCCTGCGCCTCGCCGAGGCCGAGCAGCGCGTCCGCGCGGGCCGCGGGCTCGGCGGATGTACGGATCCGGTACACGAGCCGCGCCTCATCCAGGGACCGGGCGGCCTGCGTCGCGTCGCCGGCCTCGAGCCAGGCGCGCCCCTCGCGCGTGAGCGCGAGGGCGACGGCGATGGCGTTGGCGCCCTCGGTCTTCTTGAGGACGTGGACGGCGTTGGACCACGCGGCGGCGGCGGCGGCGTGGGACTTCTCGGCCTCGTGCGCCCGCCCGAGCAGGATCCATGTCGCGGCGGCGGAGGCGTCGTTGGTCAGCCCGGCCTTGCGGCGTTCGTCCACCGCGCGGTCCCCGTACTCGATCGCGCGCTGGACCTCTCCGCGCTCGAGATGAAGGGCCGCGAGGTCGCCGCACAGGCCGGCCACCTCGGCGGGCGGCGCCGGAGGGGGGCCGGCGGCGGTGGCGAGGGCGAGCTGGGCATGGTGGAGCGCGCCGACCGAGTCCTTCGCCTTCTTGGCGATCCCGGACAGGATCCGGTGGATGCGGATCCGCAGGGCGGGATTGTCCGCGGCCCGGTCGAGGGCCCCGGACAGCGCCGGCCGCGCCTCCTCGATCCGCCCGGCCGCGGCCAGGTCCTCGCCGATGGCGGCCAGCAGTGTCGCCGGCGGGGGCGCGTCCGTCGTCGCCGTCCACTTGGCGAGCGCTTCCTGCCGGGCCTCGAGGGCGCCGGGCTCTCCTGCTGCGTCGAGTGCGTCGCCGAGGACCATGGCGTTTCGCGCCAGGTCCATCTGCGGCGCCCCGGAATCGACGAAGAGGCCGGTCGACTCCTTGAGAAGCGGGACGGCGGACGCGGGACGGCCCGACCGGATCCTTGCCTCCGCGGTCGAGCGAAGAAGCCGCGCGAGCCGCGCGGGATCGGAGTCGCCCAGCCGGCGGCGGTGCTCCAGGGCGGTTTCGAAGCAGGCGAGGGCCTTGTCGGCTTCGTCGCGTGTCATGTAGCAGTGGCCGAGAACCTCTTGGAGGACCGCGCGCATGGCGTCATCGTCCACCGTCGGGGGCGAGGCGGGGGGGGGTGCCCGGCGCAGGGCGTCCGTGGCGGCCTCCCTCGCGGCCTCGGGCTCCCCGGCGCTGGCGAGCGCGTCCGCCAGCCATGCCCGGCCCGCCGCATCCTCCGGACGGGCCTCCAGCGCCTGCCGGTGCAGGGCGATCGCTTCCGGCGTCCGGCCCGCCTGCAGCGCGGCGCGCCCCAGTTCGTGGAGGAGGCGCGCGCGGTCCGCCGGGGCCGTGGCGCGGCGAAGGCGCTCGGACGCGAAGGCCATGGAGAGCGCGGCGTGGCCAGCGCCGCCGGCGATGCGGCCGAGGAGGACGAGGTCCTTGTCCAGTTCCGCCGGCGAATCCGCGGTGGGGGTTTCGATCCCGGCTGCCGCGCGGAGCAGGGCGATGTCGAACGCATCCTCGGTCTTCCCGGAGTCGGGCGCCGCGGGGCCGGCCGCGGGGGCGATCCGCGCTTCGGCCGCGTCCCCGATCGCCGCGAGGTCGGGCGTCTGCCGCGTCCCGCTCTCCAGCGTCACGCGCCGGACGACGGCGCGAAGCCAGTCCTGAACCTTCACGCCCCCGGCGTCGCGTCCGGCGGCCCGCTCGAGTTCCGAGGCGAGGTTGGCGCCCAGCAGCGTACGCGCCCGGGCGGCCTCGGTGGGCTCGCCGCGTCCGCCGGATGCGAGAAGCAGGCAGGACCGGAGCGGCCCGGCGTTTCCGGCGGGCTGGCGCCAGGGACCGGCGGTCGTCGTACGGCGGCCGAGTCCCGGCAGTCCGGTGACCAGGACGGCGAGATCGGCATCCGCCCGGGCAAGCAGGGGGACGACGAGGTCGGGGACGGACAGGGCGTCGCCATCCGATCCGCCGGCCGGGAGCAGATGGAAGACGTCGCGGGTGTCGTCCGACGAGACGCTCACAGGGCCGGAGAAGGCGACGATGGCGAGATCGCCCGCGCGCAGTCCGGCCCGGAGGCGGAAGAGCGCGGCGACCAGCGCGTCGCGCCCGGCCGCGGCGTTCGTGAGGACGGTCACCGGCGCGGCGCCCGCCCGGCGGAGGGCCTCGGCGAGGAGGGCCGCATCCGCCGCGCCGCGGTCCGCCCCTTCCTCCGCGGGAGCGGCCACGCCGATGCACAGGGCGGCGCAGCGCGGCGATGGGGCGCTCGTCTCTGCGGCGACCGCGGGCGGCGCGCCGACCGCCGATAGCCAACAGCCGATAGCCGATAGCCAACAGCCGATAGCCGAAAGCCAACAGCCGATGGCCGATGGCCAACAACCGATGGCCGATGGCCAACGGCCGAGGGCCGATGGCCAACAACCGAGGGCCGATGGCCAAGAACCGACCCGACAGGCCCGTGACACCTGGCACCTCATCGCGCGTGCGCCGGCAGGTAGCCGAGCTTCGGCGCGACGGTCTCGCCCCGGGCCTGCGCGGCGGGGTCGTGATAGGCGCCGTAGAAGACGCTGTTGCAGTCGAGCCACGTGAAAAGGCGGGTCCACTCCTCGTCGGAGAGCTTCACGTTGTGGTGCCCGTTGCCGAGCGGGATCGGAAGGTAGGCCGCGCGCGCGCCGATGCGCCCCGGGATGGAGTACTGCTTCTGCTCGAAAATGATCCCGTTGCCGCCGGCCATGCCCCAGCCGAATTTCGCGAGGCTGGCGTAGGCGCGCGACCACCCGTGTTTCGCCGTGCGGACGCCGTTGAGCCACTCCGGGGCGCTGACCTCCTTGCCGGCCTTCTCCGCCGCCTCGAACGGAGCGGGGGAGAGGTCGGGGGCCTTGGGCGAGCGCGCGTGGCAGGCGACGCAGTGGCGGTCCAGCACCGGCTGCACGAGGCGCGCGAAGGTGACCGGGTAGGAGCCCGACGGTCCCGGCGCGAGCTTCGACGGCGCGCGCCGCATCGCCAGCGGCGCCGCGGAGGCGGCCGGCGGCGAGGCGCGCAGCTTCGGCTCGTGGCAGCCGGTGCAGGTCAGGCTCTCGCCGGGGTGGGCGTAGGTGCCGGAGCGCATGGTCTGGATCGCCCGGCCGCGCTCGTCGAGCGCCTGGAAGTAGACCTCGACGCCGGCGGGCATCTCGAAGTGCGCGCTGCCGTCGGCCTCGACGGGCACGGTGCCGATCACGCCGCGCGCGATCGATTCCGCCGCCTCGCCGATCCGCGGGACGTCGGCGTAGGCGTTGTCCTTGCCGAAGACCTGGACGACCCGCAGCGCCGCGACGCGCTCGTTCGGCGGGAAGGGTAGCTTGCTGTCGTAGACGTTCATCACGGCGACGACGGCGGTGTTGCCGCCGGTGCCCGGGGCGGCGGTCTGCACCGGGATCACGGGGGGACGCGGGCGCGGGCGCAGCGGGATCGGGTCGAGGCAGGGCAGGTCCGGGTCGCGGTGGAGCACGATCCGGTTCCCGAAGCTGTCCGCGAGCGCCAGCGCGTAGTGCTTCTGGTCGGGGTCCCACGTGCAGAGGAAGAAGTCCTCGTCCAGCGGCCACGGCTGGCCGAACACCTCGCCCTTCGGACTGTGGCGGCCCTTGGCGTGCGGGACGCCGGGGGCGGATTCGGACTCGGGGAAGAACGCCTCGGGCGTCAGGCGGCGGGTCTGCGACATCAACCCGTCGTCCGGCACGGCCGGGTCGATCAGGATCACCGAGCCGTAGTTCTCGCCGTGGTGCGGCGCGGCGATGGCCATGAACGTGCGGCGGCCGGGCACGGCGCGGATGCCCAGTTCCATCCACGGCCGCCCCTCGCGGTGCGTCGTGTAGTTGCCGTGCGGCGCGCGCGGGTCCCGGCCGTCGGGGAAGCAGGTCCAGAGGTGGTGCGCGGCGTCGTTGTCGCGGTCGACGTAGTCCCAGCGCGTGTAGACGATGCGACCGTCGTTCGCGACGCTCGGGTGCCATTCGTTCGTCTCGTGGAAGCTCAGCGGCCGCAGGTCCGATCCGTCGCCGTTCATCGCGTGGAGCACGGCGGAGGGGCACCAGCGGGCGCCGCAGCGGACGTTCGATCCGCAGCGCTCGGAGATGAAGGCGATCCGGCCGCCGGGCAGGAAGCAGGGGTCGTACTCGTTCCACGGCCCGTCGGTGAGCTGCTCGATCCCGGTGCCGTCGAGGCGCGCGCGGAAGACGTGGTAGCAGCTCTCCGGCCGCCAGAAGTAATGATGGTAGCCCGCGGGCCGGAGCCGGCATTCCTCGCGCGTCCAGTGCTGGCCGCTCCAGTCGGCGTCGGCCGGGACCTCCCACGCGGCCTCGGTCCAGGCGAAGGCGACGGACTGCGCGTCGAAGTCGAGATCGAGCGCGATGAACGAACCGCCGGAGAGGGTCCGCCCCTTGAGCCGGCCGCGCCCGACGGTGGCGCCCGCGAACAGGTCGCGCGCGCGCGGCGCCTCGCCGAAGGGGGCCTCGAGAACATGCACGCCGCCGCCCGGCCGCGCGTTGAAGCCGAAGTACTGGTCGATCATGTGGATCTCGCCGCGCGTCTGCTTGCCGTGCGTGAGGAAGAGGATGCGGTCGAAGTCCAGCAGCGGATTCTTCAGCGCGACGCGGCGCCGCAGCTCGCAGGCCTGGTCGAAGAGGGCGCCCGTTGCGTCCGCCTCGCCGCGGCGGGCCTCGAGGGCGTCCATCGCGGCCGCCTCGGCGGCGAGGTCCGGGGCGCCGTGCATCGTGCGAAGGTGGGCGAGGAGCGCGCGCGTGCGGCGGAGGACGACGTCCAGCGGGGTCCGGTCGGAGGGCATCACCAGCGCGTCGCGCCGGAGCGTCTCGCGCTCCAGCCGCCTCCACGCATTGCTCTCGGGCTGCAGCGCGGCGATCTCCGCCGCGAGGCGCGCGTGTTCGGCGCGGTAGTCCGCGGCCCGGTCCGGCGGAACGACGGCTCCCGCGGCCGCGGCCCACGCCGCCGCCGCGCCCACGATCCCGGTCCGGATGCGCCCCGCGCTCATGATGCGGCGCATCCTACGGCTTTCCCGGGCGGCGGGCCAGCCCCGTGTGGGGCGGCGGGATCACGGCGTCTCCCCGTCCTCGCACACGAGCCCGGGTTCGGGGGTGACCCATGGCAGCTTCGAGCCCAGCCAGACGTGGCGCGTCGGCGGATGCGAGGCGGGGTCGTCGGTCGTGGTCACGGCGAGGTCGATCCGGTCCGGCGCCCTCGAGGTGACGAAGGCCATCTGCGTCCCGCAGTCGGGGCAGAACCAGCGGGTGCCGTGGTCCGCTCGACCGGTGGGCTTCGGAGCGCCGCGCGTCCAGCGGAACGCGGCGGCGGGCACGGTGGCCCAGGTCATGTGCGTGCCGCCCGAGGTGGCGCGGCAGGCGGTGCAGTGGCAGATGGCGACGTCGTCGAGGCGGCCGGCCTCGACGGCGTACCGCACCCGCCCGCAGTGGCAGCCGCCCTCGATGGTCATGGGAGTCCCCGGGTCAGGGGGCCGCCGGGCCCGCGATGACCTTGATCTGCAGCGCGCCCCGGTTGTCGCGGCGCCAGGCGGGATCGGCCTCCTCGTTGACGTCGAACAGCAGGGGGCCGGCGTTGCCCGCGATGAAGCCGCGCAGCGTGCCGATGTGCGAGATCTTGTTCGTTCCGATGCGGACGAGCAGCGCGCCGTAGGGGGCGCCGTCGATCTGCTTCGGGCCGTTGCGGGGGTTCATGTAGTAGTGGCTGAACTTGAGCTGCGACGGATCGTAGCCCGCGGGTCCGGTCAGCTCGCCCTGCTTGCCGCAGCCCCATTCGCCGTCGACGGACAGGCGGATGCGGTCGCCCTTGTTGACCGTGACGCCCGTGTCGGCCCAGATCCGAAGCGGATCGACCTTCACGGTGCGGCCGGGCATGTCCTTGAGCGGCGAGAGCCGGGCGCCGATCGCGCGGCCCTCGGCGACCACGTACTCCTTCGCCTCGAGGTCCTGGTGGCCCTCCAGGGCGATGCGGAGGCTGTAGGTTCCCGCCGGCAGGTTGAGCGTGCAGGGCGTGCGCGCCTCGCGGCCGCCCTCGAGGTAGGCCCTGCCGTCGACGAAGACCCGGGCGCCGGCGGGCTCGGTCTTGACCGGCACGCTGACGGGCTTGGCGGTCGAGCACTGCAGCTCGAAGCCGGTCGGGGCGGGGATCATGCGGACGATCTTCGTGCGGAACGTGAGCCGGCCCTCGTTCGCGGGGCCCGGCCACTCGACAATCTCGACGACGTCGCGCTTGTCGATCCGGCGCAGGCGGAAGGCGTAGTCGCCCGGATCGAGCTTCCGAAGGCCCTCGTAGGACCACTCGGTGGCGCGGCCGACGATGGGGTTGTCCTTCCGCCCGCTCTTCTTCCCCGTGCCCGCGAACGCGGCGATCTCGAACACGTCGGGGCCGGTCGACTCGGCCGTCCACCGGCCGACCGTGACCCAGTCGGCGCCGGGGCGCGACTGGGCGAAGAACTCGGGCGGCGGTTCGGGACTGGCCGGCACGGCTTCGACGGGGGCCGGGGTGGCGACGGTCCCCGCGGGGCCCGGGGCGGCGGCCCCCGCGGCGGGCGGTGTCGCGGTCAGCCACGTGTCGAAGCGCTTCTTCGCCGTGGCCGGGTCGGCATCGACCTCGACGCCCGCCTTCTGCGCGGCGTCGCGGAAGGCCGCGACGGCCTTGGCCTCGGCCGCTGCGATCGCGGTGGACGCCTCGCGCTCGGCGGCGTCGATCCGGGTCTTCAGCCGGGCGAAGTCCTCGGCCAGCTCGCGGCGGAGGTTGGCGGGGAACTCGACGGTCCCCTTCTTCTCCAGCGCCGCGGAGGCCGCCTTCAGCGCATCCAGCGCGGCGTCGGCCACGGCGATGCCCTTGATGTTGCGCGTGCGGCGCCGCTCGGCCAGGTCGTTCTCCCAGCGCGCGGTCTCCGCCTTCAGGACCTCGCCGCCGGCGGCGAGCGTCGCCGACCGGGCGGTGGCGAGGTCGTTCGAGAGCGTGGTCCGCAGGTTCAGCATGGCGGGGGAGAAGAGGGCGGCATCGTCCGCCGCCCGGCCGGTGCCGGCCGCCGCCGCGAACAGGGCCGCCGCGAGAACGGGGAGACGAAGGGGGGATCTCACTTGCCCGGTCCTCCCTTGAAGGCCGGCAGGCCGTACTTGTCGCGCGGCGCGGCGCCGGCGGATCCGCCGGCCGCCTCCGGAGGCTTCTGCGGGCCGGTGCCGGGCTGGTTCTCCAGCGTCCATACGGCGTCGCCGCCGACCATCGCCTTGATCGTGATCTTGTGGATCGTGACCGGCGCGGTTCCGACAAAGAGCGTGTCGCCGAAGGCCTCCTTCAACTGCTCGACGCCGACGGGGACCCAGAAGCTGAGGTGCTTGTCCAGCGCCTCGACGAACCGGACGCCGTTCTCCCGGAAGGTGAAGGTGGCGGGCTCGACGATGCGCTTGCGCTGGCGGCCCGAGGAGTCCGTCTGCATGTATTCCTGGCGCAGCACGCAGTCGAACACGAACTGGTCGTAGTTCCGCGTCTCGCCCGGCGAGAAGCGGATCGAGACGACCTGCTTGCCGGACACCGGCTTCTCGTCGAGCTTGATCTCGTACTCGTTCACCGGTCCCGCCGCCGAACCCGCGGCGATCGCCGCCGCCATCCCGATTGCCAGTCCCCGACGCATCGTCATGTCCGGTTCTCCCGTGTCGCCGCACAGTATACGCGCCCGCCGCCCGCGGGAAACCCCAAAGCCGCGACGCCCCGGACGGGGGAAGGCGACGTCCAACACCCAACACCCAACACCCAACATCCAACAGCCAACACCCAACGCCGAACATCGAACATCGAACACCGAACACCGAACGCCCAACATCCAACACCGAACACCGAACATCCAACACCGAGCGCCCAACAACCAACATCCAACAGCCAACAGCCAACATCCAACAGCCAACACCCAACGCCGAACATCGAACATCCAACATCGAACGCTCAATAGCCAGGACCCAACAGCCAACACCCGACGCCGAACATCGAACATCGACACCGAACGCCCAACAGCCAACAGCCAAGGCCCAACGCCGAACGGCCGACAGACGATGGTCGTGGCGGGGGAAGGAAGGGGCTGGTAGAGTGGACAGATTGTGGTCCGGCACTACCTCATCCTGTTCGGCGGCGTGGCCGCTTGCGCGACGGCGGCGAACCTGGTCAAGGCGAGCCACGTCGAGCCGGTGCGCCTCGCGGCGGCGCGGCTGGTCGTGGCGGCGCTGGCGCTGCTGCCGCTCTTCGTGCGCGACCTGCGGGCGAACCGCGGGCGGTTCGGCCCCGCCGACCTGAAGGCGTCGATCGGACCGGGCGTGCTGCTGGCGCTGCACTTCATGACGTGGATCGTCGCGGTGCGGATGACCTCGATCGCCAACGCGTCGCTGCTGGTCAACCTGACACCGGCGATCCTGCCGTTCTTCTCGTGGGCGCTGTCGCGCGAGAAGGTGTCGCGGGGGGAACTGGCGGGCACGGTGCTGGGGCTCTCGGGTGTCGGGCTGCTGGTCGCTTCGGACTTCCGCATCCGGTGGGAGTCCTTCGTCGGCGACATGATCTGCCTGCTGTCGATGGTCTTCTTCTCCTGGTATTTCGCCCTCGGCCGGGTCAACCGCCGCGCGCCGACGGTGTGGCTCTACCTGGTGCCGCTCTACGTCGTCGCCGCGCTGGTCTGCGCGCCCTTCGCGCTGCTGCAGCCGCAGACGCCGGGGCTCGACTGGTCGCGGGAGATCCTCCCCGTCCTCGGGCTCGGCCTGATTCCCACGGTCCTCGGCCACGGGGCGCTCAACTACAGCGTGCGCCATCTGCGTCCTCAGAGCGCCTCGCTGGCGAACCTGACGCAGTTCATCTTCGCCGGGGCGATGGCGTGGGCGTTCTTCGGCGAGGTGCCGCTCTGGGAGTTCTACCTGGCGTCGGTGCTGCTGATCGCCGGCGCCGCGGTCGCGATCCGAGCGGCGGGACGGGAGACGCGATAGACGAACATCGAACATCGAACAACGAACATCGAACACCGAACGTCGAAGGTCGGATACAACAGCCAACAGCCAACAACCAACATCCAACAGCCAACGACTTGAAGCTTGGAACTTGGAACCTCTCCTCCTGAAGCCTGACGCCTGAGACCTCCCTTGCTCTCCGCCTTCCCTTCCGACCGCGCGGCCCGGTGGCTGGTTCTTCCGGCCGCGGTGCTGATGCAGGTCTGCCTCGGCGCGACCTACTCGTGGGCGGCGTACGTCGGCGCGCTGCGGGAGGCGACGGGGCTGGGACAGGCCGCCGTGCAGGCGCCGTACGCGGTCTTCTACTACGTCTTCCCGATGACGATGGCGGTGCTCGCGTCGATGCCGTTCCGGCTGCCGCGGCGGGCGAAGGCGGTGGGCGGCGGGCTGCTGTTCGGCGCGTCCTGGGTGGCGGCGGGGTTCACGGCGGCCGACTTCCGGCTCACGACGCTCTGCATCGGGGTGCTCGGCGGCATCGGCGCGGGCCTGGCGTATCTCGTGCCCGTCGCGACGGCGGTGGCCTGGTTTCCGCGGCACAAGGGGCTCGTGACCGGGATCGCGGTGGCGGGATTCGGCGGCGGGGCGGCGCTGCTGGGCACGGTGGCGGACCATCTCCTCGCGCGGCCCGGCTGGACGCCGCACGACGTCCTCCGGTCGCTGGGCATGGTCTTCGTGGTGGTGGTGCCGCTGGCGGGGCTGGCGATGCGGCAACCCTCCGCCGGCGGAACGATGCTTGTGGCGCCCCGCGTCCCGGTGCGCGAGGTGCTTGGCGGCCGGGCGTTCTGGACCCTCTTCATGACCTTCTCCGTCGGTCTCGCCGCCGGGCTCGCGGTCAACGGCAACCTGCGCCAGCTCGGCCAGGCCGCGGCCGGGGCGGTTTCGCTGGTGCCGCTCTTCGCCCTCTGCAACGCCGCCGGTCGGATCCTGTGGGGGGCGATCGCCGACCGCACGGGCCCGGCGGCCTCGATCGTCGCGAACCTGGCGGCCTGGGCGCTGATGCTGGCGGCCGGGCCGTTCCTGACGGGGAGCCTGGAGGGGCTGCGGATCTTCGCGGCCGCCGCGGGCTTCGTCTACGGCGGCGTGCTCGTCGTGCATCCGTCGGCGGTCGTCCGCCTCTGGGGGCCGGACGCCTTTACGCGGGTCTACGGCTGGCTGGCGACCGGGCACTTCCTCTCCGCCATGGCCCCCCCGCTCGCGGGTTGGGCCTTCGACCGGACGGGCAGTTTCGCGCTGCCGTTGCTGGCCCTCGCCGGAATGGCCGCCGTCGCGGCCGGGATCGCGTGGGCGGCCCGGGCCTCCCTGTCCCCGGGCCGGTAGCCGGTCCGCCCCCGCCGCCGGCCGGAAGCCGATGCGGAACCACGGATGGCGCGGATGCCGCGGATTCCGATGAGGACGGTTGGGAGGGCCGCCGGCCCCGGCGGCCGCGGTCGCGCCCCGCCACGGGTTTCCCGGGAGCGAGCGGCGGGGCGTCGCGCGATACGTGCCTACGGGACGACGGCGGCGGCCGGCGCCCGAAGGACTCCGCGCACGGACAGCCACCGCAGAAGGGCGGGCGCCCACGGGTGGAGGGACTCGTCCACCGGGTAGTTCTTCAGGCCCGTACCGTGCTTGTCGCCGGGGTAGGCGTGAAACTCGAGCGGAACGCCGCACCGGCTGAGGGCGGCCGCGAAGGCCATCGAGTTCTCCACCTTCACGACCGGATCCTTGTCCAGCGACCACAGGAACGTCGGCGGCGTGTCCTTCGTCACCTGGCTGTCGTTGCACAGCGAGTCGAGCAGGGCGGCGTCCGGGTTGTCGCCGAGCAGGTTCCGCCCGGACCCGACGTGGCCGATGGGCGCCTTCAGCGAGATCACCGCGTAGCAGAGCACGCCGAAGTCGGGGCGCGAGGACTGACGCTCCACCGGGTCGGGGCTCGAAGGATCGCCCGCGTCGAAGCGGGTCAACGCGGTCGAGGCCAGGTGTCCGCCGGCGGATGAGCCCATGATGCCGATCCGCGCGGGGTCGACGCGCCACTCGGAGGCCTTCGCGCGGACGGTCCGCACCGCGCGCGCGGCGTCCTGGAGCATGCACGGATGCCGGTAGCCGTGCGGTCCGAGCCGGTATTTCACGACGAAGGCGGCGATGCCGTTCGTTTGCAGCCACCCCGCGTACCCGGGGCCCTCGTGCGGGGCCAGGGCCCCGTAGCCGCCGCCCGGAAGCACCACGATCGCCGGGAACGGACCGGGACCGTCCGGCAGCCAGGGAACGACCTCGGGAACATCGTGCGGGGCCTGCCCCTTCGCGCCCGGCGCGTCGCCGGCCCAGAGGCGCAGCACGGGCAGGGGACCCTGCGCGGCGGCGGCGCCAACGGTGGCGGCAAGAAGCAGGGCGGCGGCGGATGTTGCCTTCATGGGGACCTCCAGCCCGGCCCGGCGGTGCAGGCTAACGGTGCAGGATCAGATCCTGCTCGGGCGAATCACTGCCGAGGGACGGGTCGTAAAGGTAGTCGCGGATGAGGAACGACGACTCGGTCACGTCGCCGTTCGAGGTCCAGGTCTCGGCGTCCACCGAATCGGTCATGAACAGGAAGCCGTTCGGTCCCATGGTGCCCGTCAGGAAATTGGCGACGCCGCTCTTGGTGGTCTGGATCACGACGGCGTCTCCGGACTGGCGGATCCGGGCCTGCACGGGGATTCGGATGCCGGGGGATGTGTACTCGCCCGTCCAGGAGCCGGACAGATTGATCCCCGACGTTCCGGGCGTGCCGCCGCCATCGCCGCTGTCATTGCAGCCGCACGCCCACACCATGGCCGTCGTACAAAGAAGAAGAGCCGCCAGAGCTTTCATCGTGTCCATTGTGTTCCGGGTGTCGTTCCGATTCCCGGAACATCCGCCTTTCACAGCATGCAGCGTCCTACAGGGCGGTCGTGTTGTCAATTCAGACGCCGGCGGCGGGAACGCGGCGGAGCGCGGTCCACCATCCCCGTCCTCTCGCATCTCCATGGAACGGTCCTGGAGGGCCGCGCTCCGTCGCGGCCGTGCCGACGGCCCCGAAGCATCGTCCGTTCCGGACCGACCCGGCGACGCCGGGGATTCGGGAGTCCGCGTCCATATTGACAAGCGGGGGCGGTGCCCGTCATCATGGCCTGCATGGGACAGCAACTCAGAATTCGCGTGAAGCGCAAGGCGCGCATCCGCAGGCTCAAGAGACTCAAGGCTCGCGCGCGGGCTGCGGCGTCGAAGTCGAAGTAGTCCGGCGCGGAAGGTCTCCGGTCGTTTCCGGCCGGAGGTCCGCCGCCGTAGGGGATGGGGCATGATCGTCGTCGCCGATGATGACCGGACGCTGGCTGCGCTGTTGCGCGAGCTTCTCGTGGCGGAAGGCTACGAGGTGCGGAGCGCCTTCGACGGCGGCGAGGCCTACAAGCATCTCCGGGACCCGAAGTGCAAGGGGCTCCTGCTCGACATCCACATGCCGGGCGTCAACGGCCCCGAGCTTCTCCTCCTCATGGAGGCCGAGTCCATCCGGTGCCCGGTGGTGGTGATGACGGCCGATCCCGACTTCGACGAGGCGGAGATGAAGCAGTTCGCCAACGTCCGGCGGCTCTTCCACAAGCCCTTCTATCCCGAGGAAATCCTCGCGGCCGTCCGCCAGTACTGCGAAAAGCCCGCGCCGCCCGTCCAGGCCTGATCCGGCGTTCGCCGGGCTCAGCCGTAGGTCTTGTGATACCGCTTGCCGTCGTCGTCGCCCTTCGGGCCCGGCGGCGGCGCTTCGACGTCGCCCGCGGCGGGCGCGCCGTCGGGCGCCGCGGTCCCGGGGGTCCCGGCGGAGGCCGGCGGATCCGCCGGCGCGGCGTTGGCGGCGTCGACGAAGTTCAACCGCAGCGTGGTCAGCGCCTCGCCGATCGTGCGCGTCTCGTGGGCGTCGAGGTTGCCGCGGGTCTTCTCCTCCAGCATGCCGAGCAGGTCGATGGTCCACCCCGCGCCGGCCAGGTCGGTCTCGGCGCGCCCGGTCTGCGGGTGCACGAGCTTGCCGAGCTGCTGCATGGCGGAGGTCGCCAGCATCATGACGAGCTGCTCGAACGGGGAGATGTCGCGGTCGAGGTCGGAACGGTCGCTCATGGACGGGCCTCCTTCGTCGCCTTGCGGGTTGCGCGTCGCCGCGGGGCGGCGGGCAGGAACGGGAACCGGAACGCGGTCTCGAAATCGTAGCCGCCGGCGAAGTCCTCGGGGCGGTCCTCGTCCGACGCGCCCAGCACGCCGGACCCGACGAGGTTGAAGACCAGGGACCCGATGTCCTCGGTCCGCCGCACGCCCCAGTGGGCGAGCACGCGCAGCGCCATCGGGCCGAACTGCTTGAGCGCAAGCTCGCGGAATCCCTCCGAGAGTTCCCGGCCGCTGACGTGGCGCGCCGGGCCGGTGGGGGGCTTCTTCAGCGACTTCAGCGTATGGTCCAGCGCCTCGCGCAGGAAGAAGTAGGCGTCGGCCTCGAACCGGGGGTCGTTCTCCCGGATGAGCGCCACGGCTTCCTCGAAACTGATGCCTTGCATGATGCCGCCGAAGTATACGCAACCGCGCGCCGCCGACAACCCGCGCCGGACTACACCAGCAGCCCCGCGATCGCGGCGGTCATGAAGCAGGCGAGGGAACCGGCGGCGAGCGCGCGCAGGCCGAGGCGCGCGAGCTCGGGCCGCCGCTCCGGCGCGAGGGCGCCGATGCCGCCGATCTGGATGCCGATCGAGGCGAAGTTGGAGAAGCCGCAGAGCGCGTAGCTGACGATCACGAAGGAGCGGTGGCTGATGAAGGCCGGGTCCTTCGCCGCCGCCTCCGCGAGGTGCGAGTAGGCCACCAGCTCGTTGAGCACCGTCTTCTCGCCCAGCAGGCGGCCCACCTCCGCGCAGTCCGCCGCGGGCGTTCCCAGGAGCCAGGCGAGGGGATGGAACACCCAGCCGAGGATCGTCTCGAAGCGCAGCTCCGGATGGCCGAAGAGCCCGCCGCACCACCCGACCAGCCAGTTCGCGAGCGCGAGCAGGCCGAGGAAGGCGACCAGCATCGCGCCGACGTTGAACGCGAGTTGCAGGCCCGTCGACGCCCCGTTCGCGGCCGCGTCGATGACGTTGACGCTCGGATCCTGGTAGGGCAGGTCCAGCCGGCCCGCGGTCTCCGGCGTCTCCGTCTCGGGCATCAGCAGCTTCGACATCACCAGCGCCGCGGGGGCCGACATCACCGAGGCCGCCAGCAGGTGCCCGGCGATGTCGGGGTAATGGCCGCGCAGCATGCCGACGTAGGCCGCCATCACGCCGCCGGCGATGGTCGCCATGCCGCCGGTCATCACGCAGAGCATCTCCGACCGCGTCATCTTCGCGAGGTAGGGCTTGATCAGCAGCGGGGCCTCGGTCTGCCCGACGAAGATGTTGGCGGCCGCGGAAAGCGTCTCCGCGCCCGAGGTTCGGCAGGTCCGGACCATGATCCGCGCGAAGAGCATCACGAGCTTCTGCATCACGCCGAAGTAGTAGAGGATCGAGATCAGCGACGAGAAGAAGACGATGGTCGTCAGCACCTGGAACGCGAAGTAGAACCCCAGGCTGCCCGGCTGGTCCGGCGGGACCGCGAGGGGGCCGAAGACGAACCTCGCGCCCTCGAACTGGAACTCGAGCATCCGCCCGGCGAAGCGATTGAGGACGTCGAAGATCCAGCGTCCGGGCGCGGTCTTGAGGATCAGCAGCGCGAAGACGACCTGCAGGATGAGCCCCCACGCGACGAGCCGCCAGTTCACCGCGCGCCGGTTCGTCGAGAAGACCCACGCGAGGCCGATCAAGGCCCCGATGCCCAGGAGACTGGTCCAGCGTTCCATGGGCGGCGACACTACCACGGCGGGCAACGGACAGGGAACCCCGATCCGCCGGGCGGGGCCACCCGGTGCGCGCCGCGGCATCGCCTTCGCCTTGATTCAAGGATCGTTCGGCTGGGATCTCCCTTTCCCGGCGATGGAAGGGGAATCCTGAGGATCCCGCGCACACGGCCCGGTTTCGACAGGAACGAGATGCGTCCGACCCGGCGCCGGGCTTGACCGCGGGGCTGCGAAGGCCTACACAGGGGCCATGAGCACGTTCCTCGGCGTCGCGGTCCTGGCGGTGCTGGCCCTGTTCCTCCTCGGCTGGATCGTGCCGCTCGTCTTCGGCATCCGCCGGGCGCGCGGCCGGCGCGGCGGCACGGCCCTGATCGTCATCGGCGGCGTCTGGGGCGCGGGTGCGGTCAGCCTGGTCGCGATGATCGCGCTGGCCTACATCGGATTCCGCGGCGCCCGGACGCAGTCGCAGACGAAGACGTTCGACGTCGCCACCCACACCGGGAAGCAGGGGATCGTCCGCACCGCCTGCGCCGGGCCGACGACCCTCCAGGTGGTCGAGGAATCGTCCGGCGCGGCGATGAACCTGGAGTCCACCACCGGCGAGTTCGCGGCGCCGGCGGGGAAGCTGCGGCTGCAGCGCTTCACCACGACGGCGAGGGGCGCGGACGGCGCGACGTGGACGGTCGCCGGCTACACCTTCGCCCGGGACCAGCAGGTGATCGATGTCGCCCCGGGCGGCACGGTCGCCCTGCGCCTCGGCCCTCCGTACCGCGCCGTCGTGACGACCTCACGGCAGGTCGACGGCCAGCAGGCGTTCGATCTTGCCATGACCGGCGCGGGCGGAAGCCGCGTGTCGATGTATGTCCAGGGCCCCAACCGCAAGCCGATGCGGTTCGAGGTGCTCGATGCCTCCGGCCGCAGCGTGTGGAGCGGCAACTTCGAGTATGGCTGAGGGGGCACCTGCCGGTACTCGGGTCGAGTGCCAGACAACGTCCGCGGGAAGCTGAGGGTCCGCCCGGTGCTTCCCCCGTCCCCGTTCCCGGTCGAGATCGTCGAAACGCCCTGGGAACGCTGAGCCGGGTTCAGACCTCCGTGCCGTCCGGCAGGATCAGCCGCGGGCACGTCGCGTGCATCACGCACCGCGTCGGCGGGAACCGCGTCCGTGTTGCGCCCCCGGGCCCGCGCCGTCTTCCCGTGACACCCCGTTCAGGGCCGTGACGATTTCCGCAGGGGCACGGGTTGGTTCAGGCCGGGCTGCGGCCGTGCGGCGCCGTCGCATGTCCCGGCGGGGTGGGGGACGGCGGCGACCGGCGGTCCGAGACGGACCCGGTCCGCCGGCCATCCGAGGGCCCTTCCGACGGACGCCGCATACGCGCCCGCCTCGTCCGAGCCCGTGAGCTCCACCGCACCCCGGTCCGCGGCGATGGCCACCGCCTGCGGGATGTCGAGAACCTTGAGCACGTTCAGGTAGTCCGGCCCGCTCCGGTGCGTGGCGGGGATGGAGTCGAGGGCCAGCGCCGCGATCGCGGGCTCGAAGAGCGAGGCGTAGAGGGCATGGACGCCCGCATCGCCCCGGCCGGCGAGGGTCAGCGGAACGCGCGCGTACTCCTTCCTGTCCCGCAGGGCCTGCACGGCGCGGCGGATGTCCCACACGCGCATGCCGTCGACCGTCTGGCCCAGCAGCATGAACCGGCGCCGCATGTGGGTCTGCCGCTTCGCGTCGCCGGACCACGACGTCAGCCCGAGATGCCTTGGCACGACGACCGCGAGGGCCGCGCCGTCCTGCAGCTGGTGCGCGGCCGCCCCGACGGAGGGCAGTCCGGCGGCGATCAGCGCCTCCGTGATGTGGGTCCCCGCGGCGGAGGAGAGGCGGTTCGTCGGCCCCAGCCCCGCGCCGTCGCCGACGACGAGGCGCACGGCGGACGGCCGGGACGCGGCCCGCATCACGTACAGCCGAAGCCGCACGTGGGGCTGGCTGGTGTAGTCCCACGCTTCGAACCGCACGCCGCCGGCGCGTTCGGCGAAGGCCGGTGCGACCTCCAGGGGGCCGGGCTCGTCCGGCCAGCCGGCGAAGCACTTCGCGCGGAGGCCGTCCCTCCAGGCGGCGCACCGGTTCGACCAGGCCGCGGCGGAGTCCGGCACGGTCGGCGCCGGGGCCATGCGGCCCCAGAGCGACTGCACGTTCGTGTTGATCTGGTCCGGGGGGATCCGGTCCAGCGCGCGGAGGTCGGCCGGGGCGAAGACCTTGACCGCCGCGTCCGCGATCGGCGGATCCTCGCCCTTCAGGTGGCGGTTGAACCAGCGGAACACCGGCACCTGGAGGTCCTGCGTGTCCTGGTGCGGCCCGGGGCCGATGACGAGGCCGAGATTCGTCGAGGCGCCGTACAGCGCGTAGACGGACCGGAGGAAGTCGTGCGTCCGCATCACGCCGTCGAGCGGGAAGATCGGGTCGGCGTCGGTGTTCACGAGAAGCAGCGGACGCGGGGCGCAGAGCGCGGCCAGCAGGGGATAGTCCCAGCGGTGGGTGTTCACGAGGAACATGCAGTCGCAGTGGCCCTCGATCGTGCCGTCGACCACGTGGTTGCGCAGGTCGGTGATGCCGGCCACGGGCGCGACCGCCGCGACGCGGTCGTCGAGCGCGGCGATCGTCCACGAGTAGGAGCCTCCGCCGGAGCGGCCGGTGACGCCGATCCGCTTCCTGTCGACCTCCGGCCGCGTGGCGAGGTAGTCCAGCGCGCGGATGCCGGTCCACGCCTCGACTCCCGCCGGCGTGTAGCCGCGCGCGTTCCACCCCCACTGGCCCAGCCGGTAGGTCCCGTGGTGCTCGCCGCGGATCTCGCCGAGTTGGACGGTGTCCACGACGAGACAGACGTAGCCGTGCCGCGCGAACCACGCGCCGTGGTGCTGGTAGCCGGTCTTGTTGCCGCACGAGACGCCGTTCGTCACGACGCTGCTGTGGCCGCAGAGGTAAAGCACGGCCGGGGCGGGCGCGGATGGCGCTCGCGGGCGGTAGAGGTTCGCCGTCACGTAGAGCCCCGGGATCGACTGGAAGTGGAGCTTCTCGACCAGGAACGTCTCCTGCGTGATCACGCCCGTGACGGCGGCGCGCAGATCCGTCCGTTCCGGCAGGGGATCGAGCCCGAGCATCTCCGCCGCCTGCCGGCGCAGATCCCCGCGCCGCGCGGTCCATTCCCCGAGGTCGCGCACCGGCGCGAGGCTGTTCGACGACACCCGCGCGGTCTCGGCGGCGAAGTACGCGGCCGCCATTCGATCGCCCGGCCAGTCCTGCGACGGGGCCGGCGCGGCGCGCGGGGCGACCGCGGGGGAGAGCAGGAGAACGGCGGGCAGCATCGAGGGGCGCGTCCTCATGGCGCGAGCATGCGGCGCGATGCGGGCGGGGTCAATCCCCGGCGCGTGTCCCCGGGGCCGGCCGGGGGGCACCGGGGGACCGATGTCCCCCCGGCGGATCCATCGCCCTTCTGCACGGCCTTCCGCACGGTTGGCGTTGCGGCGGGCGAGGTCCGACGCTAGATTCACCGCCCATGGACTACGTCTTCTGCGAACCCCTGGGCTTGATCGTGACCACGACGCGGGACGTGGTGACCACCGCGGATGTCCGGAACTTCCATCGCAAGCTGATGATCGACCCCGCGGTGCCGCCGGGCGCCCGGGAGCTGATCGATCTGCGGAAGCTGGTCCGGGTCGAGGTGGACGTCCAGGCGATCCAGGACATCGCCAGTGTCGAGGCCGCCCAGTCGCGGCGGATGGGCGGGGCCAGGATCGCGGTGGTGGCGCCGCTGCCCGCGGCCTTCGGCATGGGCCGCATGTACCAGATGCTCTCCGCGGGATCGCCGACGAAGGTCTCGGTCCATCCCGCGCTCGCCCCCGCCCTCGAATGGCTGGGGATCACGGCGGACGAGATCCGGCGGCACGTGCCCGGCTGCGAGCCCTTGCCCTGACCGCGGCGGCCTCCGTCAGCGCGCCGGGCGGACGAGCACGCGCAGGCGCTTCACCGTGTAGGTTTGGGCGTTGCCGGTGAAGGTCCAGTCGAGCGTCTTCCCCGTGCTGTTCCCGATGCCGATATCGGCCCCCGCGGCGGCCTTCCAGTTGTTGATCGCGAACACCGTCTGCTTCGCCGCGCCGTTATGGACCTGCATCGAGCCGTAGCCGTCGACGGGGTCGACGGGCGCATCGCCCCAGTCGTAGACGTCGCCCGAGGCGCCGGGAACGGATGCGCCGTTCGGGGCGCCGTAGTTGTGCGGCCAGAACTCGAGGTTGCCGCCGGCCAGCGCCTCGCCGGTCTTCAGCCCCGGCACGTTGGAGAGGACGGTGAGGTTGGTGACGGGCGCCTGGACGCGCGCCCCGCTGGCCGCCGTGGGAACGCCGACCTTCCGCGGGTCGGCCGTGAAGGCGTCCATCGACGCGTAGACATACTGCGGCGTCCCGCCGGCCTTCTGGAGTTCGAGGAAATAGGCGACGCGGTCGAACGCGCCGCCGATCTCCGCCGCGTGGTCCTCGTCGTACGCGATCGTCCTGCCGAGCTTCGCGAGGTCGAGCGAGTAGACGAGGCGGTAGTCCTTCGACTCGGCGACCTTGATCGCGAGCCAGTCGAGCGTGGGCGCCTCGCCGGCGCGGAACGGCGCGGCCGGCAGGCCGGCGCCGTTGGCCAGGTTCGGCTCGGCGGTCTTGTGCCAGCCGAAGCGCACGGCGACGGGGTTGGTGCAGGCGGGGGAGGAAAGGACGACGCTGCTGCCGTCGATCGCGGCCTCGGCGGGGACGAAATCGGTGCCCTCGCCGATGATCTCGAAGTGCGACGGCGCCTTGCCGTCGCGCGTGACGAGCCCGCCGTGGGCGTGGTCGAACGTGACGCGCAGCTTCGCGCCCTCGGGGGACATCGACTGGAAGACGGGCCCCGAGAAGACGGTGTCCTTCGCGCCGTAGGTCTTCGCCAGCGCGAGCAGCGCGAGGCGCCGGCCCACCTCCTGCTTGTTGCGCGGATGGATGTCGCGGATGTTGCCGACGTCGTGGATCACCGCCATGCCGGTGTCCGGGATCGCCTGCGCGGCGGCCTGGGCCTCCCAGAACTCGGGCAGGATGAAGGGGTCCTCCTCGCCGTACTGGAACGGCGCGATCTGGACGTAGTAGAAGGGCAGCGGCCCCTGGTTCCACGCGCCGCGCCAGCCCTCGACCAGCGCGCGGGTCTTGTCGGTGTAGAGCTTCCCCTCGCCGTGGTTCGACTCGCCCTGGTACCAGATCGCGCCGCGGATCGCGTAGGGCACGAGCGGGTGGATCATCGCGTTGTAGAGGGCGCACGGGTCCTGGTGGCCGCGCAGCGGCGCCAGCTCGGGCGGGTAGGGCGGCAGGGGCTCGAGGACGGCGCCGGACGCGAGCGCCGCCTGCGCCCGGGCGGTCCACGCCGCGTTGGTGGCGAGGTAGTCGCGCAGCCGCGCCCTGTGCGCGTCGGTCCGCGGATCGGCCAGCGCGACGCGCGTGCGGATGTCCGCGAGGGTGTCGGCGGCCCCGAAGCCCGCCGGGGGCGTCCACGGCTCGATCCGCGTGCCGCCCCACGACGAGTTGATCAGGCCGACCGGCACCTTCAGCGTCCTGTGCAGCTCGCGGCCGAAGAAGTAACCGACGGCGGTGAAGCCCGCGGCGGTCGCGGGGGAGCAGACGCGCCACTCGGCGTTGACGTCCTTCTCCGGCACGGCGGACGTCACCTTCGGAATCCCGAGGTGGCGGATCTGCGGCCACTCGGCGGCGGCGATCTCCTCCTGCGCGCGGTCCGCGCCGCCGAGGGTCCACTCCATGTTCGACTGGCCGGAGCAGAGCCAGACCTCGCCGACGAGAACGTCCTCGAAGACCACCGTCGTGCGCCCGGCGACCGTCAGCTTGTGCGGACCGCCCGCCGGCATCGGGGGCAGCGTCACGCGCCACTCGCCCGCCGCGCTGGCGAGCGCCGGCACCGCCGGCCCGCTGCCGAGGCTCACCTTGACCGGCTCGCCCGGCGCGGCCCAGCCCCACACCGGGATCTTCGTGTCGCGCTGGAGGACCATGTGCGATCCGAAGACGTGCGGCAGGCTCACGTCCGCGCGGGCGGCGGAAACGGCGGCGACAAGGCACAGGGCGAGACAGGCGGCGGTGCGGTTCATGACATCCGGCGTCCTTTCCGGCGCCGCCTGCCGGCGGATTCCGCCCGGCGACGCACGGCCGCGCTTGTAGTCCGCCCGCCCCCGCGATGTCAACGCGCCCCGGGGCGCCCGGCCGGACGCGCAGGGAGACGCGGAGGCCGCGGAGCCGGAGGGTGGTCCGAAAGGCTGGCGACCGGCGGGGCGTTCGGGCACCATGGGCTCCGGAGTCGTTGCGGGAGGGCGTCCATGATGAATCGGTTTCTGACGATGGCGGTGGCGGCGGGGATCGGGATCGCCGGGGCGCGGGGGGCGTCGGCGCGCGCGTCGCGCGACACCCTCGAGGCCGGCTTCCGGGCGCCGCCGGATGCGACCAAGCCCTGGTGCTACTGGTACTGGATCAGCGACAACATCTCGAAGGACGGAATCACGCGCGACCTCGAGGCGATGCGTCGCGCGGGCATCGGCGAGGCGCTCATCGGCAACATCTACCTCGACAACACGAAGATCGGGGACGTCAAGGCGCTGTCGGAGCCGTGGTGGGGCATGGTCGAGCACGCGATCCGCGAGGGCGGTCGCATCGGCGTCGACATCGGCCTCTTCAACTGTCCCGGGTGGAGCCAGTCCGGCGGGCCGTGGATCGACGCGACGCAGACGATGCGCCACGTCGCGATCTCCGAGACGCGCGTCAAGGGCGGCGCGCCGGTCGTCGTCGCCCTGCCGGTGCCGAAGCAGCCGTTCCAGGACCTCGCCGTCCTCGCGTTCCCCGCCCCGGCGCAGGACCAGGACACGATCGGCACGCGCGCCGTCGCGATCCGCTGCGAGCCGGCGCTCGCCGACGCGGCGCGGCTGGTCGACGGCCGGCTGGATACCGCCTGCGACTTCCCCGCCGCCGCCGCCGCGGAGACCCCGTTTGTCGTCGACCTGGAGACGAAGGACCGCTTCATCGCGCGCAGCCTCGTGCTGCACCCCGCGCCGCAGGCGTTCGTCGTCCGGTGCGAGCTCCAGGCGAGGGATGAGGCCGGCACGTTCCACGCGGTGCGGGAGGCGGTGATCGACCGCCACAATCTGAAGACGCACGTCGGCTTCCAGCCGTCCGGCCCGGTCGCCGTCGGATTCCCGGCCGTGACGTCGACGCAGTTCCGCCTCGTCTTCACCGGGCTGCGCAACGCCGGCGGGCTGGGGGAGATCGAGCTGTCCGGCGCGCCGCGCATCGAGAGCTACGTCGAGAAGCAGCTCGCCAAGATGTTCCAGGACCCGCTGCCGCCGCCCGACCACTACCTCTGGCCGCGTCCGGCCGATGCCACGAGCGCCGACGGCGCGGTGGCGCCGGAGGGCGTGGTGAACCTCTCCGACCGGATGGGGTCCGACGGCACGCTCCGCTGGAACCCCGCCCGCGGCGACTGGGTGGTGCTGCGCGTGGGCCTCTCGCCCACCGGCGCCCGGAACGCGCCCGCGTCGCCGGAGGGCGAGGGGTACGAGGTCGACAAGATGAACCGCGCGTGGACCGAGCACCACTTCCGCGCCTTCATCGGCCGCGTGCTCGAGCGCATGCCGGCGGACGAGCGGCGGGCCTTCCGGCACGTCGTCGCCGACAGCTACGAGATGGGCTCGCAGAACTGGACCGACGGCCTCGCGGCCGATTTCCGCGCCCGCTACGGCTACGACCCGATGCCGTGGCTTCCGGCGCTGACCGGCCGCGTGGTCGGCGACCCGGACCGCTCCGACCGCTTCCTGTGGGACCTGCGCCGCCTCGTCGCCGACCGCATCTCGCGCGACTACGTCGGCGGGATGCGCGACGCGTGCGAGCGCAGCGGCCTGCGCCTGTGGCTCGAGAACTACGGGCACTGGGGCTTCCCGGGCGAGTTCCTGCAGTACGGCGGCGCGTCGCACGACCTCGGCGGCGAGTTCTGGGCCACCGGCGACCTCGGCGCGATCGAACTGCGGGCGGCCGCGTCCGCCGCGCACATCTACGGCAAGCCGCGCGTCTCCGCCGAGGCCTTCACGAGCGCGCTGCGGTTCGAGAGCACCCCGGGGTCGCTCAAGCGCCGCGGCGACTGGGCGCTGACCGAGGGCATCAACCACTGGGTGTTCCACGTCTACATCCATCAGCCGTGGGAGGACCGCCTGCCGGGCGTCAACGCGTGGTTCAGCACGGAGTTCAACCGGCACAACCCGTGGTTCGAAGCGGGGCGCGCGTGGATCGACTACTACCGGCGCTGCTGCTTCCTGCTCCAGGAGGGCCGGGCCGTCGCCGACGTGGCGTACTTCATCGGCGAGGACACGCCGCGCATGACCGGCCAGCGCGACCCGCCGCTGCCGCCGGGGCACGACTTCGACTTCGTCAACGCCGACGTGATCCTCGACCGCATGCGGGTCCGCGACGGCCGCTTCACGCTGCCCTCGGGTGCGAGCTACCGCGTGCTCGTCCTGCCCGACCGCGACACGATGCGTCCCGCGACGCTGCGGAAGATCCGCGACCTCGTCGCCGCCGGCGGCGCGATCGTCGGCCGCCCGCCGTCGCGCTCGCCGAGCATGGAGGGATTCCCGGCCTGCGACGCCGAGGTCGCGAAGCTCGCGGCCGAGGTGTGGGGCGCGGAGGAAGTGGCGAGTGGCGAGTGTCAAGTGGCCGCGCCGTCTCGCGACCAGGCTTCTTCTGTGACACCCGACACCCGACACCCGGCACCTCCGCCCTCCCTCGCCCATCGTCCCTCGCCCCCCGTCCGCTCCTTCGGCCGCGGCCGCGTCTTCGCGCCGGCGGCCGGCCTGCGCGGGGCGCTCGACGCGCTCGGGATGCCGGAGGACGTCGCCGACGCGGGCGGGCTGCTCTGGGTGCACCGCTCGTCGCCGGACGCCGAGATCTACTTCGTCTGCAACCCGGGGCTCGGGCCGATCCGCGCCGCACCGCGCTTCCGCGTCGGCGCGCGCGCGCCGGAACTCTGGGATCCGGTGTCCGGCCGGACGACGCGCGCCGCCTGCTTCGAGGCGACGGACGCCGGAACGCGCGTCGCGCTCGACATCGAGCCCGGCGGTTCGCTGTTCGTCGTCTTCCGCGAGCCCGCCCGCGGCGTGACGGCCGTCACGCAGATCGCGCGCGACGGCGAGGTCCTGGCCACGATCGTCCCGAAGGCCGCCGCGCCGGGGGCCGCCGCGGCTCCGCCGGCCCCGGGGACCTTCACGATCGCCGGATGGCTGAGGCCCGAGGCCGACGTCGACCTCCCGCAGGAGGCCGACGCGGGCGTGTGCCTGAACGCGACGCGCAACGAGGCGGTCGCGCCGCTGCACGGCAACTCCGTCTTCCCCGGCGGCGGCCACGCGGGCGCCGGGATCTCGGCCGGGCGCAACGGGGTCGTCGTGCTCGAGCACAGC
The DNA here is from genome assembly GCA_016873715.1 of Lentisphaerota bacterium. GTDB lineage: Bacteria > Verrucomicrobiota > Kiritimatiellia > PWTM01 > PWTM01 > VGWF01. The sequence goes on along the minus strand of VGWF01000061.1, from coordinate 1,146 downwards.
AGCAACTACTACGCGCCGATCCTCGTTCACGCCGCGCCGCTGACGAACTGGACCCACGTGACCGTCGTCTACCGCGGCGGAAGGCCCGAGCTGTTCCTGGACGGACGCAGCGTCCGCACGGGCCTGCAGAGCCGCTACACGGTCCACTCCAGCCTCGTCGGCGGTCGCGACGGCGGGGGCGGGGCGTTCCGCGGCGAGAAGGACGGGATCGAGAGCGTCGAGCGGGCGCTGTCCGGCGGCGAGATCGCCGCGCTGGCGAAGTCCAAGCCGCGGGCGGAGGGCCTGGCGCCGATCGTCGTCGCGCGGGAAGCGTCGGGCGGGATCGAGGCCCGGATCGCCGAGGCCGGCCGCTACACGGTGACGCTGGACGGCGGCCGGTTGGTGTTCATCGACGCGCGCGACCTGCCCGCGCCGCAGGAGATCGCCGGCCCGTGGGAGGTCGCGTTCCCGCCGAAGATGGACGTGCCCGCGCGGCTCCCGCTCGACCGCCTCGTCGCCCTCGACCAGCATCCCGACGAGGCCGTGAAGCACTTCTCCGGCACGGCGACCTACCGGAAGGTCTTCGACCTTCCGGCCGAAGTCGGAGGTCGGAAGACGGAGGTCGGCAGTCGCAATCCGTCCGCGTCGGATCTCCGACCTCTGTCCTCCGACCTCCGGTCATCCGTCGTCCTCGACCTCGGCCGCGTCGAATCGATGGCCGAGGTGATCGTCAACGGCCGGAACCTCGGCGTGCTGTGGAAGCCGCCGTTCGTCGTGGATGTCACGGAGGCCGTGCAACCGGGCCGCAACACGCTCGAGGTGCGCGTCACCGGCACGTGGCGCAACCGGCTCATCGGCGACGCGAAGCATCCGGACGGCTTCCCCGGCGGGGCGAAGCCGCCGCAGTTCAAGCCGTTCGTCACGGCCGACGCGAAGCTCGGGGCACGGGCCCCGCTGGCGCCCTACGGGCTCCTCGGACCGGTGCGCCTGCAGCCCGTGCGGCCGGTGCGGGTGGAGTGAGCCCAGGGCAGACGCATCTTCCTCGAGGTCGTGGCGCCTTTCGGTCGGCGGGGCGCGGAGTGGCTGGTGGACGCTGGAGCCCTTGCGGTTGCGGGGGTGCGACGCGCACCAGGCCGGCCGGATCGCGCGGGATCCCGCCCCGCCCCC
>VGWF01000060.1 GCA_016873715.1 Lentisphaerota bacterium | reverse complement strand
CGCGGCTTCCACGACTACCTGCTCTACGTGGTCCTCTTCCCGCAGCTGATCGCGGGGCCGATCGTCCGCTACCATGACGTCGCGGAACAGATCCGCGGCCGCATCCACGATCCGGGGCGGTTCCTGGACGGCATCTGGCGGTTCGGCCTGGGGCTCGGGAAGAAGGTGCTCGTCGCGAACGTCATGGGCGCGGTGGCGGACCGCGTCTTCGCGATGCCCGCCGCCGGGATTCCGGCCTCCGTCGCGTGGGCGGGCGTGGTCTGCTACGCCTTCCAGATCTACTTCGACTTCTCCGGCTACTCCGACATGGCGATCGGGCTCGGGCGCATGCTCGGCTTCGAGTTCCTCGAGAACTTCGACCGTCCCTACACCTCGCGGACGATCACCGAGTTCTGGCGGCGCTGGCACATCTCGCTGTCGAACTGGATGCGCGAGTATCTCTACGTTCCGCTCGGCGGCAACCGCGTCGGGCCGGTGCGCGGGATGGCGAACCTGTGGATCGTGTTCCTCGTGTCAGGCCTGTGGCACGGCGCGGCGTGGAACTTCGTCGTGTGGGGCGCGTACCACGGCCTGTGGCTGAGCCTGGAGAAGATCGCCGGCCGCGAGCGGCTCGGACGCGTGCCGCGCTGGATCGGCGTGCCCGCGACGTTCGTCCTCGTCTGCGTGAGCTGGGTCCTGTTCCGCGCGGAGTCGCTCGCCGCGGCGGGCCGCTATCTCGCATGCATGTTCGACGTCCGGCGTCTCGGCCTCGTCCCCCCGCCGGTTGCGTGGCCCGAACTGCTCCCGCACGAGGCCTGCGCCGTCCTCGCGGTGGCCGCGGCCGTGTGCTTCGTCCCGGCGGCGTTCCCGGCGTGGACCGCCCGGCTCGACGCCCGCGCCGCGCAGGCGGGGCCGGCCCTCCGCGCCCTCCGTTTTGCCGCGGCGATGCTGCTGCTGTTCCTCTCCACCGCCGCGATCGTCGCGAGCGACTTCAATCCGTTCATCTACTTCCGGTTCTGAGCCCCGGCCGGCGTGCATGCGCGGCGGCAACGGGTATACTGGCGGCGCGGGCGCATGGCGCCCGGAGGAGACGCACGATGAGCCGATCGATCCGCCTGCTGACCGCCGCGGCCGCCGCCGCGCTGGGCCTGGCCGCCACCGTCCGCGCCGAGGTGCCGCCGGGCTTCACGTCGCTGTTCAACGGGAAGGACCTCTCGGGCTGGGTCGTGCCCGAGGGCGACAACGGGCACTGGAAGGTCGTCGACGGGGTCATCGACTACGACGCGGAGAGCGAGTCGAAGAAGGACCGCCACCTGTGGACGGAGAAGGAGTACAAGGACTACACCGTGACCGTCGAGTGGCGGCTGAAGGAGACGCCGTTCATCAATCCGCGCGTGCCCTACATCCTGCCCGACGGCACGCACGCGCGCGACATCGCCGGGAAGCCGATGACGATGGCGCTGCCCGATTCCGACTCCGGCATCCTGACGCGCGGCTCGATGCGCCACCAGGTCAACATCTGGTGCTGGCCGATCGGATCGGGCGAGATGTACGGCGTGCGGATGGACCCGAAGACCCCGCCCGAGGTCCGCGCGGGCGTCACGCCGCGCACGCAGGCGGACAACCCCGTCGGCCAGTGGAACCGCTTCGAGATCACGGTCCGCGGCAAGACGCTCACGGTCGTCCTCAACGGCAAGACCGTCATCCCGCCCGTCGAGGTCCCCGACCTCCCCGACTCCGGCCGCATCGGCCTCCAGCACCACGGCGGCAAGAAGGACGGCCAGTGGGCCAGCCCGCCGAGCCTGATCCAGTTCCGGAACATCGCGGTGAAGGAGCTGTGACCGCGGGGGCCGCGATGCCCGGCCAACGGAACGAACGTCAGGGTAGGAGGGAGCGGCTTCACCTGATTCCGCGGGTGGTGCAGAAGCGGGGGTTGACCGGGTCCCCGGTGCGGGATGATCCGGCGTTCTGGCGGTCCCGTCCGCCGGAGGAGCGCATTGCCGCCGTGGAGATCCTGCGACGACAACACCATGGAAGCGCAGCCAGACTTCAGAGATCTGCCCGCGTTGTTGAACGAGCACGGGGTTGACTACTTGGCGCCGGGCGAGACCTGAACTGCGGTATCCGCCGTCGCCGCCCCGCCCGGGTCGGGAGCAAGCGGGGCATGGGGTGCCGTTCTCTTAAGACGAGCGCCCTGCCCGGCGCCCGACATCGCGATGTCTTACGCCCGTCTCTGAAACCTCCCGAGGCGGCGGTTGACGGCGGCGAGGTCGAAGGCTTCGGGGTCGTAGGGGCCGAGCCAGGCGCGGATGTGGTCGGGATCCGGGAGGGATGGGTCGGCGGCGAGTTGGAGCTTCTCGTAGAATCCAGGGAGTCCACCGCAGTCCTCCGGGGGACAGGCCCGTTCGCCGGCAAGGCACGACGGGACGGGATCCGGGGATGCTCCGATCCACTCGACCTCGATGTCGTGCTTCCAGCCGTCGCCGAAGTCATACACGTAGCGAATACGGTCGCCGCAACGGGGCGCGACGCGGTCGAGACGGTGACGTGCGTGATCGAGCATCGGGCGTTCGTATTCGGGATGCGGCTCGGCGTAGTGATCGCCCCCCACGATGAACTGATGGAGGTGCGAGTTCGTCCAGCCCATGACGATCTGGAGGATCTGGTGGAGGCGCTTGAGCGTGCAGTCGTGCGGGACCTGCACGCGACGCCAGATGAGCGGCCGGCTTCCGGCAAGGGCGACGTGGAGCCTGCAGGCGATGCGGGGAGGATGAGCGTGTGAGATCATGCGTTCAAGCCCATGTCCTTGTCGATCCGCTCAAGCCGGGTCTGTTGCTCGTTGCGCGGCATGGGGTGGATCGTATCGGGCTGTCGATCGCGGTTCCAGACGGATTCCCGCTCACTTCTTCGGCGTGGGCTGGCCCATCTCCGTGAACAGCGCTTCGTAGGGTGTGCCCTTGTAGGTGGCGGCGTACGTCGCGCCGTCCTTCGCGGCGGCCTCGGTGCCGTTGTTGTTCTCGCAGTCCATCGGGTTCGTCTTGAAATGCTTCCTCCAGAAGGCTTCGACGTCCTTCTCGGCCGCGAGCGCGGTCCGGATCTCCGGCCGCGACTGAAGGCCGGTGCGAACCTGCGCGATGGCCCCGGCGAGCGGCGGGCCGGGACTGGCCGCCTGCAGCGCGTCGATCGCCCGCCACGCGCGCACCGGGTCCGCGGGGGCCAGTTCCCGGGCCTGCGCGAGGATCCGGGCGGCCCACCGCTCGGCGGACGCCTTCCCCGCGGTGGTCTTGGAGGCGCGGGCATGGGCGCGGGCCATCAGCCACGTCATGCCGTCGCAGAGCGGATCCTCGTCCGCCCACGCGTGGGCGCCGGGGAAGAAGCGGAGGTGGCGCATGTCGCCGTTCTTCTCCATCAGGCAGGCCATGTCCCACCGGTTGAAGCATCGCGTTCCGCTCAGCCCGTAGACGGGGAGCTGTGCGCCGGGCTTCCAGGCGGGGTTGTGCGTTGCGGCGCCGCACGCGAGGATGCCGCCCTTGAGCTTCGCGGGGAGGATGTCCGCGACCAGGAAGGACATGCGGCTCCCGCCCGAGAACCCGCTGGCAAACGCAAACGCGGGATCGGCTCGCGGAAGACGCTTGAAGGCGTCCTCGATCATCGCACGCACGGCGTTTCCGGCGCTGTCGGAGTTGTTCCGGCTCTCCTGCGACAACGCCAGGACGACGCCGTTCAGATCCGCCGCCGCCCGGTAGCGCTTCAGCCCGCCCGCGTTGCCCCCGCCCGGGCTCATGACGAACATCACCGGCCAGGCCGGTTCGCCCGGCGCGAGGCTCGCGGGCACGTAGACGAAGTAGTGGAACTGCTCGTCCGCCTTGCAGGCCACCGGTCCGTGGATCTCGCCGGGCGCCCATTCGGGCTTGAGGTCGCCGGCGGGCGGCGGGGGCGGTGCGGAGGGCAGGGGAGCAGGGTCGGCGGCCGCGGCGGCGGGTGCGACGCCCTGCTCCTTCAGGTACGACTGGTCCCCGGCCGACAACTGCGTCGCGAGCACCTGGAACTGGCGGCCGTCCGCCGACTGAAGCACCACGCGCGGACCGTCGACCCGCACCAGTCCCGCCTCCAGCTTCGCGCCGCTCTGCGAGGTCCATGTCCGTATCGGCGGCGGTTCGGCTCCAGCGCGGACCAGCAGGAGAAGTACGGCAAGCCCCGCTCCTCGCCACGTGAACTTCATGCGTCCTCCTCGCGTCCGCGCCGCCCCCGACGGCTCCACGATGCCAGCCGGCCGCGGTGGGCACAAGCCTTGCGGGCGCGGAGCCGCGCGCGGGCCGGAGTCTCAGCCCCGTGGCAGGGCGGCCGCATCCGGCACTCCGCACCGCCACACGTCCATACCGCCGCACGGCCTCACGGCGCGGCGATCAGCATCCGGGAGCCGAACGGTTCGAGGGCGACCTCGAGGGACGCGGGAAGGCCATCCCACTTCGTCTCGACGGACTTGTCGGCGCGGTGCAGCGTCGCGGGGCGGCCGCGCTCGGGCGGGGCGATCGTCGCGCGCTGCGGCTCCGGCGTCGCGTTGACGAGGATCGTGCCGGTGCGTCCGTCCGGCGCGGCGAAGCGGCCGGCGACGACCGCGGGCAGGCCCGGGACGTCGCGGCGCTCGCGCGGCGCCCCGGGCTTCGCGGTTCCGTCGCGCTTCGGTTCGTACCCCTCGTCACGCGCCCCGCACGTCACGGCGGGCGGCGGAAGCGTTTCGCCCAGGACCAGGAACTCCGGGAACGAGCCGAACGGCTCGCAGAAGGCGAAGAACGCGCGGGCGATCTGCGCCTTGCGGGCGTCCTTCGTCTCCAGCGGCACGTCGCTGGCGAACGGACACGGAATCAGGCCGCGCGCGAGGTTGTTCGCGAGCGCCTGGCAGCGCAGGCCGGCGGAGGGCGTGGCGCCCTGCGGACCCTGGCCCTGCACGACCGCGGCGCCGATCGCGGTGACGTACTCGTGGTAGAGGTACGAGAACAGGCCGACGGCGCGGCCGCCGTGCACGCCATGGTCGGCGACGCCGAACTGGCGGCTCCAGTAGGTCGCCATCTCCGGGATGATCATCTCGCCGCAGTTCTCGACGAAGAGGCCGATCTCGGGCTCCGCGGCGCGGCCCTTCGCGCGGATCTCCCGGCACAGGTCGCGGAAGCCGGTCCACATCCACGCGCCGTAGCCCGGCGGATGGCCGTGGCCGGCCGCGTAGCACGGCGCGCTCTGGCCGCCGCCGATCTCCTGGTCGAAGCTGACCAGCGGCGTGCCGAGCGCCGCGGTCGCGAGGAAGATGTCGCGCATCGTCGCGCCGGCCTCCGCGCTGCCGTGGCAGAGCTTGGCGGAGACGCCGCGCCAGTCGCCGAAGCTGCCGGCCTTGTCGTAGGCGTCGAGGAGCCACGGCGTGCCGTCGGCGCGCTGCACCACCATCGCCTGGCGCCGCTCGAAATCGGCCGTGTCGTCGAAGGCCGGGCCGTTCGAGGTCTTCGCGCGGCGGATGACCCACCAGTAGCCCGAGGTCAGCATCGCGGTGCGGTCGCCCTGCGCCTTCAGCGCGGCGTTGGCCTTTCGCCACGCCTCGTCCGAAGGACGCGCCGGAAGGTAGTGGATCCCCGCCCACGTGCCGCGGTTCTCCCAGCCGTACGGGACGACGATCATGTGCGGCACCTTCGCGCGCCCGCGGTAGGCGGCGGCGAGGCCCGGCAGCTTCTCCAACTCCGGGCCGAGCGAGCCGTTGTAGCCGTCCGGCCCGCCGATGCCCAGGACCACGCCCGCCGGGCCGGCCTTGAGAAACGCGGGGACGTCGTCGCGCTCCGTCAGCCGTCGCGCACACCACGGCTGCGTGCGCGCCCAGCGCTTGTAGAGCGCCGCCGCCGAGCGCCAGTCGCCGGTGAAGGCGCCGAGCACGGTGTCGTACGGGGTCCCGCCGTCGCCGGGCACCTCGGGGCGGCGGTGCTCGATGGACAGTTCGACGAACCGGCCCTTCGCCATGCGCGCCTCGAAGTGCTTGCAGTGCCCCTCCGCGTCGTGCGTCGCGACCAGCAGCCCCGCGGCGGAATCGTAGAGCGCGGCCATCTGCACCGCCGCGTCGCCGGGATACGAGCCGTGGCACGACCGGTCCGCCGCGCCGGGCGCGTCGATCTCGATGCCGTCAGTGTGGCTGTGCGGGAACAGGAGGCGGTCGTCGGCCGCGTCGCCGCCGAGCGCGGCGGGGGACGCGAACCCGGGATAGTGGATCCGCGCGACGGCCATGTCCGTCGGATTCGCCACGGCGAGCCGGAAGCGCACGAGGCCGTCGTCGCCGGCCGTGGCGGTGGCGCGGACCGCCATGCCCGTGACGGGGCCGTCGCGGAACGTGGCGCGGAGGACGGAAGCGGAGGGGCGGTCCCACTCGACGCGCGCGAAGTCGTCGGCCGTGAGCTCCAGCGACTCGCCCTTCTGCCAGCGCATCAGCCCAAGGCGGAACAGAGGGCGCCGCTGCCGCTCGTCGGCGAAGGCGCGGCCGGTCGGCCGGTGCACGACGTGCCGTAGCGCACCGCCGTCGCGCTCGAAGGCGGCGACGAGATCGCCGGCGACCACGCCGATGTGGGGGCCGGACTCGAAGACTCCGTTCGCCGCTGCAGGCGGCAGGACCAGGGGCGCGGCGCGGCCGCCGGCCGTTGCGATTCGGTCGTCCGGCACCGCCGCGCGGAGGGCGATATCGTCGAAGAGGAAGGTTGCGGTGGACGGCGTCTTCGGCGAGGTCCACGCCCCGACGGCGAAGCCGTTGATGGCCAGATCCGGCGCGGGGCCGGAAACGGACCAGCCGGGCTCGCGCGCGCCGTCCGCCCACGCCTTCGCGGCCACGGTGTCGCCTTCGCGCGCCATGCGGACGCGCACCCACCGGCCGGTCGGCGCGGGGGCGGAGACTTCGCCGATGGACGCGGATTGACCGTTGCCGCGCCAGACAAACAGCCGCAGTTTGCCGGACCCCAGCGTCGCGGCGAGGAAGCCGTCCGGCGTCAGGGCGTAGAGGTAGGCGAGCGGCGCGGCGCCGGTGGAGGTCTGCAGGAGGACGCGAGCCTCGGCCACGAAGGCCTTCGGCATCGCGCCCGGGATGACGGTGCGCGTGTGGTGGGGCCTGTCCGCCGCGATGCGCAGCGCGCGATTGGTCGGCGCGGCGGTCTCCGCGACGACGTCCTTCGCCCACGACGGCGCGGCGGCGTCAAACGTCCATGCGTCTCCGGCGTTCGCCGCCGCCGCGACGGCCGCCACCAGCGCGGATCCCCAAACCAACGAGCGCTTCATGATGGTCTCTTCCCGTGTCGTCCGGTCCGGCCGCGGAGCGGCCGGTGCGCGGGACCAGAAGAGACACGCCGCCGGCGCAAACACAAGGGCGAAGCGCGCCGGGCTTGACCGGCCGGGGCGGGGGTCGGGATACTCGGCGCATGAACGCCTCCCTCCGCCGTGCCGCCCTTCTCCTTCTTGCCGCCGGCGTCCTGCCCGCCGCCGCCGCGCCCGCGCCCGACCCCGGCGCCGTTGCGGAGGTCCTTGCCGGGCGGCGCGCCGAGGCCCGCGCCGAATGGTGGGGCTTCGATCCCGTCAACGCGACGGCCGCGCTGCAGGCGGCGCTGACCTCCGGCGCGCGGCGCGTGACGGTCGGCGACTGCGGCTCGCCGTGGATCGTCGATCCGCTGGTGCTGCGCGGCGGCCTCGAGGTCGTCTTCGAGCCCGGCGTCGTCGTCGAGGCCCGGCGCGGGGGCTACCGGGGCCGATCCGACTGCCTCTTCAGCGCCGAAACCTGCACGAACCTCGTCCTGCGCGGCCCCGGCGCGACGCTCCGCATGTGGCAGGAGGACTACGCGACCACGAACTACGCGGCGGCCGAGTGGCGCCACTGCATCCGCCTGCGCGCGTGCGCCGGCGTGCGGATCGAGGGGCTGGTCCTCGCGCGCAGCGGGGGCGACGGCGTGTACGTCGGGGCCGGTTCGAAGGGCGAGCCGTGCCGGGATGTGGTCATCCGCGACGTCGTCTGCGACGGCCACCACCGCCAGGGCATCAGCGTGATCTCGGCGGAGGATCTGCTCATCGAGCGCACCGCGATGATCAACACGCACGGCACCGCGCCGATGGCCGGCATCGACTTCGAGCCCAACCTTCCGCGCGAGCGTCTCGTGAACTGCGTGATGCGCGACTGCGTGATGACGAACAACACCGGGGGCGGACTGCTGTTCGCGCTGCACAACATGAACGGGGCCGCGGCCCCGGTCTCGTTCCGGATCGAGCGGTGCCTCGCCGACGGCGGGAACCGCCGCGGGGCCGTGTACTGGAACTCCGCCGCCGGGACGAACGGCGCGACGCGCGGCGGGGCGGTCTTCGACGACTGCACCTTCGTGGCGGCGACGCGACACGTCGTGACGGTGGCCAACGCGGTCGCGGCGGACTCCTCGCTGGTGTTCCGGAACTGCCGGATCGAGGCGCGCGACCCGGCGGCCTTCCCGTTTCTGCTCACGGCGCGGCGCGAGGCGGCGGACGGCATCGGTGGCGTCACGATCGACGGGGGCCGTGTCCGCACCGCCGCGCCGGGGGACCCGCGGCCGGTCGACTGGCGCTCCGAAGGCCGCCTGCGCGCGCTGCGCAACGTGTCCGGCCGTTTCGAGCTCGCGGGGCCGGGCGGGGTCCAGGCGATCGCGATGGACGACGCGCGGCTCGCCGCGTGGTTCCCCGAGTCGCGGGTCGCCGCGCTGCCCCCGATGGCGATCGACGCGGAGCGCGACCTGCCCTCCGCGGCCGTGCCCAAGGCGTCGTGGCGGCTGCGGCACGAGGCGGATCTCGTCGTACGCGCCGCGGCGGGCGACACGGTGGACCTGGCCGTGAGGGTCGAGACGGTCGGCCCCGCGCCGCACCGGATCCCGCTGCGCGTGACGGGACCGTCCGGGACGGAGGTGCTGGCCCGGACGATCGACGCGGGCGACGAGGTCCGCATCGCGTTCACGGCCGCCGCGGCGGGGTTGCACCGGATCGAGGCGGGCGCCGGAGCCTGCGTGTTCCGGATCCGGTCCCCGACGCACGCGCTGGGCGCCGCAACGGACCGCCGCCCGGCGCACTTCTTCGGCGTCGCCGGCGACTTCGCCTTCCCTATGCCGGCCGATTCGGCCGGGTTCGCGGTGCGGGTGGTCGGATCGGGCGACGGCGAGGGGGTGAAGGCGTCGATCGTGGATCCGGCCGGGCGGGTCGTGGAGACGCGCGACAACCTCGCGCGCCCGCATGTGTTCTTCGCCGCGCCGGCGGCGGGAGGGAGCCGCGCGATGTGGCGGCTGCGGATCGAGCGACCGTCGGCGATCGCCCTCGAGGACTACAGCGTGCAGCTCTTCGGAGTCCCTTCCGTGCTCAGTCCCGTGGCGGGGCGCTGACGGACGCAGGGGGAAGCCGCGGTCGGCGGCGCGGGCCGTTGTCGGCCGCCGGCATTCCGTTCGGGCTCCCCACCGGGACGAGCCCGGCGGGACCGCGGTTCATGGCGGGCCCGGCGAGACCGCCTTTCCCGCGCCTGGCGGGCGCGGTAGACTGGACGGCACACACGCCGGGAAGGGAGCCGATCCGATGGGTGGGAGTCCAACCGCGGAGATCGTGAGGCGGGCGCTGCGGCGCGGGACCGTCGTGCCGGGGTTCAACATCCCGTACCTGCCGATGGTGGAGCCGGTCGTGCGGGCCCTGCGGGACGCGCGCAGCGCCGGGCTGGTCATGGTCGCGCGCCTCGAGTGGGAGAAGTTCGAGTCGCGCAGCCTGGAGGCGGTCGCCGCGGAATACCGGCGGCACGCCGACCGGCGCGTCACGCGGTTGCATCTCGACCACGTGCCCGTGATCGACGAGGACGGCCGCGCGGTGGACTACCTCGAAATCCTCGGGCGCGCGGTGCGCGCGGGCTACGAGTCGGTGATGGTCGACGGCTCGCGGCTGCCGCTGGAGGAGAACATCGCCTGCACGCGGAGGGCCGCGGATCTCGCCCACGCGGCGGGCGTGCCGGTGGAGGCCGAACTGGGCGCGGTGATGGGGCACGAGGCCGGGCCGCTGCCGCCGTACGAGGCGTTGTTCGCCTCGGGCCGCGGCTTCACCGACCCGGGGGAGGCGCGCCGGTTCGCGGCGGAGTCGGGGGCGGACTGGCTGTCCGTCGCGATCGGCAACATCCACGGGGCGATCTCGGCGGCGACGAAGGGCCTGAAGAAGGTCGAGGCGCGGCTGGACATCGCGCACCTGGAGCGGATCCGCCGGGCCGCGGGGGTCCCGCTCGTGCTCCACGGCGGCACCGGCATCCGGAAGGACTGCATCCTCGACGCCATCCGGCACGGGATCGCGAAGATCAACGTGGCGACGGCGATCCGGCAGCCCTACGAGCGCGCGCTGCCGCGCGGCGTCGCCGCGGCGCAGGACGCGGTCTACGAGGCGATGCGGGTCGTGCTCCGCGGCGATCTCGAGATCGAGGGGTCCGTCGATGTCCTGGACCCGGAGGAACCGGCATGAGTGCGCAGCCCGTGACGTTCGCCCTGTACTTCGGCAACCGGGGCTTCTTCCCCGAGTCGCTCGTCGCCGCGGCGCGCGAGGAGATGACCGCGGTCCTCGGCCGCCTCGGCTTCGGGACGCTTCTCATGGACCCCGCGGCCACGCGGCACGGCGCGGTCGAGGGCACGGAGGACGGCCTCTGCTACGCGCGCTTTCTCGAGGCGAACCGCGGCCGCTTCGACGGCGTGATCCTCTGCCTCCCGAACTTCGGCGACGAGACCGGCGCGATCGCGGCCCTGCGCGACTGCGGCGTGCCGATCCTGGTGCATGCCTACCCGGACGAACTCGACCGCATGGGCTTCACGGAGCGGCGCGACGCGTTCTGCGGGAAGTTGTCGGTCATGGACGTCTTCTGCCAGTTCGGCCTTCCGTTCACCACCTTCCCGCCGCACACGGTCGCGCCGTCGGACGGGGCCTTCGCGCGCCACGCGCGGCAGTTTGCCGCCGCGTGCCGGATCGTCCGCCGGATGCGCCGCATGACGGTCGGCGCGATCGGCGCGCGGACCACCGCGTTCAAGACGGTGCGGTTCGACGAGCTGACGCTGCAGCGGTACGGCATCACGACCGAGGCGCTCGACCTCTCCGAGGTCTTCCTGCGCGTGCGCGACGTGAAGCCGTCCGGCGATGCCTATGCCGCGAAGGCCGCGCGGCTCGCGGACTACACGAACTGGGCCGGCGTGCCGGAGGCGAAGTTCGCGATGCTGGTCCGGCTGGGCGTGGTGCTCGACGCCCTGATCGCCGAGTACCGGATGGATGCGATCGCGCTGCGCTGCTGGATCGAGATCGAGAAGGAGCTGGGCGTCTCGCCGTGCGTCCTCCTCGGCGAGCTCAACCACCGGGGCGTCGCGGCCGCGTGCGAGCTCGACGTCTGCAACGCCGTCCCGATGCTCGCGCTCGGCCTCGCGTCGGAGCGGCCGGCCACCTGCCTCGACTGGAACAACAACTACGGCGACGATCCCGACCGCTGCATCCTGTTCCACTGCGGTCCGGTGCCCCAGGGCCTGATGGCGGGGAAGGGCGCCATCGTGGACCACCCGATGTTCGCGAAGGCGATGGGCGCCGGCTGCGGCTGGGGCTGCAACGTCGGGCGCATCGCCGCGACGCCGATGACCTTCGCCAGCGCGAAGACCGACGGCGGGAAGCTCTGCGCCTACCTCGGCGAGGGCGAGATCACGGCCGACCCGATCGCCGACGGCTTCTTCGGCTGCGCCGGCGTCGCGCGGATCGCCAACCTCCAGGGCATCCTCGAGTTCGTCGGCCACGGCGGCTACCGCCACCATGTCGGCGTCACGGCCGGGCACGTCGCCACGGCGGTGCGCGAGGCGCTCGTCCGGTACCTGGGCTACGAACTCGTCCGGCTGTGAGCCTCCTCGGCATCGACCTCGGCACGACCGGCTGCAAGGCCGGCGTCTTCGCGCTCGACGGCGCGTGCCTCGCGTCGGCGTACCGCGGGTACGAGATGGTCCACCCGCGGCCCGGCTGGGCGGAGCTCGACAGCGCGGAGGTCTGGCGGCGGACCCGCTCCGCGATCGCCGAGGTCGCGGCGAAGAGCGCCGCCGACCCCGTCACCGCGCTCTCCGTCAGCGCCTTCGGCGAGGCGTTCGTGCCCGTCACGCGCGACCGGGAGCTGCTCGACCGCAGCATCCTCTGCGTCGACGACCGCGGCCGCGGGCACGTCGACCGGCTCGAGGCGGACTTCGGCGCGGATCGGTTCCTGCGCATCAATCCGAACCGGCCGGGCACGCACTTCTCGCTGCCGAAGCTGCTCTGGCTGCGCGAGCACCGGCCGGAGGTGTGGGAGCGGGCGGACTTGTTCCTGCTCTGGTCGGATCTCGTCGCGTTCCTGCTTGGCGGCGAGCCGGTGACGAACAACTCGCACGCGAACCGGACGCTGCTGTTCGACCTCGGGCGGAACGACTGGTCCGACGAGCTCCTCGCGTGGAGCGGCATCCCGCGCGGCCGGCTCGGGCGCGTCGTGCCCGGCGGCACGCCGATCGGCGCCGTGTCGGATGCCATGGCGGCGGACCTGGGCCTTCCGCGCGGCGTGGTCATCGTCGCCGGCGGCCACGACCAGTGCTGCAACGCGCTCGGCTGCGGCGGCATCGCGCCGGGGACGACGATCTGCGGCATCGGCTCGTTCGAGTGCCTGACGCCGGTGTTCCGCCGCCCGTCCGACCCGTCCGCGCTGTTCGCCGAGGGACTCAACCTCGAGCACCACGTGCTGGCGGACCTCTTCGTCGCGTTCCTCTACAACCCCAGCGGCCTCCTCGTGAAGTGGTTCCGCGAGACGTTCGCGGCGGACAGCGCCGCGCCGGCCGGCGGGGACATGTTCGCCGTTCTCGACGCGGAGATGCCGGACGGTCCGACGGGCCTTCTCGTGCTGCCTCATTTCGAGACGCCGGTCTCGCCGCGGCGCATCGAGGGGACGTCGGGCGTGATCGCGGGGCTGCGGACCTCGACCCGGCGCGGGGAGATCCTCAAGGCGATCGTCGAGGGCACCGCGCTGTACTTCGTCGAGAGCCTCGGCATCCTCGCGCGGCTCGGCATCCCGACGCGCGAGCTGGTCGCCTCCGGCGGCGGGGCGAAGTCGGACCGCGGCCTGCAGATCCGCGCGGACGTGTTCGGCGTGCCGGTCGTGAGGCCGAGCATCGTCGAGGCGGGCACGCTCGGCGCGGCGATGCTGGCCGGAATGGCGACCGGCGCCCTCGGCGGGCCCGCGGAGGCGGCGGAGCTGTTCGTGCGACGCGACCGCGTCTTCGAGCCCGACCCCGCGCGCCACGCGGCCTATTGCGCGAGGCACGGGCAATACGGCAGACTCGTCCCCGCCGTGAAATCGGTGTTTCAACCGCCCGGGCACGCATGAGCGGGACCTTCCTCGGCGTCGGCCTGGGCCCCATCCAGACCGGGATCTTCCTCGACGGCGCATCCCGCGGCGGCTTCGCGCGGCTCGTGATCGCCGAGGTGGACGCGGCGCTCGTCGACGCCGTGCGCCGGGGCGGCGGCCGCCTGCGGGTGAACGTCGCCTCCGCGACGGCGGTCGAGGTGAACGAGATCCCGGGCGTCGAGGTCTTCAACCCCGCCGTGCCGGCGGACCGCGAGGCGCTGGTCGCCGCCGCGGCGGATGCGGACGAGGTGGCGACCGCCCTGCCGAGCATCGCCTTCTACCCGCACATCCGCGACTGGCTCGGCGAGGGCTTCCGGCGCGCGCCCGGCCGCCGCCGGTTCGTCTACGCGGCCGAGAACCACAACCATGCCGCCGAGGCGCTCGAGGCGGCGGTCGGTCCGCACCCCGCCACGCACCACCTGAACACGGTGATCGGCAAGATGAGCGGCGTCTTCCCGGCCGCGGAATGCGAGCGGCGCGGCCTCGCCCCGCTCGCGCCGGGCGCCGACCGCGGCCACCTGGTCGAGGCGTTCAACCGGATCCTGATCCAGGCCTGCGACGGCATCGACGTCCGCCGCGTGCGGGGCCTCATCCCGAAGCCTGACCTGCTGCCGTTCGAGGAGGCGAAGCTCTACGGCCACAACGCCGTCCACCTCTGGCTCGGGCTGCACGCCCGCGGGATGGGGTTGGAGGCGATGAGCGGGATCGCGCGCCACCCGGCGCTGTGCGCCCGGGCGCGCACGGCGTTCGTCGACGAGATCGGCGCGGCGTTGTGCCGCAAGCGCGCGGGGGTCGACGAGCTCTTCACCCCGCCGGGCTTCGCGGCCTACGCGGACGATCTCCTCGTCCGGATGGCCAACCCGTTCCTGTCCGACCGCGTCGACCGCGTCTGCCGCGACCTCGGGCGCAAGCTCGCGTGGGACGACCGGCTCGTCGGCGCGATGCGTCTCGTCCTGTCGCAGGGGATCGGGCCGGCGGTGCTCGCCGAAGGCGCCGCGCTGGCGGCGCGGGCGCTGTTCGGCGACGACCGGTCGGCGATGCGGACCGGGCTGGAGCGGCTGTGGGGCCGGTCGGACGCGGAGTCCGCGGCCGTCTGGGAGCCCGTGGCGCAATGCCTTTGAGCGGAGGGGAGAGATCATGAGCACGCACACGACGATGACCGCCGGCGATCTGAAGCCCTACGTCGGATCCATGCGGCAGCTTGCCGGCGCGACCTCCGCGGTGCTCGACGACGGGCGGGGGCGCGGGGTGCGCGTGGTCGACGTCGACAACGGCAGCGGCCTCTCGTTCCAGGTGCTGCTCGACCGCGGCATGGACATCGGGCGCGCGACGTTCCGCGGCATCCCGCTGGCCTACCTGACGCCCGTCGGCGTCGCGCACCCGGCCTACTACGAGCCCGACGGGCTGCGATGGCTGCGAAGCTTCGGCGCGGGGCTGATGACCGGGTGCGGGCTCAGCCACGTCGGCGCGCCGGAGGCCGAGGAGGGGATGCGCGTGGACGGTCCGCTGGGCCTCCACGGCCGGCTCTCCAACACGCCGGCGGAGACGCCGGCCGTGACCGGGGGCTGGGAGGACGGGCGCTACCGGATCCGGATCTCCGGGGTCCTGCGCGAGGCCAGCTTCTTCGCCGAGAACCTCGAGTGCCGCCGGACGATCTCGACGGCGATGGGCGAGGACCGGATCGTCCTGTGCGACCGCATCACCAACCGCGGCGTGCGTCCCGCGCCGCTGATGGCGCTCTACCACATCAACGCGGGGTTCCCGCTGCTCGACGAGGCCGCGACGCTGGCCGGGCGCGCGTCCGGCACGCGGCCCCGCACGAAGAACGCGGAGGACGATCTCGCCCGGTGGCGCGTCTGCCAGCCGCCGACCGCCGGCTACGTCGAACAGTGCTTCTACCACGACGTCGAGCCCGATCCCGACGGCATGGCCCGGATGACGCTCGCGAACGCCGCGCGCGGGCTGGCGTTCGAGGTGGCGTGGCGCAAGGCCGAGCTCCCGTTCTTCACGCAGTGGAAGATGATGGGCCGGCAGGAGTACGTGATGGGCCTCGAGCCGGGCAACTGCCATCCCGACGGGCAGACGGCCGAGCGCGCGAACGGCACGCTCCGGACCCTTGCTCCCGACGAGGCCGTCGAGCATCTCGTGACGATCTCCGTCCGCGCCCCCGCCGTCCGCTGAGCGCCGCAGGGTTCCAGGGATTGGAAGCCCGCCGCCGCGCGGGTTCCAAGGGTTGGACACTCACGCGCGGCCGGCCGGCTGGTAGACGCAGCTCGGGTCCTCGGCGAAGGGATCGCCGATGAGGGCGTGGGCGCGGGAGCGGGAGCCGCCGCAGAGATCGCGGTACTCGCAGATTCCGCAGCGGCCGCGGAGGCGGGAGGGGTCGCGCAGGGAGCGGAAGAGGTCCGAGTCGCGGTAGAGCGCGGCGAGCGGCGCGGTGCGCACGTTGCCGGCGGACATCGCGAGGAAACCGCTCGGCTGGACCTCGCCGGTGTGGTCGACGAAGCAGAATCCCTTGCCCGCATTCACCGGCAGCGGGGAGAGGCCCATGGTGCGGTGCGGGCCCTCGGTGCGCGAGAGCAGCCGCTCGCCGCGGTGGGCCTCGACGGACGGGGCGGCGCCCTCCCGCTGGAGCACGTAGCGGCGGTAGTGCGGCGCCTCGGTGATCTTGATGACGAACGGGGCGCGCGACGCCAGCGCATGCAGCTTCGCGAAGATGCCCTCGACCTGCTCCGCGGTGCAGCTTTCCAACTCCGCGCCGCGGCCGGTGGGGACGAGGAAGAAGACCTCCCAGAAAACGATGCCGAGCCGTTCGACGAGCGCGGCGATGGCGTCGAAGTCCGCGAGATTCCACGCGCAGAAGACGGTATTGATCTGGAGCGGCAGGCCGGCCTCGCGCGCCCAGCCGGCGGCCTGCATCGCGAGATCGAAACAGCCGTCCACCTTGCGGAAGCCGTCATGGATCGCGGCGGTGCTGCCGTCGAGACTGAGCGCCATCTGGTCGAGCCCGGCGGCCTTGAGCGCGAAGACTCGGTCGCGCGTGAGCCGCGGCGTCTCGGCGGGGATCGTCCCCATGCGCAGGCCGATCGACTTGCCGTGGCGGATGAGGTCGTCGAGGTCCCCGCGCTGCAGCGGATCGCCGCCGGTCAGGATGACGATCGGCGTGCCCATCGCGGCGGTGTCGTCGAGAAGGCGCCGCCCCTCGTCGGTCGTCAGTTCGCGCGGATCGCGGCGGTCCTCCGCCGAGGCGCGGCAATGCCGGCACGCCAGCGCGCAGGCGCGCGTGACCTCCCAGATGAGGAGGAACGGGGCCTTCTCGAAGTCGACCCGCATCGCCGGATGTCCGCCGCGCCCGTGCATCGTTCTACCGGCGGGCCTTCCGGGCGCGCAAGCGCTTCACGTCCCGAAGGACCCGGGCGTCCTCCTGATGCCGGGGCACAGGGATGGCCTCTTTGATCGCCAGCAGGCTGTCCAGGCCGATCCAGAGCGCGGGAGCACGGCCGTACCTTCCCTCGATGCGTCCCTTCCATGCATCGGCGAAGGAGAGGCCGGGCGCCGAAAGAAGAAGATCGACCCGGTTCGGCGCGACGCCGATCTGCAGGATCTGATCCGGATCGCCCTTTTCCAGGAAGGCCGGACTTCCGAACTCGGCAAGGGCGCGATTGGCGCGGTCGATGTTTCGCGGGGCCGGGTCCACCCAGATGTCGATGTCCTTCGTGAATCGCGGCTTTGCATGGTAGATGAAGGCCATGCCGCCGATGATAAGGTGCCGAACCTGGTGGCGGCTCAACGCATCCAGAAGGTCCTCGAAATCCGGAACGACCTTCATGACTTGGGCTTCCGTCCGTGCTGTCGCGCCCGGCGAACCATGGCCACATCGCGGCGGATATCCACCAGGGCGCTGAGCCGGTCCTCGGGGGACTGAGACTGCCAGAACTCAAGATCCCACCGCTCCGCGTCTTCAAAGGAATGCGCACGGTGGACGACCATTCGCGTGCGACGTTCCGCCGCCCGTCCAGCCGTGCCGTTGTCTGCTCGCGCCGTCATAGTGGGATCATGCCACGAAACCGGGGGTGGTTCACGCCCCGAATACCGCATCCACGGCGGCTTGGGCGCTCTTGATGCAGTCGGGGATGCCGACGCCGCGGTAGGCGCTGCCGGCGAGGTGCAGCCCCGGGATCTCGGAGGCCATGCGTTCCATCTCGCCGACGCGGTCGAGGTGGCCGACGTCGAACTGCGGGTTGCCCTTGGGCCAGCGGCTGACCCACACCGCCTCCGGCTCGGCGCGCAGGCGGAGGATGCGGGCGATCTCGGCGCGGGCGATGCGGACCAGGTCCTCTTCCGGCAGGCCGGCGAGCTCCTCGTGGCGCGAGCCGCCGATGAAGGCGCGGACGAGGTGGCGGTCGTCCGGCGCGCGGCCGTCGAACTTGCGCGACGACCACGTGAAGGCGAGGAGCTGCGCCGGCTCGGTGCGCGGCACGACGAAACCGAAGCCGCCGCCGTCGGGACAGTCCGCCGCGTCCTCGCGCCGGAACGCCAGGCTGACGGTGGCGGAGGAGACGTAGCGGATGCCGCGCAGCGCCGTCGCAAGGGCGGGGTGGAGCGGCTCGAGGAGCTCCGCCGCCGCGTAGGCGGGCGCGGCGAGGATGACGTGATCGGCCGCGAAGGCGCCGCCGGGGTCGAGGGTCAGCTCGAACCCGCCAGCCGTCCGCCGCAGCGCGCGCACGGCGACGCCGCGGCGCGCGTCCGCGCCGACCCGCGCGGCCAGGGCGTCGACGAGCGCGTCCATGCCGGGCCGGAGGCCGGTGAACACGCTGGACGGCGCGCCCGCCCCGTTCGCGGCGGCCTTCCTTCGCGCGATCCGGATGCCGCGGGTGAGGCTGCCGTACTTCCGCTCCAGCTCGACGAACATCGGGAAGGTGCTCAGCACGCTCATGCGCTCGGGGTCGGCGACGAAGATGCCCGACATGATCGGCCCGGCGATACGGTCGAGCGCCTCGCGGCCGAGGCGGCGCGTGATGAAAGCCGCGAGGCTCTCGTCCGCCGTCGATCTCCGCGCGGGCAGGACCAGGTCGAGCCCCATGCGCAGCTTGCCCAGCGGCGAGATCAGCGGCGACGTCACGAACGGCCAGATCTTCGTCGGCACCGCCAGCCGGAAGCCCTCGGGATAGGCCAGCAGCCGGCCCTTGCGGAGCAGCCGGGTCTTGTAGGTCGCGTCGTTGGAGGGCAGCAGGTCGCCGCCGAGGCCCAGCTCGCGGCACATCTGCAGGCCATGCGGCTTCTGGTTGATGAACGAGTCGGGGCCGCCCTCCACGATGAAGCCCCCGGCGCGCGTGGTGAGGATCTTCCCGCCCAGGCGCGGATCGCGCTCGAACAGCGCGATCGTGGCCGACCGGCCGGTCTCCGTCGCGCGCCGCCTCGCCCGGTGGGCCGCCGCCAGCCCCGCGATCCCGCCCCCGATGACGGCGATGCGGGTCACGCGGCACCCACGGCGTCGGCGAGCGCGGCGATGAAGGGGGGAAACGTGTTCATCGACTCCGTCCGCGCCAGCTCGATGCCGTGGTCCGCGGCGAGGGCCTTCGCCTCGAGGTCGAGGTCGTAGAGGATCTCGACATGGTCGCAGACGAAGCCGGTCGGGACGACGAGCAACCGGCGGTAGCCCTCGGCCGCGAGGCGGGGGATCTCGTCCTCGATGGCGGGTCCCAGCCAGGGCTCGGGGCTGGCGCCGGCGCTCTGGAAGACGAACATCCAGTCCGCCAGTCCGAGCCGGTCCGCCAGCGCCTTCGCATGGGCCAGCAGCTGGTCCTCGTAGGGATCGCCCATCGCCTTGATGCGCGCGGGAAGGCTGTGGGCGGAGAAGAGGACGCGGGTTCTTGCGGGCGGAGCGCCGTCCCAGCGGGCGAGGGCGGCGCGGATGCGCCCCTCGAACGCCTCGAAGAGCCGCGGCTGGTCCCACCAGGTCTCGACGACGCGGAAACGGATCGATGCGTCCGTTTCGGCGAGCGCCTCGTCGAGCCGCTTCCGGTAGCGGCCGATGCTGAGCGACGAGTAATGCGGCGCCAGCACGACCGCGACGGCCTCCGTGACGCCGGCCGCCTTCATCGCCGCCACCGCGTCGCGGATGCGCGGGCTCCAGTGCCGCATGCCGAGGTAGACCGGCGCGGCGCGGCCGCGGCGGGCCAGTTCGGCCTCCAGCGCGCGGGCCTGGGCCTCCGCGAGGCGCAGCAGCGGCGAGCCGCCGATCGCCTCGTAGCGGCGCCGCATCTCGCGCACCAGGTCGGGCGACGGGGGCCGCCCCTCGCGGATGTCGAGAAGGTAGGCGGGCATGTCGTCCAGCGACGAAACGGTCCCGTAGGCCATCAACAGGATTGCCGGTCGGGTCATGACTGCTACCATACGGCGGAACGCGGACCGGTCCAAGAAGGACCGCGGAGCTGAAGGTCCGGCGGCCGGCGGTCGTATAGGGGATCGGGGACAGGTGCGGCCGTGCCGGCCGCCCGCCCCGGGGACGAAAGGTTGGCATGAAGAAGACACTCGCAGCGTCGCTGGCCGCTCTGGCCTGGTTGGAAGCGTCCGCGGCGCCGCCGCAGGGCTCCTTCGGCGGGGTACCGGACTACACCGCGGCGCAGATCGTGTTCACGGGCGCGCTGACCGCGCAGCAGGAGGGGCCGGTCGGGCTGTCGTTCCCGCCGATGTACACGGGGCGGCTGACCTTCGAAGTCGACGAGGTCCTCCGCGGCGACGTGGAGCGCGGGAAGCCCCTGGCGCTCGGCTACGTCAGCCGCCAGGAGCAGCCGCCCGCGTTCCCGGTGGGCGCCGCGTGTCTTGTGACCGCCACGGCCGGGCGCGAGGGCACGGTCGTGCGGACCGTCAGGCCCGTCGCGGCGGCGGATCTCGAGGCGGCGCGCGAGGCGGTGCAGGTTCCCATCGGCTGGACCCGGCAGGGGGACGGATGGCTCTCGCCGTGGGCGGGCCTCGGCGACGCGGCATGGCCGAAGGATGCCGTGGCGTCGAAGGGGCCGTGCTGTGCGCGTACCGGCCGCCCGGCGCTTCTCGCGGGGCCCGGCGTCAAGCTGTCGGTCGAGCCCGTGCCGCCGAAGCGGGCGATCGAGTGGACCAACCCCGACGGCGACGGCGAGATCCGGGTGACGGTGTCGAATCCCGGCAAGGATCCGGTCCCCGTCCCCGCGCTGCTGCGCTCGGGCGGGCGGATCCTGTGGGAGGAGAGCCTGGTGCTTCGCTGCCAGGGGCGGGCCTTCGTGGTTCCCGGCGCTGGCGGCGTGAAGTCGCACCCGGAGCCGGTGGTTCTCAAGCCCGGCGAATCGGTTTCCACCGTGGTCAACATCCTGCGCGTCGAAGGGCCGGAATGGCCGGGGGGCGGCAACCGCATCGAGTTCCAGGTCTGCCTCGGCGAGCGCAGCGCGGTGCAGTCGTTCTACTACATGGCGCGCCACCACGACCCGCTGCGCGCCGAGGCGGTGCGGACCCGGTAGGTCCGCAGCTCCGCGCCCCGGCGCAGGCGGTCACTCCGGGGCGAGCAGCCGCGCGCAGTATCCGAGCATCCGCGGAAGGTGGAAGAACCCCTTCCAGTGGTTGCCCTTCAGCGGCACGGAGACGCGGCCGTCGCGGTGGAGGTAGCCGTACCACTCGCCGTGCTCGGGGTCGGGGAAATGGGCGAAGGCCCAGTCGTGGACCTGCCGGTGCCACGCGGCGTACTTCTCGTCGCCGGTCATGCGCCACGCGAGGAGCGTCGCGATGACCGCCTCGTTGTGGGGCCACCAGAACTTCATGTCGTGCCAGTACTCCTGCACCGGCTTCCCGCGGACGTCGCGGAAGTAGAACAGGCCGCCGTGCTCCGGGTCCCAGCCGCGCCGCCAGCTGGCGTCGAGCATCCGCAGACCGAGGTCGCGCATCGCGGCGTCGCCGCGGTGGCGGGCCTCGTGGAGGATGAACCACGCGCCCTCGATCGCGTGGCCGGGGTTCAGCGTGCGGCCGTCGAAGTGGTCGATGAGCGAGCCGTCGGGCGCGACGGTCTCCATCACGCAGTCGAGGTCCGGCTTCCAGAAGAGCCGGCCGATCTCGTCGATGCAGCGGTCGATCCACGCGCGCAGGCCCGCGTCGTCGCCGAGATTCGCGCGCAGTTCCTGCGCCGTGACGATCGTGATCATGCGCGGCCCCAGGCCGATGGACGGCCGCGCCCCGGTGTCCTTCGGCGGCATGAGGCCGGGCGTGAAGTTCCAGCGGACGAACCGCTCGAAGAGGTCGCGCGCCCGCCCGGCGGAACGTCCGTCGCCCGACGCCCGCGCGTGGGCCGCGTGCGCGATGGCGCCGAAGGCCTCGCTGTAGGCGTAGCGGCGTTTGCGCAGCGGCACGCCCTCGCGGGTGACGAGGAAGAAGAGGCGGCCGTCGGCGTCGACGCAGTGCTTCTCGAGGAAGGCGAGGCCGGATTCCGCCCACGCGAGCCACTCGGGGCGGCGGTCGACGGTGTTGAACAGCGTCAGCAGCATCCAGGCGGTGCGGCCCTGGAACCAGACCGACTTGTCGGTGTCGAGCAGGGTTCCGTCGCGGTCGAGGGCGGTGAAGAAGCCCCCGTGTTCGGCGTCGACCGACCGCGGGAACCAGAACGGCACGATGTCGTCCAGCAGGGTGCGGCGGTAGAGGTCGCGCAACGACGCCCGTTCGTCCGGTGTCATGTCGGCGCCCCCGCGTCTCCCCGGGAATCCGCGCGCGCGGTGCGGCGCAGGGCATGGATGGTGAGGGCGTCGGTGCCCGCCGGCGCGGGGCGGAGCAGGCTGGCAATCCAGCCGACGGCGACGCACACGACGACACCGACGATCGCGTAGGTCCAGAAGGTCGCGAGCTTGTGGACGAAGACCCACCCGACCGCCGCGGCGCTGGCGAGGCCGCCGGCGATCGCGCCGAAGCCGTTGGCGCGGCGGACGAAGAGGCCGAG
Organism: Lentisphaerota bacterium; assembly: GCA_016873715.1. GTDB lineage: Bacteria > Verrucomicrobiota > Kiritimatiellia > PWTM01 > PWTM01 > VGWF01. The sequence continues at coordinate 8,537 of VGWF01000060.1, read as the reverse complement.
CACGAAGAGGCCGGAGACCGTGCCGCCGAAGAGTCCGATCACGTTCAGGAACGCCTCCCACAGCGAGCGGACGTCCGACTTCGCCAGCCACAGCGCGACCGCGGTGCCGGCGAAGCCGATGACGGCCGTCAGCCAGCGAGCGAGGTTCAGGCGCGAGGCGTCCGCCGCGCCCGGGCGGAACCGGCGGTCGAAGTCGGTGACGTAGGCGGTGGCCATGCTGTTGAGGCTCCCGGCGAGGGTCGATTGCGCGGCGGCGAAGATGCCGGCGACGACGAGCCCCGCGACGCCCGCGGGCAGCTCGCGGACGATGAAGAGCGGGAAGACGGCGTCGTTCTGCATCGTCGGGTCGAGCCGCTCCGGGTGCTGCCGGTAGTAGACGAACAGGGCCGTTCCGATCGCGAAGAAGAGGGCCTGGGCGACCGGCGCGATGGCGGCGTTGGTCCAGATCGCGCGCGCGGCGCTCTTGCGGTCCCCCGTCGTCAGGTACCGTTGCACGACGTCCTGGCTGGCGGTGTAGGAGAAGAGGTTCTGGAAGATGCCGCCGACCATGATGACCCAGCCCGACGCGACGGCGAGGTCGAAGGTCCACGGCACCGACTGGAAGAAGCGTCCGTGCTCCGAGGCCAGGGCGATCGCGCCGGCCGCGCCGCCGTCGATCCGCACGAGCACGGTCACCAGCGCCCACACCGCCCCGCCGAGAAGGACGACCGTCTGGGCGACATCGGTCCAGATCACCGCCTCCATGCCGCCGAGCATCGTGTAGACGACGCAGAGGACGCCCATCAGCACGATCGAGGTCGTCACGTCGATGTTGCTGACGGTCGCCAGCGCCAGCGCGGGCAGGTAGAGCACGATCGCGACGCGTCCGCACTGAAAGAGAAGGAAGAGGGCGCTCGCGAGCATGCGCGCGGCGGCGTTGAAGCGGCGCTCGAGGTACTCGTAGGCGGACGTGACATCCAGCGAGCGGTAGAAGGGAAGGTAGACGAGCGTGACGAGCGGGGTCAGCAGCAGGTAGGTGTTCGCGAGGAACAGATTCCAGCCCTCGGCATAGCCCCGCGCCGGGATGGCCATGAAGGTGATCGAGCTGAGCATCGTCGCGAAGATGCTCAGGCCCGCGGCCCACCACGGGACGCGCTGGCCGCCGCGGAAGAAGTCGTCGGTGGTCCGGTTCCGCCGCGTGAACGACGCGCCCATCAGCACCATCGCCGCGAGGTAGATCGCGAGCGTGACGTAGTTCAGCGTGCCGAAGCCGGCCTTGCGCGCGACGAGCCGGCCGAGGCGGACCTCGGGGGAGCGGACGCCCGGGCGCATCTCGCCCGACGGGATCACGAAACCGCCGTGCCACGCGACGGCGGGCGTGGTGACCCGCACGGCCGGCAGTGCGCCGAGCGGGGTCCACGTGTCGGTGATCGTGTGGTAGCCGAGCAGCGGCGCGTCGAAGCCCGGGTGGGCCGGCACGGTGCCGAGGTGGACGCGCGAGCCGTCGTCGCCGCCCGCGAGCAGCAGGAAGGCCTGTCCGGCCGCCGGGGCGGGCGACGGCGCGGCGGCGAGCGGGCGCGGCAGGTCCGCGATCCGCCGCCATCCGCGGCCCGCGCGCCACGCGAAGGCGTCGCGCAGGTAGGTGCGCACCGGCTTGCCTTCCGGCCCCGCGGCGAGCGACACGCCGCCGAAGAGGAAGAACTCGCCCCCCTGCACGCCCGCCGCGGCGAGGGTGCGGCCCGGCCCGGGCCATGTCGGAAGGGCGCGCCAGCCGGCGGCGCGATCGTCGAGATCGAGCGCCCAGGCGTTCGTGCCCGCGGAGACCGCGCCGGGCGCGGCTTCGCCGCCGGCGACGATCACGGTGCGCCCGGCGAGCGCGCCGCACAGGTTCGCGCAGGGAGCGGGGAGCGGAGGCCAGGCATCGCGTTCGAGCGCGGTGCCGGTCCAGCGCAGCAGGAAGACCTCGTCGTGGTGGCGGCCGGTGTCGCTGCCGCCGATGCAGAGGAGGCCGTCGGGGGTTGTGACCGACGCGCCGTACGCGCGCGGTCCCGGCAGGCGGCCGGCCTCGCGCCACGCGCCGTCGGGCCGGTCGAGAACCCATGCGCGGTCGGTCCAGACCTTGGACCCGCCGTCCCACGGCTTCGCGCCCGGGAAGTTCGCGCCGCCGGCGACCAGCAGGGCGCCCGCGGAGACGCCCGCGAAGGCGCCCGCGAAGCCTTCCGCGTCGGGCAGCGGGGGAAGCGAGGTCCATGCGGCGGCGGCCCCGTCGTCCGCGCGCGCGGCCGTGGCCAGAAGCGCGACCGCGAAGACCGCCATCCCGCCCCGTCGCCCGGTCGTCCGATGGGTCATGATCATCCCCCCAGGTGAGGCCCGGTCCGGGCCCCGGCCGTCCATGATGCCCGTCCCGCGGGCGGACGCGACTCCGAATCCCATGGTTTGGCCAGTGAACCACGAACCGGCCGGTTGCGGCAAGGCAGGGCGCGGCTATCCACGGCGCCGACGCCTCTTCCTTGCGGTCGTGGTACCGTCCGGTCGCGGAACGCGGAGTCGCGGGCGGCAGCGCCATCGCCTTGATTCAATGATCGTTCGGCTGGGATCTCCCTTTCTCGGCGATGGAAGGGGGATCCTTCGAATTCCGTGCCCATGGCTCGATTCCGAAAAGGGCAAGATGCGTCGGCCCTGCGGCTCTCCGTGGCTCCTCACTCGATGCGCGGGAGGACGGGGCGGGAGGGCGCCGCGACGGCCGCGCTTGCTCCGGCGGTGCGGGTGTCCCATGATCCGCACATCATGACCGCGCCCGCACCATCCGGTGGACTTCTGCGCAGCTTCGCGCACGCCTTCGCGGGGCTTCGGACGTTCTTCGCCACCCAGCGCAACGCGCGCATCCACGCCGTCGCCGCCGCCGGGGCCCTCGCGCTCGGCGTGCTGGCGGACCTGACGCGGCCGGAGTGGTGCGCGATCCTCCTCGCCATCGCGCTGGTCTTCGCGGCGGAGGCGCTGAACACGGCGCTGGAGTTCCTGGCGGACGCCGCGGTCCCGGAGGTCCACCCGCTCGTGAAGAAGGCGAAGGACGTCGCCGCCGCGGCGGTGCTGATCGCGGCGGCGGTTGCGGTCGCGGTCGGCGTGCTGATCTTCCGGCCGCACCTGCCGTGGTAGGGCGGCGGGCCGCCCGGCGCCGCGGAGTCCACGGATCGACACGGATGGCCCGGGTGGCCGGCGGATGGGGACCGGGGGAGGGCGGATCATGCGAACGCTGCTGACGGCGGTGGTCCTCGCGGCCGCGATGGCGGGGGCGGACGACTGGACGAGCGGCTCGCCGCGCGACGAGATCGCGCCGCGCTTCCGGCGCGAGGCCGCGGGCGGCCGCGACGGCGGCGGGCGGTTCGTTCTCGAGGACGGCGGCCGCGAGGGCTGGTCCGGCTGGTGGACCCGCACGCTGCCGGTGCAGGGCGGAACCTGGTACCGTTTCGAGGCCTTCCGTCGCGCGACGAACGCCGCCGCGCCGCGCCGCAGCGCCGTCGCGCGCGTTCTCTGGCAGGACGACGCCGGGAAGCCCGTGCTGCGCGACACGCCGGTCGTGACGCGGCACCTGGCGAACTTCCCGCCGCGCGCGGAGCCGGAGTACCCGCTCGACCGGGAGGCCGGTCCCGACGGCTGGACCCGCGTCGCCGACGTCTACCGCGCCCCCGCCGCCGCGACCCGCGCGCGGATCGAGCTGTGCGGGCAGTGGGCGCCGGGCGGGTCCGTCGAGTGGAGCGGGATCACCCTCGCCGCGACCGCGGCCCCGACGGGGCGCGTCGTGCGGCTGGCGGCCGTCCATCTCCAGCCCCGCGCCGGGAGGACGCCCGCGGAGAAGCCGCCGCAGTTCGCCGCGGCGATCGCCGAGGCCGCGCGCCGGAAGGCCGACCTCGTCGTGCTGCCCGAGACGCTGACCTACTACGGCACCGGCCGGACGATGGCCGACTGCGCGGAGCCCGTCCCGGGGCCGTCGACGGACTACTTCGGCGGTCTCGCGAAGGAGCACAACCTCTACATCGTCGCGGGCCTCGTTGAGCGCGACCGCACCCTGGTCTTCAACACCGCCGCGCTGATCGGTCCCGACGGCCGCCTCGCGGGGAAGTACCGCAAGGTCACGCTGCCGCGCAGCGAGATCGAGGCGGGCGTCGAGCCGGGTCACGAGTATCCGGTCTTCGACACGCGGTTCGGCCGCGTCGGCCTGATGGTGTGCTACGACGGCTTCTTCCCCGAGGTCGCGCGCCGCCTGGCCGCCGCCGGCGCGGAGGTCATCGCATGGCCGGTGTGGGGCTGCAACCCGCTGCTGGCCGCCGCGCGCGCGTGCGAGAACCACGTCCATCTCGTCAGCAGCACCTACTCGCCGGTCGAGCAGAACTGGATGATCACCGGCATCTACGGCCACGAGGGCGAGGTGATCGCGCAGGCGAAGGAGTGGGGGACGGTCGCGGTCGCGGAGGTCGACCTCGATCGCCGCGTGCACTGGCCGAGCCTCGGCGACTTCAAGGCCGAGATCCCGCGTCACCGGCCGGAGTGAACCTTCGCGGGGCGGTCCGCCGGAAGGGGATTCCGCCGCCGTCCGGTTTCTGGTACGGTCCGCCGCAACGGGCCGGCGGTCCTCCGGGCGGTGTTTCCAATCCATGGAAGAGGCCGCGCCGGGGGTTTCCAGGGGTTGGAAACCCGGCGGGGCGGCGGGGCGGCCCGGGCGGGAGAACGGACATGGCGGCCAAGAACTCGGCGTACGCGGCGGCGGGGGTGGACATCGACCGGAAGATGGGGGCGCTCCGTCGCGCCAAGCGGGAGATCGAGCGCACGTTCACGAAGGGCGTGGTCGGCGAGATCGGCTCGTTCGGCGGCCTGTTCCGCTCGCCCGGGAAGGACACCCTGCTGGTCTCCAGCGCCGACGGCGTCGGCACGAAGCTCAAGGTCGCGGCGCTCGCGGGGCGGCACGACACGGTCGGGCAGGACATCGTCAACCACTGCGTCAACGACATCCTCGTCCAGGGCGCCGAGCCGCTCTTCTTCCTCGACTACATCGGCGCCTCGCGCCTGGAGCCGGAGATCCTCGCGGCGGTGATCCGCGGCCTGTGCACCGCGTGCCGCGAGAACGGCTGCGCGCTGATCGGCGGCGAGACCGCCGAGATGCCCGGCCTCTACCCGCCGGGCGAGTACGACCTCGTCGGCACGATCGTCGGCGCCGTGAAGGCGAAGGAGGTCATCACCGGCGCCGGGATCCGCGCGGGCGACGTGCTCATCGGCCTGCCGTCGAGCGGCCTGCACACCAACGGCTACACGCTCGCGCGCCGCGTCATCCTCGAGCAGGCCGGCCTCGGCGTGAACGACCCGCTGCCCAACGACGGCCGCACGGTCGCCGACGCGCTGCTGGCGGTCCATCGCAGCTACCTCAAGCCCATCCGCGCGCTGCGCAAGACCGTGGACGTCCAGGGGCTCGCGCACATCACCGGCGGCGGCTTCCCGGACAACGTGCCGCGGATCCTGCCGGAGGGCGTCTGCGCGGTCTTCGACCGGCGCGCATGGACGCCCCCGCCGCTGTTCGGGTTCATCGAGACGCAGGGCCGCGTCGACCGCGAGGAGATGTACCGCGTCTTCAACATGGGCATCGGCATGGTGGTCGTGGTCCGGCCGGACGACCTCGACCCCGCGATGCGCGCCCTGCGCCGCGCCGGCGAGGCCCCGGTGCCCATCGGCAACATCCAGAAGGCGAAGCGCGCGCGTGTGAAGCTGATGAACTGAGCGGCCCGGGCGGTGGAGATCGCCAGGGAGAGCGGTGCGGAGTTCGCCGACGCCTATGTTCTGGCAGGCGCGGAGGCGGCCGGCGCCGACGAGGCGGCGACGTTCAACGCGAGGGACTTCCGGCGGATGGGGGCGGCCCTGAGGCCGATGCGGTGACGGCGGGGCGGGCGGGAGCGATGAAGCGGCTGACCGAACAGCAGGTCGAGATCTTCCGGCGGATGACGCCGCAGGAGAAGATCGATGTCGCGACGGGCCTGCGCCGTTCGGCCGAGCGGCTGGCGGAGGCGGGCGTGCGCATGCGCCATCCGGCCTGGCCGGCGCCGCGCGTGGAGGCGGAAGTTCGCAGGATGTTCCTCCATGGACACGGTTGATCCCAATCTCGTCTTTCTCCGTCCCCTGGCCGCCTCCGGAATTCCCTACATGGTGACGGGAAGCGTCGCCTGCACGGTCTACGGCGAGCCGCGCATGACGCTGGATGTCGACCTCGTGGTCGTCCTGAACGCATCGACCATCGATGCCTTTCGCGGCCTGTTTCCGGAGGCGGAGTTCTATGTGCCGCCGGCCGACGTACTGGCCGTCGAGGCCCGGCGCGAGCGTCGCGGTCACTTCAACGTGATCCACGGGGCCAGCGGGGCGAAGGCGGACATCTACGTTGCCGGTGCAGATCCGTTGCACCGGTGGGCGCTGGAGCGGCGGCGCGCGGCGGCGATCGGCGGAATCGACGTGTGGCTCGCGCCGACGGAGTATGTCATTCTCCGAAAACTTGAGTACTATCGCGAGGGCGGGTCGGAGAAGCACCTGAGGGACATCGCCGGGGTGTTGCGCGTGTCGGGCGATACCGTCGACCGGGCGGCGTTGTCGGACTGGATCCGGCGCATGGACCTGGACGGAACCTGGAAGACCGTGGAGGACAACCGATGAAGATCGCGCGGGCGTTGATCAGCGTGTGGGACAAGACGGGCGTGCTCGACTTCGCGAAGGCGCTGCACGGGATGGGGGTCGAGATCCTCTCCACCGGCGGCACCGCGAAGGCGATGCGCGAGGCCGGCCTCCCGGTGAAGGACGTGTCCGAGTTCACCGGCTTCCCGGAGATGCTCGACGGGCGCGTGAAGACGCTGCACCCGAAGGTCCACGCCGGCATCCTCCACATCCGCGGCAACGCGGAGCACGAGGCGACCATGGCGAAGCACGGGCTCCAGGCGATCGACCTGGTCTGCGTGAACCTCTACCCGTTCGAGGCGACGGTTGCGAAGCCGGGCGTCACGCGCGAGGTCGCGATCGAGAACATCGACATCGGCGGGCCGACGATGCTGCGGTCGTCCGCCAAGAACATGGACCACGTCACCGTGGTCACCGATCCCGCCGACTACGGCCGCGTCCTCGAGTGCATGCGCGCCAACGGCGGCGGCACGACGCTGGAGCTCCGGCGCGAGCTGGGGTTCAAGGTCTTCGCGCGCACCGCGGAGTACGACGCGGCGATCTCCGCGTGGCTCGCGGCCCAGGGCGGCACCGGCGACGGCGCCCCGCCGTTCGTCAAGGTCGCGACCGGCGGCGTGAAGCTCCGCTACGGCGAGAACCCGCACCAGGCGGCGGCGTTCTACCGCGATCCGTCGTGCGCCGGGGCGTCGATCGCCCACACGCGCGTGCTGCACGGCAAGGAGATGTCGTTCAACAACTACCTCGACGGCGAGTCGGCGCTGGAGACGGCGAAGGAGTTCGCCGGCGCGCCCGCGGTGGTCATCATCAAGCACAACAACCCCTGCGGCTGCGCGACGGCGCCGACGCTGGAGGCCGCCTTCGAGGCCGCGTGGGCCGGCGACCCCGTCTCCGCGTTCGGCAGCGTGATCGCGGTGACCCAGCCGGTGGACCTGGCGACGGCGGAGCGCCTGAAGGGCCGCTTCGTCGAGGCCCTGATCGCCCCGGGCTTCGCGCCGGACGCGCTGGATCTCCTGAAGAAGAAAAGCAAGGACCTGCGCATTCTCGAGCTGGAGAAGCCCGTCACCCCGCCCGGCGCCGGGCGGCAGTACCGGCAGATCGGCGGCGGATTGCTCGTGCAGGAGCGCGACGCGGGCGCGATCCAGCACTGGGTCGTCCCGACCGAGGCCCCGTTCCCGGAGGAGAAGCGGAAACTCGCCGAGTTCGGCGTGCGCGTGTGCAAGCACGTCAAGTCGAACGCCATCGTCCTCGTCCGCGAACACACGGCCGGCTGCTACGCCGTGCTCGGCATGGGCGCCGGCCAGCCGAACCGCGTCGACTCCGTCGGCAAGCTGGCCGTCCCGCGGGCGCGCGAGAACATCAAGCTGCTCTACGAGACCACCGGCGGCTACGGCAAGACCCCGGGCGACTTCGCCGCCGAGGTGATGGCGGCCTCCGTGCTGATCTCGGACGCCTTCTTCCCGTTCCCGGACAACATCGAGCAGGCCGCGCAGGCGGGCGTGAAGTACATCGTCCAGCCCGGCGGCTCGGTCCGCGACGAGGCCGTGATCGCCGCGTGCGACCGCTTCGGCATCGCGATGGCGTTCACGGGCATGAGGCACTTCCTGCACTAGGAAAGCACGAAATCCCAATTCCGAAGCAAGGAATCTCAAGCAGGGCACGAATTCCAGGACCGTGCGTCCGATGGGGATTCGAGATTTCGTGCTTCGTGCTTGTTTCGTGCTTCGGAATTGGGATTTCGTGCTTCCTCCTGTGGTAGGTTACCGGCATGAAACTCCCGGCCCCGACCGTTCTCCTCGTCGCCGCGCTGGTCGCCTCCTGCGGCCGTCGCGATGCGGCGCCCCGCGTGTACACCG
>VGWF01000059.1 GCA_016873715.1 Lentisphaerota bacterium | reverse complement strand
CGAAGGGCTGCGAGATCGACCAGCCCCGCAACCTCGCGAAGAGCGTGACGGTGGAGTAGGACGAGGGACGAGGGACGAGGGGCGAGGGATGAGGGGTCAGAGGACCACGATGGGAACGTCGTCAGGCTGAGAGACGCGGCCCGGCTGCGGGTCGGCCGGGACCGGCGCGTAGGTGCCCAGCGTCCGGTAGTAGACCATCAGCGACAGCGCCGAGACGGTCGTGCCGTAGACCGGCCCCAACTCCGCCTCCTCCGCGCCCGCGGAGATCCAGCTTCCGTCCGTGTTCTGCGCCGCGGACATCGTCCGCGCGAATGCGCCGTTCCAGCGTCGCCAGGCGGACTGCCCCTCGCGGAACATCGCCTGCGTGATGTAGTACCACGCGTACAGCGGCCGCCCCGTGCCCTCCGGCGCGCGGTAATCGGGACGATGGCCCGCCAGCGCCCGCAGGCCGCCCTCGACCTCGCGACTGCCGGCTAGCCCGAGCATCTGCAGCGACAGCACGCCGATGCCGGTGCACGCCAGCGTCGGACGGCTGCCGTCCGGCTTGCCGGGCTCGGGCGCATAGAGGAACCGCCCCGTCGACGGCTCGTGGTTCGCCCGCAGGCCGTCCGCGCACCGGCCCAGCGCCGTCGCCAGACCCGGAACGTCCGCGCCCGCGACGAACCCCGCCTTGAGCGCCTGCACCTGCCAGCCCGCCACGGACGTGTCGCGCCGGCCGTTCTTCGCGTAGCCGTAGGTGAACGCGCCGGTGTCCTGCTGCCCCGCGATGATGCGCCCGAGTCCGCCTTCCATCGCGAGCCGGAGCGAAGGGATGCGCGTGAGGAAATAGGATTCCGCGACGGCGTACACCGCGATCGCGTTGGCGTAGGCGTTGTCGTCGAACGAGCCGTCGGCCCTCTGCCGCGCGGCAAGCCACCGGATCGCGCGATCAACGGTCCCGCCGTAGCGCTCGGACGAGGCCGGCGTCTCGCCGTGCGCCAGGAAGCAGAGCAGCGCAAGACCCGTCATCGCTGCCGGGTTGCGCGCCGCGCCGTCGCCGCTCCACGAGCCGTCCGCAAGCTGCCGGTCCTTCAGCCACTCGAGCGCGCGGACCACGCACGCCTCCGTGTCCGTATGCCGGTCCCCGTTCGCCTCCAGTCCCGTCCGGCGTAGCGACGCCGTCACCCCGAACCGCAGCCCGGGCATCGTCAGCGGACTGAACACATCGACGGCCTCCACCATCGCCGGGGCGACCTCGGCCAGTTCGCCGGGATCGGCGGCGAGGTCGGGCGTGGGAATCGCCGGGTTGACAACCGGGTCGACCGGCGTCGGATCGGCGCGGTCGAGCTCCCGCCGGAAGTCATCGAGGTCCGCCGGGTTCATCGCCTCGATGACCGCCTCGATCGTGCGATCGCGCACGGTCTTCGGCTGGATCACGAACTGCAGCAGAAGAAGGATGATCAGGACATGCAGGACGACCGACCCGGTCGGCCCCCACACGTGGTCGAGGATGCGTCGAAGGCGCGGGGATCTCCTGCGTCGGTCGGTCTCGGGCGTCCGTCCGCTCTTCATGACACGCCTCCGGGTTCCGTGCGGTCCCTCTCCGCACCTTCTTCCGGATGGCCGCGCGGATTGGACGCGGGCGCGCGGCGAACATCGAACACCGAACCGGGGCGCCCTTGGACCAACACATCCGGCCGGCGGGGCCGCCGGCCCTCCCGATCGGCCGGCTATCGCCCGGCGAACTCGGCCGCGAACGAGCGGACGACGTCGCGGAACGGCGTGAACCGCATGAAGCCCATGGCGCGGATCCGGTCCGTCGCGAGCTGCGAGTCGCGCGGACGCGCAGCCCGGCGCGGCACGACGCGCGCCGACGGCCGGATGTGATCCGTCGGAAGGCCGAGGACCTCCGCCGCCTGCAGAACCATCTCGTACCGCGTCAGCCCCTCGGCGCCGCTGTAGTGGACCGCGCCCGACGCGCCGCGGCCGACCAGGAACGCGATCGCCTCCGCGACATCGCGGATCCATGTCGGGAAACGGCGCAGCACGGCGTCCGCCTCCTGCGGCGACGGGTCGCGCAGCGAGCGGACGATCTGGGCCAGGAAGCCGGACGACTCGAACGAAGGCCCGGCGCCCACGAGCAGCGGGATGCGCACCACGAGCGAGCCGGGGCGGCGGAGCGCGAGATCCTCCGCCTCGATCTTGCTCTGCCCGTAAACGTTCACCGCGCGGCGCGGGCTGTTCTCGCGATAGGGCGGCGTCTCGCCGTCGAAGACGTAGTCGGTGCTGATGAAGACCAGCCGCGCCGCGGGCGGAAGCGCGCCGCACATCACCGCGACCGGCGCCGTGTTGAGGCGCCGCGTCTCCTCCGGCGCATCCTCGCAGACGTCCGGTTCGCGGTAGGCCGCAAGGTGCACGACGCAATCCGGCGCGGAGGCGGCCAGCGCGCTTCGGAGCTGCCCCTCGTCGCGCAGGTCCAGCCGGATGCCGCCCGCCGGCGCCGCGCGTCCCCCCGCCGCCGTAACCTCGTGCTCCGTCGCCAGGCGCGACGCCACGTCGCGCCCCAGGAAACCCGTCGCCCCCGTGATCAGGATCTTCATGCCCGCACCCTACCGCTGGATCGCACCGGTCTCAACGTGGATCGCCGGATGGGCGGACCACCCCGCCGTCGGCGACGACGCCGTCGCGGGTGCCCGTCCCCGGTCGCGGCTACGGCCGTCCTCGTGCGGAAGCCGAATCGTTCGCCTTGGAGTTGCGATGGGGCCCGGGCTTCCATCATCATGCGCCCATGGAGCGGACGCCGGGAGACGGAGTCGGGTTGCGCGCCCGCGTTCGGCGGGTGGCGGCCGCGCTGCGCCGACAGTACGGCGTGCCGGATCCCGGGCCGCCGGACCCGCCGCTGGATTCGCTCATCGAGACGGTTCTCTCGCAGCACACGTCCGACGTGAACTCCGGCCGCGCCTTCGCCAGCCTCCGCCGCCGCTTCCGGCGATGGGAGGCCGTCGAGCGCGCGCCCCTGGCCGCGGTGATCGGTGCGATCCGCTCCGCCGGCCTCGCGAACACGAAGGCCCCGCGCATTCGCGCGATCCTCGCCGCGCTGCGCGCCCGCCACGGCCGCCCCACGCTTGCGCCGCTGCGGGCGATGGACGACGCGGCCGCGATGGAGCACCTCCGCTCGCTGCCGGGGGTCGGGCCGAAGACCGCCGCCTGCGTGCTGATGTTCAGCCTGCGGCGGGACGTGTTCCCGGTGGACACCCATATCCACCGCCTGGGCCGGCGTCTCGGGTTCGTTCCGCCGTCCGCGTCGGCGGAGAAGACCCAGGCCCTGATGGCCGGCCTCGTGCCGCGCGGCCGCGCGACGGAGTTCCACATCAACCTGATCCGCCATGGCCGGCGCGTGTGCATCGCCGGCCGCCCCCGCTGCGCCGCGTGCGTTCTCGCGCGGCTCTGTCCCTCGGCCGGACGGCTGGTATAGTCGGCGCATGGACGGAACGGGCGGGGACGGCCGCGGCCGGATGAAGGGCGCGGAGAAGCTCTGGCTGGCGGCGCCCTATCTCCCGCTTGTGGCGGGGCTCCTGCTCCTCGACAACGCTTGGGTCGCCACGTTCGGGTTCCACGGCGCGATCCTTCTCACCCTGTTCGTTCACCGGGCGAGGTGGTCGCCTGGCGTCCTCCTGCGGGGCGGCGGATGGGCGTGGCTCCCGCTGTTCACCCTGCTGACGCTGGCCGGCGGCGCGGTGCTGGTTTGGATTGCGGGCGGGTACCCGGGGTATGACCGTCATCTGTCCGCCGCCATACGCGGACTGGGCGTGCCGGAGTCGGCCCTGATTCCGCTGGCGGTCTACATCTGCCTCGTGAACCCGGTGCTCGAGGAGGCGTTCTGGCGCGGCCTGTTCTTCGAGGGGCACCGCCGCCTGGTGCTCGCGGACGTCGCCTACGGCGGGATCCACGTGATCATCCTGATGCCCTTCATGTACGCCCACCAGGCGGTGATCGGGGCGGTGTTCCTCGTCGGGCTGGGCTATGTCTGGCGGAGGCTCGTCCTCTGGCGAAAAGGGAACGCCCTTTCCCTCGCCTGGCATGTCGTGGCGGACATGACCATCCTCCTGGTGGCGGGCCGGGTCGTCCGGGGCTGACGGACGGTCAACGGCATCGCTCCGGCTCAGGGCTTCGGGTCCGCCCCCAGCACCGTCGCCGCGGGCAGACCGTTGATCGTCTCGATCCGGATCTTCGCGAGCGCGGCGCGGAGATCCGGCCCGAGTGCCGGGTCGGTGAAGATGGCCTTGAGGGCCGAGAACCGGGCGATCGGAGAATAGTCATGGATGTTCGGGCACGCGGCGATGTTGAGCGTGGCCAGCGGCATGCCCAGCAGAGGACTGAGATCCGACACCGCCGTCGTTCCCATGTACAGCAGGCGCAGGCGCAGGTCCTTGATGGGCGCGAGCGACGTGACCGCGGTGGCCGTGATGTAGAGTTCCTCGATCGGAAGGTCCGCGATCAGCCCGAGCACCTCGTCGGTCACCGCGACGCTGGCCGCAATCCCCAGGACCCTCAACGGGAGGCTTTTCAACACCGTGAAGTTCGTCACCGGGCAGGCCGTGATGTGGAGAGTCTCGATGCCGAGACTCTCGAGCGGCGAGAGATCGGCCAGGAACGGACACCCGGCCACGTTGACGTACTTCAGCCGCATCGTCCGCAGCGGGGCGAGGTCCGAGATGTACGTCGACGAGACGGACAGGGTGTGGATCGGAAGGCCCCGCAGCGGCTCCAGCGAGCGGATCGGGGTCGCATCCGCGGCAAGGATCTCCACCGTCCAGTCCGCCAGCGGCGCGAGCGTTTGGATCGGCGCGCCCGGCGGCAGGGCGACGTGGTTCGAGGCCAGGATCGTGAGGGCGACGTCGGGCAGGTTGTTCGCCCACGCCATCATGCGGCGGAGTTCCGGCTCGCGCTTCGGCACGGGCCGGCGCGTGTCGGACTCCTTCGCGGCCTGGATGCGCGTCTCGGCCTTCCGCCGGTCGGCGTCGGAGAGGCCGGCCTGCGCCCCGGCGTAGAGGCTCCCGGAGCGCAGCTGCATGGCCGACCGGACATCCTTGTCCTTCTCCGTCGAGGCGGCGTCCCACCACGCATCGGCGGCGGCGCGCAGATCGGCGGCCGTGCCCGAGCGGCCGGCCGCCAGGTCGCGCTGGGCGAGTCCCTGCAGGGTCGCATGGCCGCTCCGCGCGAGGCACGGCAGGCCGGCGGTCCAGTCGCGCCGCTCGAAGCAATGCAGCCGGCCGAGCCCGAGGTTCGCGACGGCATCCGAGGCGTTCCGGTTCAGGGCGTCCGCGAAGTCGGCGATCCGGCGCGCGATCTGTACCTTGCGGCCGACCCAGGCGGCGGCCTCGGCAAGCGCCCTGTCGCGCGAGCGAGCCAGCAGGGCCGACGCCCCGCCCATCGCGGCCTCCGCGTCCTCGAGCCGGTCCCGCTCCACCGACGCGAGGGCCAGCCGCAGGTAGCCGTCGATGATTCCCGGCAGCGCCTCGGTCCGCGACCCGGCGGTCTTCTCGATCGCCTTCAAAGTCCCGATCCGGAGGGCCGGAAGGCCCGGCATGTCGAAATGCGCCTCCAGGCCGTCGTACGCGGTCATCGCGACACGCGCGTCGCCGGCCCGGACGGCGTTCGTGACGGCCTCGGCGAGGGAGACGACGAGGTGGGCGTCGTTGGTGAGCACGGTCGCGGCGCGCGCGAGCCAGTCGCGTGCGGAGGGCGACCCGCTGTCGGACGCGGGGCGCAGGAGCGCGACGATCTCGGCGCGGTTTGTGACCGCGGGCACGGCGCGGCGGACGCCGTCCGCCGGCGGCGGGATCGTCGGCAACGCCGCGGCCAGGTCGGCCGACGCCGCCGGACCCGCCGCGGCCATCGGCGGGAGCGGCTTCGCTCCGTTCTCCGTCACGAGCGCGATCCGCTGGCCGAGCCGCTTCTTTTCCGCGTCACTGGCCTTGGGCATCACGAGCTGGTAGAGCTGTGCGGCACGGACCTGGAGGGCGGCCTTGTCGGCCTTGTCCCGCTCCTGCTGGGCGACCTGCCACCACGCGTCCGCGGCGGCTCGGATCGGGTCCGGCGCGCCCTTGTCCAGCGCGTCGAGATCGTTGCGCGCGGCGAGGGCGAGCGTGCCGTTCGATCCGCGCATGAGCAGGCGGAGGCCCTCCGTCCAGTTGCCCTCGCGCAGGCAGAGCTGCCGGCCGACCAGGAGGTTGGCGACGGGGTCCGCGGGGGTGGCGGCGAGGGTCGTGCGCGCGACGGCGAGCTGGCGTCCGTCGGCGACGCGGCGCGCGGCATCGGCGACCGCGGCGGCGAGAGCGTTGTCGCGCGCGCGCAGGCTCAGCGCATGGGCGGCGCGGACGGCGCTTTCGGCCGCGGGGAAGTTGGTCGCGGCGATCCAGCGGTCGGCGAGCCGGAGGTGGCCCGTCGCGAGCGACTGGACGGCATCCGCCTTCGTGCCCGCGCCCTTCGCGGCCGTTTGCAGCGCCTCCTGCATGCGCTGCGGGAGATCCGGCACGAGGAAGTACCGCCCGAGTTCCTCCAGCGCCGTCACGGCGAGGCCGCCGTCGCCCGCCCGTGCGGCGAGGTCCGCCGATTCGGTCAGCGCGACGAAGATCGCCGGCGTGTTGGTGCCCAGCTCCGGCACGGCGCGGATCAGCGCCCGGGCCTTGACGAGTTCCGGCCTGGCGGACGCGGCGTTCGTGCCCGTCCACGGTTCCGGCGGCAGGTTGATCTCCACCAGCACGGCGTCGGGATCGTCCACCTCCGGCACCGCCACCGGGACGACCTGCGCCGCCGCGACGCAGGCGATTCCCGCCCATACCGTCAGGAGGGCCTTCATGGCCGGACATGCTACGCGAGCCGCCCCCGCCGCCACAAGCCGCGAGCCGTTGGTTTCCAAGGGTTGGACAACCCGCCGCGCGGGGGTTCCAGGCGTTGGAACGCGCCGGCCGGGCGGCGCTCGCGGCGCGGCGGACGGCGCGGGGTGTCGATCACGATGCCTCGCGGGCCGACCGGGCGGCGCCCCGGGGCGGCGTGCGGGACGACGCCCGAGGGCGGCGAAGCCGTTCAGGCCGGGGCGTCGTCCGTCTCGACGCCATCGAGGGTCTGCCGGACCTGGAGAAGAAGCGCGCCGCGCGTGAACGGCTTCTGGAGGATCCGGAGTCGCGGACCGGTTCCGTCGCCCTCGACGAACGGCTCGTGCATGTAGCCGGTCATGCACATCGCGCGCGCGGCCGGCCACCGGGCCCGGATGCGCTGGACGAGCTCCGTGCCGGACATCTGCGGCATGATGATGTCGGTCAGCACGAGACCGAACCGGTCCGGCTCCTTCTCGTACAGGTGAAGGGCCTCGATGCCGCTCGACGCCTCGGCGACCTCGTAGCCGGCCGAGCGGAGCATGCGCGCCGCGAGGTGGCGCACGCCGCGTTCGTCGTCGACGACCAGAACGGTCTCCGCCCCGCCGGCAACCTCGGCGGGCTCCGGTTCGGACGAGACGGCGCAGAGGTCCGGCCGGTGCGGGAAGTACAGGCGGAACCGGGTGCCGCGGCCCGGCGCCGACAGCGCCTCGGCGAACCCGTTCATCGAGCTGACGATCGAGTGCACGACCGCGAGGCCGAGACCGCTTCCGCGCCGCCCCGGGGAGGAGATCGAGAACGGCTCGAAGACGGTCTCCAGTTCCTCGGGGGTCAGTTCCGGACCGGTGTCGGCGACCTCGAGACGGACGTAGGGCCCCGGCGACAGGGCCGGGTGTTCGCGCGCGTAGTCGTCGTCCACCAGCAGCACGTCGGTGGCCAGCGTCAGGGTGCCGCCCTTGGGCATGGCATCGCGAGCGTGGACGGCCAGGTTCATCAGCGCCTGGCTCATCTGGTTCGCGTCGCCCTCGATGATGCACGGGGTGCCGTCGAGCAGCGACACGATCTCGATGTCCTTGCCCAGCGTGCGCCGCAGCAGGCGGTCCATGCCGCGGACGGTCTCGCTGACGTCCATCGGCGTCTTCTCGGACGGGGACGGGCGGCCGTAGGAGAGGAGTTGCCGGACGAGGACCTCGGCGCGTTCCCCGGCGCGGAGGATCTCGCCGAGGTCGCCCTTGAGCCCGGCCGGAAGCGAGGAGTCGGCGTTGAGCAACTGCCCGTAGCCGAGGATGGTCGTCAGCATGTTGTTGAAATCGTGCGCGATGCCGCCGGAGAGCCGGCCGATGGCCTCCATCTTCTGCGCCTGGGCGAGCTGCTCGCGGCTGGAGCGGAGGGCCTCCTCGGCCTCGCGGCGGGCGGTGAGGTCCATCATGACGCCCTGGAGCACCCAGTGTCCCGCCTCCGTGTCGCGGAGGTAGACGCCGTGGTTGCTGATCCACAGCGAGCGCCCGTCGGAGGTCAGGGCCCGGTACTCGATCGTGAACGGCTCGTGGGATTGGTCGTGGCGTTCAAGGATCGCCCTGCGGACCCGGTTCACGTCGTCGGGGTGGATCTGGCGCTGCCAGAGGTCGGGATCCGCCGTCCAGACGGCCGGGGAAAAGCCGAGGAGGGTCTCCACCTGCGGGCTGATGTAGACCGTCTTCCTCAGCTCGAGATCGAAGATGTAGGTGATGGCGGGGATCTGTTCGACGAGATTGCGGTAGCGATGTTCCAGGCGCTCCCGTTCGGCCTCCACGCGCTTGCGGTCCGAGATGTCGCGCACGTGGAGGATCGCCGCCTTGCGGCCCTCGTGGTTGAGGATGCTCGCGCGCACCTCGACGGGAATACGGCGGCCGTCGTGCGTCCAGCTTGCGCCCTCGATCTGCTGGATCTCGCCCGAGAACCAGAGGGAGAAATCCCGGCGGACGCGGTCGGCCTCCTCCGGCGGGACGAGGTCGGCCACGTTGCGGCCGATGAGATCGGCGCGCCGGAGGCCGTGCAGCCGGCACGCGGCGGGGTTGACGTCGAGCACGGTGCCGTCCTCGGCCTCGACGAACACGGCGTCCGGCGAGTTCTCGACGAGGACGCGGAAGCGCTCCTCCATCGCCCACAGGTCGTTCGTGCGCTGCCGCAGCACGGTCTCGAGCGCCTTCTCCCGGCGCATCTGGTCGTCGAACCGGCGCTTGAACCGGAGCAGGGCGCGGAGGAGGTCCAGTGCCTCGCGCGTATCCACCGGTCCGTGGATCACGCCCTCGGCCCCGCCGTGCGGGACATCCGTCTTCGCGGGCGCGGCCCCCGTCGGGATCGCGATCAGGACCGGGATGCCGGCCGTCGGGGGGTCCTGTTTGAGCCGCTCGCAAAGGGCGGCGGCGGGCATGTCGGGCAGTCCGTCGACGATCAGGATGGCCCGGGGCGGGTCGCTCAGCAGGCGCGCGAGCGCGGCATGGGCGGAGGCGACGCGCTCGACGCCGCCCCCGGAAAGGTCCGCGGCGGCCGCCGCCTCCAGCCGGGCCGCATCGTCGGTCGTCCCTCCCACCATCAGGATCGAGGTTCGTTTCACCATGGCGACTATGTGCGCGAACTATACCCGGCCGGAAAGGGAAGGCAATGCGCGGCTCACCCGGCCGCGCGCCGGCGGGCGTCCTCGACGAGGCGGGTGCCGTGGGAATCCATCGTCGTCACCCAGCTCCGCGAGGATACGCCCAGGGCGTTGAACGTCAGAACCATCTGCTGTTCGATCGCGCGGGCCTTCCGCAGGTTGTCGGTGATGGCGAAGACCGTCGGGCCGGAGCCGGAGATCGCCATGCCGTCGGCGCCGGCCTTGATCGCGTTCTCCTTGACCTGGTGGAATCCCGTGATGAGCCGCGCGCGGACGGGTTCGATGACGTTGTCGTTGAGGCTCCGGGCGAAGAGCGAGTAGTCGTTCTTCGCGAATGCGGCGGTGATGAGCGCCGTGTTCGCCATGTTGAAGACGAACGAGGCCATCGGCACCGTCGCCGGCAGGATCTTGCGGGCCTCGCGCGTCAGCACGGTGAGGCCCGGCGTGACGAGGACCAGCCGGAGGCGGCGGATCACGCCGATCCGGGTGACGTCGAGCGGCACGCAGCAGCGCGTCAGCGTCGTTCCGCCCAGCAGGGCCGGCGCGGTGTTGTCGGCGAAGAACCCGCCGGACACCTCGGCCTCGGCCTGCGTCGCCGCGAGGATGAGCTGCTCGACGCTCAGCTCGCGCCCGTAGAGCCAGTTGGCCGCGAAGGCGCCGGCCGCCGCCGAGGCCGCGCTCGATCCGAGGCCGGAGCCGGCCGGGAGCCCCTTGTGGATGCGCAGCTCGATCCCGCCGCGCACGTTGAGGAAGCGGAAGACGTTCGACGCGGCGGTCGCCGCGGTGTTCTTCCGCGGGTCCGACGGGATCGGCGTCGGCGATTTCACCTCGGCGATCCGGATGCCCGACCGGATGCGGCGCGCGTAGACGGTGTCGCCCAGCCCCTTCACCGCCATGCCCAGCACGTCGAAGCCGGGGCCGATGTTGCCGATCGTCGCCGGGGAGAAGACCTGGATCCAGCTCATGCGTTCCTCGTCAGGGTTTCGCGAAGCGCCTCGTACGTTGCGGGAATCCGCTGCACCGCCGGCTCGCGCTCCGCCAGCCGCCGGAAGGCCTCCGGCGGCTCGGGCGCGAAGCCCAGCTCCCGCTCGATCACCTCGGGGAATTTCGCCGGGTGGGCGGTCTCCAGGCAGACCGAAGGGCCGGGCCCCGCGCCCAGCCGCCGCAGCGCCGCGACGCCGACCGCCCCGTGGGGCTCGAGCAGCACGCGACGGCGCGTCCACGTTTCGCGGATGCACGCGACGGTCTCGTCGTCGCCGATCGAGACCGACTCCAGCGCGCCGCGCATCGCGGCGAGGTCCGGCGCCTTCCGCACCGCGCCCTCGCGCGTGACCGTGCCGCCGTAGGCGTCGAAGTACCGCGCCAGGTTGCTCGGGTTGCCGACGTTCATCGCGTTCGAGAGGCACGCGCGGGACGGGCTCACCGGCCGGTAGCCGCCGCTCCCGAGGAACCGCGGGAACTCGTCGTTCGCGTTGACCGCGAGGATCAGCCGCGCCACCGGCAGCCCCATGCGCCGCGCGATCTCGCCGCCGAACGAGTTGCCGAAGTTCCCCGACGGCACCGAGACCGTGAAGGGGCCGCCGTCGCGCGCGACGCGCAGCCACGCGTAGACGTAGTAGACCGACTGCGGGAGGATCCGCCCGATGTTGATCGAGTTCGCCGACGACAGGCCGAGCCCGGCGAGGGCCGGGTCGAGGAAGGCCTGCTTCACCAGCGCCTGGCACTCGTCGAACGAGCCGGCGACGGACAGCGCGCGGACGTTCAGCCCGATCCCGTCGAGCTGCCGCTTCTGCACCGCGCTGACCTCGTTCTCCGGGTAGAGCAGCACGACGCGGAACCCCTCGACGCCGCGGAAGGCCTCGCCCACCGCGCTGCCGGTGTCGCCGGAGGTCGCGACGAGGATCGTCGTCTCCCGCCCCGGCTCGCGCAGCTCGCGCATCATCCGCGCCATCCAGCGCGCGGCGAAGTCCTTGAACGACGCCGTCGGCCCGCGGTCGAGCCGGAGGATCCAGGCGCCCTCCTCCAGCGGCTCCAGGGGGACCTCGAAGTCGTAGGCGTCCTCGCAGAGCCGGAGGAAGGCGTCGTCGGCCAGCGTCCCCGCCGTGAACGGGCGCAGCACCTCGAAGGCGATTCGCGCGTAGGGCGCGTCGCGCAGCGCCGCCAGCCGCGACGGGTCGAGACGCGGCAGGGCGACGGGCATGTAGAGCCCGCCGTCCGGCGCCAGCCCGCGGAGCAACGCCTCGCGGAACGGAACCGCCGCCGCCGCCGCGCCGGGCAGCCCCCGATTCGTGCTGTGGTACAGGATCGTGTCCATCCGGGTGCCTGAAACGCGCAAATCAACCGTTTTTCCGGCCGCGATTCAAGCCCGGCGGCCGTGGCGGGGCGCGTTTCCCTGGCCGCCGGGGAACCGGGGGATGCGGACGATTTCCGCGCCCGCGGACGCGCTCCCGCCCGGAGCGGGAGGCGCCCCCCGGGGAAAATCGGCTTGCAGAGCGCCTGTTTCCGACTATCATCCGGCGCGCTGGAAAACGGTCCGGCGAGGAGTTCGTCATGTCCAAGATCTGCGAAATCTGCGGCAAGGGCCCGATGTCGGGCCATACGATCGTGCGTCACGGCCTTGCCAAGAAGAAGGGCGGCATCGGCCTGCACACCACGGGGGTGACCCGCCGCCGCTTCCTGCCCAACCTTCAGAAGCTGAGGATCGTGGAAAAGGGCCGCCCGGTCAGCCGGAAGGTCTGCATGTCCTGCCTGAAGGCCGGGAAGGTGACCAAGGCCTGACCCGCCCCATAGCGTCCGGTTCCACCCGCCGGGAGGAGCGCCCATGAGCCCGAAGAAGAAGGTCCCGGAGTCGGTTCGTTTCACGTACGGCCGCCAGTCGTGGTCGTATCCGGTCCTCACGGGCACCGAGGGTGAGAAGGCGGTGGACATCACCGAGCTTCGCCGGGACACCGGGCTGGTCACGCTCGACCCGGGCTTCGTGAACTCGGGCGCGTGCCTGAGCGACATCACGTTCATCGACGGCGAGAAGGGCGTTCTCCGCCACCGCGGCTACGCGATCGAGGACCTCGCCGAGCATTGCGTCTTCCTCGAGGTCGCCTACCTCCTGATCATGGGCAAGCTGCCGGACCGGAAGGAGTGGCAGAGCTTCTCCGACCTGATGAACCGGCACTCGATGATCCACGAGGACATGCGGGACTTCTTCCTGAACTATCCCGAGCAGGCGCACCCGATGGCGGTGCTCTCGGCGATGGTCGTCTCGCTCTCGTCGTTCTATCCCGAGATCGAGCAGGAGGACCTCAAGGAGCCGATCGACATCACCGTCACGCGGCTCCTCTCCAAGCTGCGCACGATCGCCGCGTTTTCCTACAAGAAGTCCATCGGCGAGCCCTTCGTCTACCCGAGCCGCCGGCTGACCTACTGCGAGAACTTCCTGAACATGATGTTCTCGTCGCCCGTGAACGACTACTGGCCCGACCCGGTCGTCGTCCGCGCGCTGAACCTCTTCCTGATCCTGCACGCCGACCACGAGCAGAACTGCTCGACGTCGGTCGTGCGGTTCGTCGGCAGCGCCGGCAGCAGCCTCTACGCCTCCATCGCGGCGGGCATCTGCGCGCTGTGGGGGCCGCTGCACGGCGGCGCGAACCAGGCCGTGACCGAGATGCTCGAACGGATCCTCCGCGAGGACGGCGGCAAGGTGGACCGCGTCATCGACCGCGCCAAGAAGAAGGACCCGCGCGCCCGCCTGATGGGCTTCGGGCACCGCATCTACAAGACCTACGACCCGCGCGCGCGCATCGCGAAGGAGACCTGCATGAAGCTGCTCGCGCGGCTGGGCATGCAGAACGATCCGGTCCTCCAGCTCGCCGTCGAGCTCGAGGAGAAGGCCCTCGCCGAGCCCTACTTCCAGGAACGGGCGCTGTACCCGAACGTCGACTTCTACACCGGCATCGCCTACCGCGCGATGGGCATCCCCGCGAACATGTTCACGGTGCTCTTCGCCCTCGGCCGCCTGCCGGGCTGGATCGCCCACTGGCTCGAGAACCGTCGCGACCCGGTCCAGAAGATCGGCCGCCCGCGCCAGGTCTACAACGGCCCGGCCCTCCGCCCGTTCGTCCCGATGGACCAGCGCTGACCGGCCCCCCGGTTCCGTCCTTGGCCTTCGCGGCGGGTTGGGGCAGGATGCGGAGATGGCACGGGGATGGGTCGGCTGGCTGGCGGGCGCGCTGCTGTCCGCACGCGCGGGGGCGGAGGAGAGGCCGAACCTGCTGCTGATCCTCGCGGACGATTGCACCTGCCGCGACATGGCGGTCTACGGCGGCCAGGCGCGCACGCCGAACCTGCAGGCGCTGGCCGGCGAGGGCCTGCGGTTCGACCGCCACGGCCTCCGCGACCGCACCCTCGTGCTCGTCCTCGGCGAGCAGGGCAACTCGTTCCCGTTCGCCAAGTGGACCTGCTACGAGGCCGGCCTCCAGAGCGCCTGCATCGCGCGCTGGCCCGGCCGCGTGAAGCCGGGCTCGGTTTCGACCGCCCTGGTCGAGTACGTCGACGTCGTCCCGACCTTCCTCGACGCCGCCGGCCTCGCCGTGCCGGCCGACCTCGACGGCCGCTCGTTCCTGCCGGTCCTCGAGGGCCGCGCCGCCTCGCACAAGACCCACGTCTTCGGCCTGCAGACCACGCGAGGCATCAACCACGGCTCCGACCACTACGGCATCCGCAGCGTCCGCGACGCCCGCCACCGCTACATCCTTAACCTGACGCCCGACGCCGTCTTCCGGAACGCGGCGACGCGCGACCCCGTCTTCCTGTCCTGGCAGCGGATCGCGGACGCCGGGGACGCCGCCGCCGCGCGCCTCGTCAACGCCTACCAGCGCCGCCCGGCCGAGGAGCTCTACGACTGCGACGCCGACCCGTGGAACCTTACGAACCTCGTCGGACGCGCGGACCTCGCCGCCGTCCGCGACGGCCTGCGCGCCCGGCTCGATCAGTGGATGAAACAGCAGGGCGACGAGGGCCAGGCGACGGAGATGAAGGCCCTCGAGCGCATGCCGCGGACGGCCCGCGCGGATGAGACCGCCGGGGACCGCAGGGCGGGCGCGGGCGGAAAACGTCGCAAGAAAGCGGAGACGCCATGAAGAACCGGATCCCTGCGCGACCCCTCGTCCCGGCCCTGGCCGCCCTGGGCCTCCTGGCCGCCGCGGCGTGCGGCGCCGCGCCGGCGCGGCCGAACATCCTGCTCGTCCTCGTCGACGACATGGGCTGGTCGGACATCGGCTGCTACGGCGGCGAGATCCCGACGCCGAACCTCGACGCGCTGGCCGCGGGCGGCGTGCGGTTCACGCAGTTCTACAACACCGCCCGCTGCAGCACGACGCGCGCCTCGCTGCTGACCGGCCTCTACCCCCACCAGGCGGGCATGGGCTACCTCGACGGGCTGCGCAAGCCCGGGTCGAAGGGCACGCACGGCCGCCTCCACGAGCGGTGCGTGACGATGGCCGAGGTCCTCGGCGCGGCCGGCTACCACACCTCCATCGTCGGCAAGTGGCACCTCGGCCAGCAGAACGGCACGCCGCCGTGGGAGCGCGGCTTCCAGCGCACCGCAACCACGCAGTTCGGCGAGCTCTACTTCCCGAAGGAACGCTCGCCCGAGGCCTGCAAGTTCGTCTACCTCGACGGCCGCAAGGTGCCCGCGGATTTGCCGGAGGTGGGAACGGGCGACTGGTACGCCACCTCGATGTTCACCGACTGGGCGTTGAAGTTCGTCGACGACGCCAAGGCGAAGGACAAGCCCTTCCTCCTCTACTTCGCCCACGGCGCGCCGCATTTCCCGCTCAAGGCGCCGGCGGACGTCATCGCGAAATACCGGGGGACGTACCGGGCGGGATGGGACAAGCTCCGCGAGGCGCGACACCGCCGCCAGATCGAGATGGGCATCGTCGACCCGAAGTGGCCGCTCAGCCCCCGCCCCGCCGACGTGCCCGCGTGGGACGACCTCGACGAGGCCGACCGCGACCGCTTCGACGCGATCATGGCCGTCTACGCGGCGATGATCGACGGCATCGACCGGAGCGTCGGCCGCATGGTCGCCGGCCTGCGCGAGCGCGGCATGCTGGAGAACACGCTGATCCTGTTCCTCAGCGACAACGGCTGCAACGCCGAGGGCGGGCCGCGCGGCATCACCGAGGGCGGGCCGATCGGCGGGCCGGACTCGCACGTCTTCCTCGGCATGTCGTGGGCGACGCTCGGCAACACCCCGCTCCGCCGCTACAAGCACTTCACGCACGAGGGCGGCATCACGACGCCGCTGATCGCCCACTGGCCGGCGTCCATCCCGGCGGATCGGAACGGGAAGCTCGAACACCAGCCGGGCCACCTCATCGACGTGATGGCCACCGCGGTCGACATCACCGGCGCCCTCTACCCCGCCGAGTTCCAGGGCCGGCGCATCCTGCCGATGGAGGGCATCAGCCTCGTGCCCGCGCTGCACGGGAAGCCGCTGCACCGCGTGAAGCCGATCTTCTGGGAACACGAGGGCAACCGCGCGATCCGCAGCGGCGCGTGGAAGGCCGTGATGAAGTACAGGGGCGAGTGGGAGCTCTACCAGATTCCCAACGACCGCACCGAGCAGCGCAACCTGATCGCCGAGAAGCCCGACCTTGCCCGCCTGCTGATCCGCCAGTGGAACGACTGGGCCGCCACGACGTTCGTCGACGACTGGGAGGGCCCGGCGCGGAACGACTGGGGCAGCGAGATCCGCGCGGCGCCGGACCCGGCGAAGTAGCCGGGCCCCGGACGTCGCCCCCGTCGCGGGGCCCGGGGATCGGAAGCCTGCAACCCGCTTGAACCGCGCCGCCGGGAAGCGCACCCTTGCGGGAAACCGGAGAGCCCGCATGAACCCGTTCGCCCGCCTCGTGCCCGCCGTGATGGCGCCGGCCATGATCACCATCGCATCCGCCGGGCCGCGCTTCTACGCGCCCGACCCGACGAACCTGCCGGCCTACAGGTTGCCGGATCCGCTGAAGGCGGCGGACGGGAGCGCCGTGACGGCCGCCGACGGCTGGATGAAGTCCCGCCGCGCCGAGGTGCTGGAGCTCTTCCGCTCCCAGGTCTTCGGCCGCGTGCCGCCGGCCGCCGCCGCGCCGGGCGCGGTGCGCGCCGAGGTCGTCGAGTTGAACGCCGCCGTGCTCGACGGCACGGCGACGCTCAAGCGGGTGAGGTTCACCGCGGCCCACGGAGGGAAGTCGCTGGTCTTCACCGCCTCGCTCCTCCTCCCCAACCACGCGCCGAAGCCCGTGCCGGCCTTCCTGCTGATCTGCAACCGCGGCGCGACGAACATCGACCCGACGCGCGCGGTCCGCAGCGACTTCTGGCCGGCGGAGGAGATCCTCGGGCGCGGCTACGCGACGGCGGCCTACCAGGTCGGCGAGATCGATCCGGACACCAAGGACGGCTACGCCGACGGCGTGCGCGCCCTGTTCGACGGCGGCGCGCAGGCGCCCGACGCCTGGGCGACGCTGTCGGCCTGGGCCTGGGGCGCGAGCCGGATCCTCGACTTCCTCGAGACCGATCCCGGCATCGCGAAGGGAAAGGTCGCGGTGATCGGCCATTCGCGCGGCGGCAAGACCGCGCTGTGGGCGGCCGCGCAGGACGAGCGCTTCGGCTTGGCCTGCGTGAACAACTCCGGCTGCGGCGGCGCCAACATCCTCCGCCGCCGCTTCGAGGGCCGCGAGTCGGTCGCGCGCATCAACAAGAACTTCCCCCACTGGTTCAACGCGAACTTCAAGAAGTACGACAACCGCGAGGACGACCTGCCCGTCGATCATCACATGCTGATCGCACTCGTCGCGCCGCGGTGGGTTCATGTGGCAAGCGCCGAAGGCGACCTGTGGGCCGATCCGCGCGGCGAGTTTCTCGGCTGCGTCCATGCCGCGCCGGTCTACGAGCTCCTCGGGGGGACGGGCCTCGGCTCGGCGGAGATGCCGGCGATCGGCGCGCCGCTCCGCGGCGACGGCATGGCCTACCACATCCGCGAGGGCAAGCACAACCTGACGCTCGAGGACTGGCGCGCCTACCTGGACACGGCGGACAAGGCGTTCGGACGGGCCCCTGGGACGCGGTGAGGATCTCGAACGGAATCGCGCCGGACCGGTCTGTAGAACGGGAAGAACGGAGGACAGCGTGAAGGCACGAATCGCACTCGTGGCCGTCGCCGCGGGGCTCTCCCTCGCCGCAGGCTGCCACAGCATCCCCGCGCCCCGGCCGGTGGAGACGGCGACGACGACGGACCTCGTCGCGAAGGCGCAGGCGGAGATCGCCGCGCACTACTCGAAGGCCCACCCGGAGGTGCAGGAGTACGTTCTGCACACGGCGCAGACGTTCGGACGCGGCGGCCTGTGGCGCCCCGAGGGCGCCTTCGCCGCCGAGCCGGCGGCCGCGCGCGAGCAACGGACGCTTCGCCTGGCCCGCCTGCTCGAGGAGGGCGAGTACGGGCGGCACCTGTGCGGCGCGCTCGCCGACGCGGGCGCCGTGAAGGACCCGCGCCTGGTCCCGGGGCTCCTGAAGGTCGCCGGCTACCACCGGGCGGACTCGGACTACGACTGCCGCCCGAAGTGGATGGCGGTCGCCGCGCTGGCGCGGCAGGAGTCGGACGAGGCCGTTCCGTTGCTCATCTCCCTCGCGGACCACGGCAACCAGAACACGCGCATGTGGGCGCGCGCGGCGCTGTCGCGGAAGACCGGGCAGGACTTCCAGGGCGACAAGCCGGCCTGGGCGCAGTGGTGGCAGGCGCAGGGGCATGCGGCGGTCGACGCCGGGCTGTTGAAGCCCTGGGCGCCGCCGCCGAAGCCGGCCCCGTAGGGACCGGTCACGCCCGCGGCGGGAAGAGATCGCCCAAGGTGCGCCGGGGCGCCGGGGCGGTCGCGCGGCGCGCGGACCCGGACAGCGCCCTCTCGATACGCTCGCACAGGTCGAGGAAGTCGCCGCAGCCCATCGTGTCGGCGCCCGAGGCGGACGCGGCCTCGCGCTCGAGCCGGTCGGACGTCACGACGAGCATCGGCTGCGAGCGCGCGCCGGCGTGCGCGGCGCGTTCGATCCACGCATCGGCGCTGGCGCCGGCCGGCGAGTAGATCACCTCCACCGGGCCCGCCGGGGCGTCGGTCTCGGGCCCGCCCGCGTCGCGGCCGTCGAAGACGACCGTCACGCGGCGGCCGAGTTGCGGCGCGATGCGCTCGAGCCGGCGGACGAGCCGGCGCCTCGCCTCGAACAGGCGCCCGCTGCGGTGAACCCGGGCGGTGGCCTCGTCGCGGTGGACGAGGCTGTAGCCGTCGATCAGCACCCACCGCCCCGGGGCGCTCACGGGGCGGCCTTCGGAGCGGCGGGCGCGGGCGTCTCGGATCCGACGATCACGGACAGGACGTCGTCGAGCGTGACGACGCCGGTGACCTCTCCCTTGTCGTCGGTGGTCAGCACCAGCGGCTGCCGGGTCACGCGCATGCGCGGCATCACGTGGTCGGCCAGCGTGTGCTCCGCGACGAACTGCGGGTGCCGCATGTAGACCTCGGCGGTCTTGCCCTCGGAGGCCTCGTCGGCGAGGACGTCGTAGACGTTGACGATGCCCACGAACTTCCGCGTCGCGGGATCCCAGACGGGGAAGCGCGAGAGATCCTCCGCCCGGGCGAGGTCGAGGATCCCGGCGACGGGGGTCGACTTCTCGATCGAAGCAATCCGGTCGCGGGGGATCATGATGTCGCGGCAGCGGGTCCCGCTCATCTGGATCACGCCCTTGATCATCCGCGTCTCGACCGGCGACAGCGCGCCCGTCTCGCCGCCCTCGCGCGTCAGGTGAAGGAACTCCTCGCGCGTGATCAGCGGCTGGTTCTCCGGCGCCGGCACGCGGCGGCCGAACAGCGTGCGCACCAGCCAGGCCAGGCTCCAGCGCAACGGCAGCAGAACCCACGACGCGATCCACAGCGCGCGGGCGAACGGAAGCGTGCGATGCGAGGGGAAGCCCTGGAACCAGGCCTTGGGGATGTACTCGCCGAAGATCAGCAGCACGAGGGTCGTCAGCGCGCCGGCCGTCGCCGCCGCGCCCGGCAGCCCGGTGCGGTCGGCGAGGCTCGCGGCAAGCACGGCCATCGCAACGTGGCACAGGTTCGTCCCGACCAGGGTCGTGCCGAGAAGGACGTCCGGACGGCGGAGGAAATCCTCGAGGATCTTTGCCCCGGGAACGCGATGCTGGACGAGGTGGCGAAGGCGGAGCCGGTTGATCGCGATCACGCCCGTCTCGAGACCCGCGAAGAACGCGCTGCCGGCGATGCAGAGAAGGATGAGGACCGCCTGGGCGCCCGGGCTCACGTCTCCTCCTCCCCGGATTCCAGCTTCTCGATGTGGGCGAGCGTGACGCGGCGCTGGTCGGTCTTGAGGACCGTCACGCGGCAGCCCTGCGCCTCGACGATCTCGTTCGGCTCCGGGATGTGGCCCGCGTGGACGGCGAGCCATCCCGCCAGCCGTTCGGCCCCCTCGGCCTCCAGGCGCAGGCCGAGCTTCCGGTTGAGGTCCTCGAGGCTGAAGCCGGCGTCGACGAGCCAGCGGTTCGGGCCGGCCTCCTGGAAGACCGGCCGCGGCCGGCTCAGCTCGTGGTAGATCTCGCCCGTGACGCGTTCTAGGATGTCGCCGCGGGTGACGACGCCGGACGTGCCGCCGAATTCGTCGACGACCACCGCGACGCGGCGGCGGTCCTTCTGGAACTGCGCCAGCAGCCGGTTGAGCCGCATGCTGTGCGGCACGAAGTACGGCGGGATCCGCGCCGCCTCGATGGCGTGCGCGGGGTCGAGGAGGAACCGGCGCACGTCGAGGAACCCCTCGATCGTGTCGGCCGTGTCGCGGAACAGCGGCAGGAACTGGCGCCGCGCCGTCCGCGCGATCCGGACCGGGTCCGCCGCCGCGTCGTTGAGGTCCACCCCGCGCAGCTCGACGCGCGGCGTCATGACGTCGGCGACGACCATCGACTCGAGGCCGACCACCGCCTTGATCAGCGAGAGCTCCTCCGCATCGATGATGCCTTCCTGCCCGCTGATGTCGACGACGGTGCGGAACTCGTCCCCGCTGAGGGACCGTCCGCGCGGACGGAAGAACGGCTGCAGCGCGCGCGTCACGCGCTCGAGGGCCCACCGGAACGGCATCATCAGGACCACGGCGCCGCGCATCGGCGGCGTGAATCCCGCGGCGAGGCGCGAGGTGAACTGGAGCGCGAGCTGCTTCGGTCCGAATTCGCCGAAGACCAGCAGCAGGAGCGTCATCGCCGCGATGCTGATCTTCTCGGCGTAGGCGGGGACCAGCCCGTTGACGATCTCGAAGAACAGCGCGGAGGCGGCGACGTTGACGAGCGTATTGAGGATCAGGATGGTCGACAGCAGGTGCGTCGGCTGCGCGAGCAGCGCGTGAAGGCTGCGGCCGAGCGCGGGATGCGCCTGTGCGATCCGCCGGAGCCGCAGGGCATCGAGGGAGAAGAAGACCGCCTCGCTCCCCGAGCAGAACCCGGAGACGGCGAGGAGCCCGATGAGAACCCCGACCTGGATGACGAGCGTGTCCGTCACGGCCGCGGCCATTCTACAGGAAATCCCGGGCCTGGCGAGCCGCCGCGGGGCGCGTTTGACTCCGGCGACGACGGCGGCGTAGCGTGGCCCCGGGGAACTTCCGATGGACGCCATCCACACCCGGCTTGCGGGGATCGCGCGGCAGCGGCGCGCCCTGGTTCCGACGCCGGTGCACGAGCTGGCCGGCCTCCCCGGCGCCGGCACGTGCCGGGTGTTCTGCAAGCGCGAAGACCTGACCGGGTTCGGGTTCGGCGGGAACAAGGCGCGCAAGCTGGACTTCCTGATCGAGGACGCGCTCCGCGGCAGCTGCGACACGCTGGTGGCGGTCGGGGCGAACCAGTCAAACTTCTGCCGGATGGTGGCGGCCTACGGAAGCGCGAACGGCCTCGACGTGCATCTCGTGCTCGGCGGCGGTCGGCCCGCGGATCCCACCGGCAACCTGCGGCTCGACCTCCTGCTCGGCGCCGCGTGTCATCACGTGGATTCCGCCGAATGGGACGCCTGGGAGGAGGAGGCGGCCGCGCTCGAACGCGACCTGCGCGGGCGCGGCCGCGCCGTCTACCGGATGCCGGTCGGCGGATCGACGCCCGTCGGGACCCTCGGCTACGTCGCGGCGATGGCGGAGATCCTCGACGATGAGCGCCGCCTCGGCGTGCGGTTCGACACGATCGTCTTCGCCTCCTCGTCGGCCGGCACGCAGGCGGGGCTGGTCGTCGGGAAGGCGATCGCGCGCTGGCCCGGCCGGGTGCTCGGCATCAGCACGGCGAAGCCGGGGGAGCGCCAGGAGCGCGACGTGTTCGACCTCGCACGGGCGACCGCGGCCCGGCTGGCCGCGACGGTGGACCGGCGGGACGTCCTCGTCGACGATTCGTTCCTCGGCGCCGGCTACGCGCAGGAAACGGAAGCCTGCAGGGAGGCGGTCGGCCTCTTCGCCCGGTCGCACGGCATCTTCCTGGACTACGTCTACACCGGGAAGGCGGCGGCGGCCTTGCTCGACGGCCTCCGGGCGGGACGGTTCGCGCCGGGGAGTTCGATCCTGTTCCTCCACACCGGCGGGAACGTCGAGCTCTTCGCGTGAGCGGAGGTCAGCGCGAGAGGAGGAAGAGGGCTTCCTCGGCATTGAGCGTGTCGTCGGCCGCCAGGGGCCGCACGACGCCGTCCGCATAGGCGAACGCGCGGACGACCTTCACGCGCTCGCGCGTCACCCAGTCGAGGAAGTCCTGCAGCGTGAACAGGTGGATGTTCGGCGTGTCGTGCCAGCGGTACGGGAGCTGCTCGGTCGTCGGCATCCGCCCCTCGACGAGCAGGGCCATGCGGATGCGCCACCACGCGAAATTCGGGAACGACACGATGCCGTGGCGTCCGACGCGCAGCATCTCGTCGAGCACCTGGAGCGGCCGGTGCAGGGTCTGGAGCGTCTCCTCGAGCACGACGTAGTCGAACGAGCGGTCCGGGAAGCCCGCGAGGCCGCGGTCGAGGTCCGCCTGGAACACCGGCACGCCGCGTTCGACGCAGCGCATCACCGCGGGCGCGTCCAGTTCGACGCCCTGGCCGCGGACGGCCTTGCGGCTCATGAGCCGGGCGAGGAGGTCCCCCTCCCCGCAGCCGAGATCGAGCACCGAGGCGCCGCGGGGGATCTCGCGGATGATGCGGTCGTCCTGCCAGCGCCCCTCCGGCGCGGCGCGCGCGGGCCGGCGGGCCCGCCGGTGGTACTCGGCCAGCAGGTCGCGGCCGGCCGCGCCGAGCGCCGGGTCGACCCGCCGGAGGATCTCCGCCGCCGCATCGCAGGGGGGGCATCCGCCCGCCGGCGCGCCGCGCGGGCGCTTCGTGATGGATGCGCGCTTCATGCGCCGCCTCCCGGGGCGAGGAACCCCCGCAGCAGCCGGCCGACCTCGTTGACCTGGACGAGGAACGAGTCGTGGCCGTGGTAGGAGGGTACGACGACGTAGGTCGCCGGCCTCCCGGTGCGGCACAGCGCCAGGGCCAGCTCGCGGCTTTGGTCCGGCGCGTAAAGCCAGTCGGACGAGAACGACACGATCATCGCTCGCGCGGCGACGCGGCGGCACGCGGCGACGAGGTCGCCCCCGCCCCACTGCTGCGCCGCGTCGTAGAGATCCATCGCGCGGGTGATGTAGAGGTAGCTGTTCGCGTCGAACCGTTCGACGAACGACTTGCCCTGGTGGTCGAGGTAGCTCTCCACCTCGAACTCCACGCCGAAGCCGACGGTCCGCTTGCCCGGGTCCTTGAGGCGCCGTCCGAACTTCCGGTGCATGCCCTCCTCGGAGAGGTAGGTGATGTGCGCCATCATGCGGGCGGCCGCAAGGCCCTCGGTCGGACGCGGCCCGCCGCCGTAGTAATCGCCGTTGCGGAAGTTCGGGTCGCTCAGGATCGCGTGGCGGCCGACCGCGTTGAACGCGAGCCCCTGGGCGGACAGGCGCGGCGCGGAGGCGAGCACGACGCAGTTCGCGACGCGATCCGGAAGCGCGAGGGCCCATTCCAGCGCCTGCTGTCCGCCCAGCGACCCGCCGATCACCGCATGGAGACGGCGGATGCCGAGGTGGTCGATGAGGCGCGCCTGCAGGCGGACCCAGTCGCCGACGGAGACGATCGGGAACCGCAGGCCGTACGGCGCGCCCGTGGCGGGGTCCGGCGAGGCGGGCCCCGTCGTGCCGTAACAGCCGCCGAGGACGTTGGAGCAGATGAAGAACCAGCGGCGCGTGTCGAGCGGCTTGCCGGGACCGATCATCGCGTCCCACCAGCCCGGACGGCGCGCGCGCCACGGGCGGCCCATTCGCCCCGCATCGCGGTCCCACCCGGCCGCGTGCGCGTCGCCGGAGAGCGCGTGGACGATCAGGATCGCGTTGCTGCGGGAGCGGTTGAGGCGGCCATAGGTCTCGTACTCGACGTCGACGACCGGCAGGACGCCGCCCGACTCGAGCGAAAACGGCGAGGCGGCATCCGCGAGGCGTGCGGATCTCACCCGCGTCCAGCCCACCGAGGTGGGGCTGTCCGGCGGCTCACTCATGAACTCCCGTTGCGACATGGCCTTCTCGCCCCCGGTCCGGCCGGGCGCGGGCGGTTAATCTACGCTTCCGCCGCCCCGCCCGCGAGATCCAAGTTGGCGTACGGCCCCCTTCGGGCGCGCGGAAGGACCGGCGGGCGGCAGGGTCTACGGCGCCGCGGCCGGCTGCCCGTCCAACGACGGGCACCGGGGCACGAGGTACTTGCCGATCAGGATCGTGGCGATGCGCTCCGCGCTCTTGGCGGGGCCGGACGACCCCGTGATTTCCCGGAACGTCGCCGTATGGACCGCGGTCCGGGTCTTCACGTCGACCACGTGCGCCTCGATCGACGTGTCCGGGAGGGGCATGGCCACGCCCATCACGTCCTGCGTCTTGCCCCGGAGCGAGGAGTCGACCCTGGAGATCACCGCGATCAGCGCCCGGGCGCCGCGGGCTTCCGCCGCGCGGCACACCTCCTCCAGCTGGCGTCCGGTGAAGAGAGCCTCCAGCTGGGCGGGCGGGAGCGGGCCGATGGGCGCGCGGGGAATCCTGCACTCGTCCAGGTCGCGAGCCAGCACGGTCTCGAGGGCGTCGAACGCGGCGACGGGGCCCTGGTCGGTCCGCACCGCCGCGAGCAGCGCGATCGGCCCGTCGCCCAGGCGCACCCGGAGCGGCCAGAAGCGCGGGGGACGGGGCAGCCCCGCGAGCCGGGCCTCCGCCTCGGCGCGCCACGGCTGCGAGGTCGAAGTCCCGCGCACGGTCTCGTAGATGGCGCGCGCCGCCAGCGGCTCGTTCCGGTCCCGGTTCAGGTCGCCGGCCAGCACCTGCGCCTCCTCCAGCTGGAAGGCGGGGCGGGTCATGCGTCCGTACCCGGCCAGCGGTTCCCGCAGCAGGGCCAGCGCTCCGGCCGCGTCGCCCGCAAGGGCGGCCGCGCGCGCGCGGCGGTACGCGTCGTTCAGCCGGGCATCGAGGGCCTCGCGGGCCTCCTGCTCGGCGCGCCGCTCGCGCTGGAGGGCGGCGAGGGTCGCGAGGATCTTCTCCCGTTCCGTCAACGGGAAGCTGACCATGATCCAGCACGCGGTGCCGTCCTTCGTGGCTTCGTAGTGGATGGCGTCCGGAACCGGCTCCAGTCCCGGGAGGGCCACGCGGGCCCGGAGGGCCGGAGCCTCCGCGGCCGCAACGCCGGCGCGGATCAGAAGATCATCCGTCAGCCGCGTCGCGGCGTCCTCCACGGCGGCCTGTCGGAGGCCGGCCCCGGCTTCGCGGCCGACGGCGTGTCCGACGACGTACTCATACACGCTGTCGGCGCTCTTCGCCCGCTCGATCCAGAGCGGCCGCCCCGGCGCCTCGGGCGGCAGCTTCAGCGGGGCGGCCGGCCGGCAGAGGGCCGTCGTGGCGAGCCCTGCGGCGATCGCGAGGGCGGGGAAGTGCGGAACGCGCATTCGCGGCGGCCGTCAGAACTGGGCGTTGAAGAGCGGGCAGAACACCAGGGCGTCGCTCCGCGAGATGATGTTGGCGAACCCCAGCTGGATCCCGCTCATCGTCTGGCAGACGTTGACGAAGCCGATCTGCACCCCGTCGACGTGGTCGGCCAGGTTCACCAGGCCCAGCTGGCATCCGTAGAATTCGCCGGCCTTGTTGACCGCGCCCATCTGGAAACAGCCGTTTTCGGATTCCCCGGCATCGTTGAAGGCCGCGATCTGCGCGCCCGACACCGACCCGGCCCGGTTGACGGCCAAGCCGAGCTGCAGGCCCTCGGCCACGCCCTCGACAACGTTGACGGCGCCGAGGTCGAAGCCCCGCAGGTTCTGGTTGCGTCCGTAGAGAAGACTGAGCCTGAACCCGCTGACATCGTACCGCGGGGGGAACATCTGCACGGGGGCGAACAGGGCCAGTTGAAGCCCCGTGGTCGGATTCGACGCGCCGCCGGGCTTGATGTTGTTCACGATCTGCGGCTTCGATCGGCCGAGTTCCGCGGCCGTGGCCGCGAACGTGCATCCCGCGATCAGCCATCCGACCGTCGCGATCCGGCGTCGGTTCATCTTGGTGCCCTCCGGTGTCCTCACTTGCCCTGCAGCCGCGCAATGATCTTCCGCTTCTGCACGATGGGGAAGCTGACCTGGACGTAGGCGGCGAATCCTACCTTCGTCGGGTGGACGTAGGTGCAATCGGGCAGGACCTCGGCGCCTTCCATCGGGACCAGAACGCCGGACGGCGACAGCGCCTTCTCCCCCACGCCGGCCTCCGTGACGATGGAGCGGGAGATCTTCTGCAGCGCATCCTGGTACGCGGCCTCCCGGGCGTCCAGCGGCGTCTTCAGGTCCCCCGCGCTCCCGACGACGTAGAAGTACACGCTGTCGGTCTGCTTGGGCGACACCGCCCAGGGAGGAAGTTCGGGCGGCTTCTCGGGTTTCTCGGGCTTCTCGCGCTTCTCGCGCGCGACCGCGCCGGTCGCGAGGAGGGCGGCCGCCATCGCAAGAACCTCCCGCCGGTTCATCGCACACCTCGTCCGACGTTCTTCCGGATCTTCTCCTCGTGGGAGACCTCGAGAAGCCCCGTGGCGGTGTTGGAAAGCTCCCACACGAATCGGTACGTGATCTCGCGCATCCCGCCGGGCAGCGGGCGTTCCAGGGACGACACCCGGCCGAAGAGGATCCCGTTGACGCGCGCCAGGCGTCCGAACGTCTGCATATCCTCTATGTCCATGGGATTGCTGTTGAGCCAGTTGAACTGGATCAGCTTGAAGATCTCGTCGATCTCCGTGCCTCCCGCCATCGCGTTGATCGCGGTCATGAACTTGAGGGTGCCCTCCTTGTTGAAGGCCACCTGGAGCGACTTCTGAAGCTGGCGCACGCGAACGTCGTAGGGGCACTCGCGGGTGTCGACCGGCCCCAGGACGACGACGTAGCCCGCCGGAAGCCCGCGGGAGAACATCTCGCGCGTGATGCCGGCCGCCACGAGATCATAGTCGTGGTCGTCCAGGCCGATCGTCATGACGCCTTGCTCTTCGGCCGGAACGTAGCCGGTCCGCGGAAGCTGCCGGGTGCGGCACCCGGCGAGCGCGACGACCAGGACCAGGGCCGCCCACGACGTGAGTTCATGGAGTCTCTTCATGACACCTTTCCTTCCCCGGGTGCGGGCTTAGCGCCACCGCGTGCTGGGATAAGCGAAGCGGATATCCAGGATGAAGTCCTCGACGATCCGGGTCGGCGCCACGCCGGTCAGCAGGACCCTCTCCCTTGCCGCGGCGCTCCGGGCCGTCCAGATGGAGCCCCCGCTGCTCACCTCGATCCCGTCCTTGTCGAGCCAGCGGTAGCGGTACTCGAATTGCGCGTCCTTGTTCTTCAGGTTCTCCACGGAGACCGTGGCCTTGAGAAGTCCGTTGTCACCCCGGACGATCGCGCTGTCGGTGACCGTGAACCACCGGCCGAACAGGCGGGAGTTCACCTTGAGCTGGTTGCTGGGATAGGTCTCCATCGTCGCCCCCGCCGACGTCAGCGGCGCCCGGCAGGAAACGGTTCCGGCCAGGACCGCGGCGAGCAGCGCGGCGGTCAGGATTCTTGGAATGGCATGGTTCATGGCGGCCCTTCTCCGCGTCCGCCCCGGGGCGGATGCCCGGGGGCGGACGCAGGGCTGGATCAGTCGATCTTCGGCGCGGGCGACGGGGACTGCTTCAGGCGCGGATCCTCCAGGGTCGGATTCTCCACCCGGTGGCAGATCGACAACCGGCTGATGGACCCCACCCGGTCGGTGATGATCCCCTTGCTGGTCTTCGAGTCCACCTCGGTCACCCGGATGGATCCGACGTAGGCCTCCTGGTAGCCCAGGTTCTCCTTCGTATCGGGATCAACCATCATCTCGCCCGCGGCGTAGACCTTGAGCATCTCGCCCTTCAGGATGGCGCCGAGGCCGCGGTTCAGCGTCACCTGGTCGCCGTCGAGGTTGACGATCCGGATCGGGTAGGCCACGTCGACCAGTTTCGCGGCGTCCAGCAGGGAGGACTCCTTGAAACACTCCCCGATGGTGTCCATCACCAGGATCCGGAGGGAATCCTGCTGGCGCTGGCGCTTCTTCCGCTCGATCTCGCGCACGCTCGACGCGATGATCTTTCCCGTCGCGACGTCCACGGTGCGGACGTTGGTGGCCAGCTTGCTCCGGATCGCGACCTGTTGCCCGCCGATGTAGGGAACGTCCTTGGTCTCCCGGTCCACTTCGAGGTAGCGGATCTCCGGGATGATCATGTAGTCGGCCCCCACCATGTTGCCGATCTTGACGACCTTGTCGATGTCGACGTACTCGCTCTCGCCGAAGTTCAGCTCGCGGACAACCTGCCGCAGTTCCTCGCGTTCCAGCATGTCGAACTTGCGCACGTTCACCAGCGCGTCGATCAGGTAGCTGGTGTAGCCGGGGCTTTCGATCACCCCGGGGTCCGTGATGCCGAACCGTTCGTTCAACTCGCGGTCGATGCGGCGCCGGCGCTCCTGCGCGAAGACCGCCGGAAGCACCATGACCCGCGCCTTGCGAGGCGCCCCGGCATCCGCCGCCTCGGCCGGCTGCCTTTCCCGGGGCGCCGCGGGGGCCGCGGCCTGCGCCGGCGCGTTCTTCTCGGTCGTCAGGATCTGGATCTCGCCTCCCGGCCCCTGCCGGATCACGGTGGCGCTGTCCCGTCCCTGCTCCTGCGCCCCCGCGGTCATCGCGCCCAGCGCGATGGACAACACTGCGATCCCGCAGCCCATCGTCATCGTCTTCATTCGTCCCTCCCGTTTTCCGAACCTGTTCACTCCCGAATCCCGGATCCTCCCGACGGTCCGGCCGCACGCGCCGGCCGCCGACTGGAAGACGCGTTCATTTCCGTTCCACGGGCTTCGCGGGCTCCGCGGAACCCTCCGGCGCCGCCCGCGCCGGGGCCTGCGTCCCGGCGGGCGACGCCCGCAGGAGATCGGCGGCGGCCCGGGCCGTCAGGCCGAGAAGCGCATCGGCGCCTCCGCGGCCCTCCGCCTGCCCGGCACGCTCGATCTCGCCGCTCTCCACATCCACCTGCTTGAGCACCACCTGAAGGGTCGCGCCGAGGCGGCCGACCGTGCCGATCAGGAGCTTCTGCGCGCTGAGGATCCGGCCGAACTCCACGGCCTTCTCGGCGCTGTCGCAGACGTCGCTCATCTGGATATTGTGCTCGGCCAGGAGCTTTGACATGTCGTCGCGGGTCACGAGCCGGTACCAGCCGCTCTTCAGGATCGATGCGTAGAGTTTCTCGGTGACCGGCGCCATCCAGTCGGCCGGGACCCCGCCCTGGGGCGTGAGCCGCCAGATGGCGGCCACGGGGGCGGTGTATCCCGCCGCGGGCGGAGCGGGCAGCTCCTGCACCGACGTGTCGGGGGCGGACAGGGCGCGCGCCATCGAGACGGCGTCCTCCGACACCGCGCGCAGTCGTCCCGCCTTCACCTCGGCGCCCCAGGCCGGGAGCAGCGACGCGAGCAGGGGGTCCAGCGCCTTCGCCGTGGCCGACTGAACGGCCTTCGCGCCGCCGCCGGCCGCGTCGAGGGCCAGGGCCGCGGCGGACGCATCCGCCGATGCCAGGACCGCGCCGTTGTCCGTGGCGGCGGCCTGCAGGTTGACCTGGGCCTGGTAGCTCTGGAGATTGCTGTCGGCGATCTTCTGGGCCAGCGCCCGCACGTCCGCGGCCCCGCGGATGACGATGTCGGCGCCGAGTTGGGCGCCGAGCGCCGCGGCGCCCTGTTCGTCGCCCGACGCGGACATCATCGCCTGGATCTTCTGCACGTTGGCGCGCACGACCGCCGGATCGATCATGGGAATCCGGTCCCGAAGCAGCCGCCGGGAAATCAGGGCCTCGGCATCCGCCGCCACGCCGGGCGGAGCGCCCTGCACTTGGAAAAGGACGAGAACCCGTGGCGGAGCCGCCTCGGCCGTCTGCGATGACGCCGCCCCGGCGGGCGCGACGGCGACGGACGGGGCGGGCCGGGGGGATGGTGCGGGGCGCGACGGCGAACGGGACCTGCATCCGGCCATCCCGGCCGCCAGGCACACGATCGCGAGTAATCCGATGCGTCTCATCGGTCCGTCCATCCGTCAGCGCTTGGGGTTCCCCATCGCCTGGCCCAACGCCCTCATCATTTCCTTCACGACGTTGCGGGAGTGCTCGGAGAGCGTCACCTTGGGATCGGTCGCCCGGCAGGTCAGGTCGACACTCCAGATGATCGTGCCGCTTTTCGTGTCGATCATCCGCGCCGCGATGCTGACGACGGCGAAGGAGTCCTTTCCCTGGCTGACCTTCTCGTAGTCGCCGACCGTTCCGATGACCACCCCGTCGGCTCCGACCATGCTCCCGACCTCGGCCGCCTTGGAATCCGAAATCCCCGACAGGGCCAGCTCGGATTCGTTGAGGACCTTCCCGATCTGGCTGCGTTCGACGAGTTCGTATCGTTTCGCGCCGAGGATCTCGCTGACGAAGTAGTCGGAGACCGTCGCGCCCACCATCTCGTTCTGGGCCCGGAACGGCATGACGGCGACCTTGCGGATGGCGGAGTTGCCGGATTGGACCGAGACGTTGGGCTTGCCCATCTTGGGCGCCTTCTCCGACCGGCCCCCGAAACAGCAGCAGCCGGCGAGAAGGATGCCGGCCAGCAGGTACGGGGCCGTTCGGAGAATCACGCTTGGTGGCTCTCCATCAAAGAAGGGGGCACGGCATCAACCGTAGGCCTATACGATAGGCCAAGAAGAGAAGAACGGAGGATGCCATGCCTTGGGAAGAGAGTGTGCTCAGTCTGCCCGGAATGCACGTGAAAAGGGTGGAGGGATGGAACGCGGTGCACGTATGGGTGAGGTCGGAGGAGGAGGTGAG
>VGWF01000058.1 GCA_016873715.1 Lentisphaerota bacterium | reverse complement strand
CTCACCTCCTCCTCCGACCTCACCCATACGTGCACCGCGTTCCATCCCTCCACCCTTTTCACGTGCATTCCGGGCAGACTGAGCACACTCTCTTCCCAAGGCATGGCATCCTCCGTTCTTCTCTTCTTGGCCTATCGTATAGGCCTACGGTTGATGCCGTGCCCCCTTCTTTGATGGAGAGCCCACGCCGAACATGAAGACAGGATGGATTCCCGGGATGATGCTCTGCGCGGCCCTGTGCGCAGGCGCCGAGGATCCGGCGACGGCGGACGGCAAACAGGACCGCTTCACCTATCGCACGGAGCAAGGAGTCCTTTTCGAAGTCACGGCGGCCGGGCTTTCGCGAATCGAGGTGGCGGGGCGGACGCTGGCGGCGGGCGGATGGAGCGTCTTCGACGCCGGGGGCTGGTTCGCGAAGGAAGGATCGTGCGGA
Organism: Lentisphaerota bacterium; assembly: GCA_016873715.1. GTDB lineage: Bacteria > Verrucomicrobiota > Kiritimatiellia > PWTM01 > PWTM01 > VGWF01. The sequence goes on along the minus strand of VGWF01000058.1, from coordinate 30,655 downwards.
CCGGTGAACGCGCGGGACTTCCGGGAGTGCTCGATTGAGGTCGTTTCGCCGGCGCGCGTCGTCGTGCGACAACGAAGGGACGATGGGTTCGCTGCCTTCGATTACTCCTTCGCCGGCGAGGACGTGACCGTCTCCGCGCGCGTGGAGAACCGCCACGAGGACCGGCCGGTCGAGGTGGTGGGCTTCGGCGGGCTGGAATTCACCTTCGCGAAGCCGCCGCAAGGCCGGATGAACGAGCAGCACATCTCGTACTTCAAGTCGCACGGCATCGGCCTTTGCCATCCGAGCACGTTCAGCCCGGTCGGCGGCAGCTACGCGCAGGACGGTTCCATCGGCGTCGGGGTCTCGCCGTGGCGGACGGGTTTGGCACGCACGCTGATCCTCTGGGACTACACGGACTGGAATCCCGGAAAGCGCGACACACTCCCGTCGCGGCGGCTGCTTTACTTCGCACCGACGCCGGTTCCGCCGCGCGGCGCGGTCACCGTTGACCTGCGTCTTCGCGTCAGCCCGGACTGCGACTGGAAACACCTGCTGGAACCGTACCGTGAGCATTTCCAGGCCACGTTCGGCAAGCTCCAGTACCGGTCCGACCCGCGCTGGATCGCAACGGATTACCTCAACCACAGCCAGGCTGCCGTATCGCCGTCGAATCCCTACGGCTTCCACGGCGGCCACCGCCGCATCGACACTCCCGAGGGTGCGGCGAAGTTCTGCGATGCCGTGCTTCCCGTGCTCAAGGGCAACGATGGGCAGGGCATCATCGTCTGGGGCCAGGGTGGTGACGATCCGCGCGGCGGGATGTACCGGCCCGACTTCGACATCCTTCCGCCCGAGGTCGAGGCCCAGTGGACGGGCATCATCGTGCCGCGCTTCAAGGAGGCCGGCGTGCGGCTCGGGGTGACCGCGCGGCCGCGCGACATGGCCGTGAAGCGTGACTGGAAGCAGGACCGGATCATCTCCATCAACCCCGACGATTCCGGTCACCGCGAGATGCTCTGGCATCGCTTCGACACGATGATCCGTCGCGGTTGCTCGCTGTTCTACCTCGACAGCTTCGGCAATTCGTTGGAGGACGTGAAACTCATGCGCTGGCTGCGCGGCCGGCTGGGTCCGGACGTCCGGACCTACTGCGAGCACCAATGCGACGCCATCGTCCCGTTCAGCGGCGGCTACAGCGAAACCACGTTGCACGCCGAACCGGCGGACGCCCCGCCTCGCTATCGCGTCTGGAGCGGTGTGGACCAATGGGAGATCTACCGTTGGCTTTGTCCCGGTGCCGAACTTGCCGCGCGGCTGCACGACACGAAGGGCGCCCCGCCCACGGGCTTCGAGACCGTCGACCAGTTCTACGGCCGCCACCGGATCATCCCGTTGGTTCCCGTCAACGACTTCGCCCGCGCCCCCGCCATCAAGGCGCTCCAGAAGGATGCGAAGTGATGGATCGTGACGGTGCGGCACCCATGCGGAAGCAGGGTGTCAGAAACTGCCTCTTCCAATCGTAGAACGGGAACGCAAAGACCCGTGGCCTTGATGACCCCTTCCCCGCGTGCCACGTCGTAGCCCGAAGGGCGGAGACGGGACTACGACGCCGAGCAGGTCTGCTTGTCCTCCGAAGCCTCGGCGTAGGAGGATGGCCTACGCGAACGGCTGAACCCCCGCGGCGGGGCCGGTCTGTCTCTCCCTCGCGCTTCGATCCCGCCAAGGCACGCTCCGGGCCGGTCGGGGCATGCCCCGACCGGCCCGGAGGCGTTTCACCCTCGATCTTGACCTCCCACGCCCGCTCGGGCAGTGTCTCCACCATGAAATCCCGCATTCAGGCTGGCAGAGCCGGGCGGGTGCCCACACCATCAGAGAAGCGACCACTTATCAGGAGCCGCGTCGCCGTCAGCGGCTGCAGACGGAACACCGCTGCGAGATGGCCCTGATAAGAGTCAGCGAGTTTCCGATCCATGTCGGTGGCAGAGGCCTGCCCCGCCAGCAATCCCACCACTATGATGACCAGCTTGAAGTTCATTGTTTGCCTGCCGCACTCTATTTGATTCCCGCCATCCATTTACGCATCAGCCCGGCGAGCGTGAGCAACACCAGGCCCAGGCCAATCGCGGGCAGCGCCACCTGGAAGAAACGGTGCGCCATGTCCGCCGGCCCGCTGCCGCACTCGCCGGCGATCAGCCCCGCCATGAGATTGCCGAGCGACGACGCCAAGAACCACACGCCCATCATCTGGCCCACGTAGCGTGCCGGCGCGAGCTTCGTCACCGAGCTCAAGCCCACCGGGCTCAAGCACAGCTCGGCGACGGTGTGCAGCAGATAGGTCATCAGCAGCCACACCGGGACGACCTGTCCATGTTCGGCCCGCCGCGCCGCGACCATGATGACGAGGAAGCCGGCCGCCAGCAGCAGCAGGCCGAGCGCGAACTTCACGCCCAGCGCAACATCGCGGCCGCGGCGCGCGAGCGTCACCCAGATGCTTGCCACCGCCGGCGCGAGCGTGACAACGAAGAGCGGATTAAGCATCTGGAACCAGCTCGCCGGCGCCTCCCAGCCGCCGAGCGTGCGCAGCGTGTAGCGCTCGGCAAACAGGTTCAGCGACGAGCCCGCCTGCTCGAAGCCGGAGAAGAACAGCGCCGACGAGACGAACAGGATCGCAATCACGCCGACGCGCCGCTTCTCCTCGCCGGTGAGCGCGCGCGAGAGGAACAGCCGCAGGAAGAAAACCAGCGCCAGCGCGAGGATGATCCACTTGGCCGACTGCGCGAGCGCCACCGGGTTGATCCGCACCACGCCGCACAGGAACAGCGCCGTCACCACCACCACGCCGGCGAGCGCCACCCACGCCAGCCCGCGGTCGCGGGCGCGTCCCGCGCCGGATTCCGGCTGCCGCCCGGCGTCGCCCAGCCGCCCACGCATCGCGCTGAACTGCGCCAGGCCCACCACCATGCCCACGCCCGCCGCCGCGAAGCCGGCGTGCCAGTTGACCTTCTCGCCAAGCCAACCGCACACCAGCGGCCCGATGAACGCGCCGACGTTGATGCCCATGTAGAAGATGGTGAAGCCCGCGTCGCGGCGCGCACCGCCCTCGGGATAGAGCTTGCCGACGATCGCGCTGATGTTCGGTTTCAGCAGGCCGGTCCCCAGCGCCACGAACAGGAGGCCAAGGTAGAATGCTTCGATGCGCGGCACCGCCAGCGTGAAATGGCCGAGCGCGATCACCGCGCCGCCGAGCCACACGGCCTTCTTCGCACCGAGCAGCCGGTCCGCGACCCAGCCGCCCGGCAGCGCGGCCAGATAGACCGCCGCCGTGTAGAGCCCGTAGATCGCGCCCGCCAGCTTGTCGGAGAATCCCAGCCCGCCCTGCTGCACTGTGGCGGTCATGAAGAGCACGAGCAGCGCGCGCATCCCATAATAGCTGCACCGCTCCCACATCTCGGTGAAGAACAAGGTGGCCAGCCCGCGCGGGTGGCGCGGCGCGGCCGGGTCCGTGGTGGTGCTCGCAGATGACATGGCGCGGACTCTAGGCGATGGGTGCCCTTCCTGTCTTGTCTGAACTTACGCTTACGATGTCGGCTCACTTCGCCGTCTTCCTGGCGGGCTTCTCCAGCGCGCTCAAATCCATCGGGCAGTTCGGATCGTGCGGCACCGCCGGGCCGGAGCGCCCTCGCGTCCCGTTCTTGCCTTCCCTTCGGCACTCTGTCAGCTTCACCGCCATGAGCACGCTGCTTGCGGCCGGCCCCGACGGGCGCGCCTGCCCTCGAAACCCGCAGGGCGAAGCGGGGTACCCGAGCCGGCCGAAAAGCGATCTGTGATCAGGCTTACCCGATTAACCGTTTAACCCCGATATACCACAATGAACCCAGGACAAACCATGAACCATCGCCTCGTCTTCGCCTTGAGCATCGGTCTCGCGGCCTGCGCTTCGCCTGCCCCACTGCTTGCCGCAGAGAGGAAACCGCCCGAAGCCCGCCTTGAACAACTACTGAAGGCCTACCCCGACGCCGACGCGAACAAGGACGGCAAGCTTACCGTGGAGGAGGCGCGCCAATACGCGGCCAAGCTTCGCGGCAAGGCCAAGGCCCCTCCCGAGACGGACGCCGCTTTGCCCGCGCCCGATCTGCGCGATGTGAAATACGGCCCGCACGAGCGCAACGCGCTCGATTTCTGGTTCGCGAAGAACACCAACGCGGCCGCGCCTCTGGTTGTGTTCATCCACGGAGGCGGATTCGTGGGCGGCGACAAAGCACAGAAGCTAAGCCTCGCCGCACTCCGCGAGGCGCTCAACGGCGGCGCGGCATTCATGAGCATCAACTACCGCTTCCGCGAGCACGCGCCCATCCAGGACATTCTCCGCGACGCCGCTCGCTCGATCCAGTTCGTGCGCGCCAACGCGGCCCGGTTTCACATTGATCCCAGGCGCATCGCCTCCTTCGGCAGTTCGGCAGGCGCGGGCACGTCGTTGTGGCTCGCGGCGCATGATGACCTGGCCGACCCGAAGTCCGCTGACCCGGTGCTGCGCCAGTCCAGCCGCCTCAGCGCCGCCGGCAGCCTCAACGGCCAGGCGACCTACGACCTGCGCGAGTGGGACCGCGTCATCTTCCCGTTCAAACCGGAGTGGGTGAAGGGCGAGGCGGAAGGCCCGCAGTTCTACCACTTCAAGAGCGAGGCCGACTACGACACCGAACAGGGCAAGAAGATCCGCGCCGATTGCAACATGCTCGGCCTCCTCACCGCCGACGACCCGCCGATCTACCTTTCTTCCTCGCACCCTGACGGTGAACCGACCAGCCGCGGCCATCTCCTCCATCACCCGCGCCACGTTCAGGTCATCGAGCGGCGGTGCAAGGAACTCGGCATCCCCGTCACCGCCGTCTATGCCGGCGAACAGAAGCAGTGGAGCGAGACCGGAAGGGCGGCGGTTGAGTTTCTCCTGCGTCACGTCCGCTTGCCGGCCGCGGGCGGGAATTGACCAGCGTCCGTCCGTTGTTCGAGAAGCACTTCCCATCCAGGATGGAACCCACGACAAAAGCCAGCATAACCCCAAGAACCGGTGCGAGTTCTCGGGCTGGTTCCGAGGACAAACATGAGAACTGCAATACAACTCCTGGCCATCCCCGTCCGCCCCCGGTCGCTTATCCTCGACGTGATCCTGCTTGCGTTGACCGCGGTGTCCGCCCTCGCCGCGGAACCCGCCCGCCCCGAAAGCGCGTCGCCGGTTCACGACGGGCTCATGCCGCCGCTGCGCGGCCTCGAAGAAGTCGGCTGGCAGGATGTGAACCTGCGCGGAGGCTTCTGGGGATCGCGCCTCGACATCCATCACAAGGCCACCATCCCGCACGTGCTCGACAGACTCGAGGAACGCAAACATATCGCCAACTTCGACGTCGCCGCCGGGGCCTTGAGAGTCGGAGCCGCGAAAAGGAGCGGGACAGACCCCAACCAAGCCGGCCAGGCGCTGGAGGGAAACGCCGGAAACCACGGCCCCGGATCCGAGAATCCCAACGCCGCCAAGGACGGTGAAATCGTGGGTCACAGCGCCTTTGACTCCGACGTTCACAAGGCGCTCGAAGGCGCGTGCTACACGCTCGGCCACTTCGACGACCCGGCCCTGCGGAGCCGCGTCGAGGGCATTCTCGACCGCATCGTCGCCGCGCAGGAGGCGGATGGGTATCTGGTCAGTTACTTCACCGCCAAGGAGCCGGCAAACAAGTGGGCCAACCTGCGGCTTAACCATGAGATGTACAACGCCGGCCACTTCTTCGAGTTTGCCGTGGCGCATCACCAGCTCACCGGCGAAACCAAGGCCCTGGAGGCGGCGACGCGCTTCGCCGACCACATCGATCGCACGTTCGGTCACGGCAAGCGCTACGACGTCGACGGCCACCAGGAAGTCGAGCTGGCGCTGGTGAAGCTCTACCGCGCCACGGGCGAGAAGCGCTACCTCGACCTCTGCCGGTTCTTCCTCGAAGAACGCGGCCACGTCCACGGCGCCGAGCGCAAGCCGTTTACCGAGGTGATTCCCCGCGGCGACCCGCCGCGCCTGCCCGGCGAGACGGTCCAGGAATGGCGCCGGAAGAAATGGAGCATGCGCAACGGCCGGATGCAGGACCACAAGCCGGTTCTGGAACAGACCGAGGCCGTGGGCCACGCCGTGCGCGCCGGCTACATGTATGCCGCCATGACGGACCTCGCCCGCTTCAGCGAGGCGCCGGACTACGCCAAGGCCGTCCGCACCCTGTGGGACGACGTGGTGCGGCGCAAGATGTACCTCACCGGCGGCCTCGGCACCGCCCAATACGGCGATGAAGGCTTCGGCGACCCCTACCTGCTGCCGAACAACACCTACTGCGAGTCCTGCGCCTGCATGGCCCATGTGCTGTGGCAGCATCGCATGAACCTGATGGAGGGCGACGCCAAGTACGCCGATGTCATGGAGCTCACGCTCTACAACTCGGCGATAGCCGGCCTCGCGCTTTCCGGCAAAGGCTTCTTCTATCAGAACCCGCTGGAATCACGGAAGGGAGCGGAGCGTTCCGACTGGATCGGCCTGGCCTGCTGCCCGACCTCGCACGCCCGCTTCACCCCGCAGGTCGGCGGCCTGGTCTATGCCCGGAAGAGCGGGAGGATCTTCGTCAACCTCTACGCAGCGGGCGTGGCCAGCATCGCCATCGACGACGGCCGGGCGGTGAAAATCTGTCAGGAGACGGGCTACCCGTGGGATGGCGGGATCCGGTTGACGATCGGGCTGGACAAGCCGTCCGAGTTTGACCTCTGCGTGCGGATTCCCGGCTGGGCGCTCGGGAAACCGGTGCCCAGCGATCTCTATCGATTTGCCTCCACGGAAGCGGCCCCTGTTTCCCTGAAGATCAACGGAAAACCGGTGGAGGCAAAGCCCGGGCAGGATGGATACGTCCACCTCGAGCGTTCCTGGGAAGCCGGCGACAAAGTGACGCTCGATCTGCCGATGCCGGTCCGCCGCGTCCACGCCCATGAGAAGGTCGAGGCGAACAAGGGCAAGGCGGCCCTGATGCGCGGGCCGGTCGTTTACTGCCTCGAAGGAGTCGATAACAAGGACATCGACCTCTTCAAGCTCAGCCTTCCACGATCCGCCGAAACAACCACCGAACACGATGCCAAGCTGCTCGGTGGCGTCACCGTGATCCGCGCCGAAGGCCTCGATGAGAAGAGGAATCCCGTCAAGCTGACCGCTATCCCTTACTTCGCCTGGGCGAACCGGGAGAAGGGACCGATGACGGTCTGGATTCCCGAAAGCGGCGATGAGGAACCGGGCACGACCGCTCGGAACCGCTGGTCCGCCGAAAAGGCCAACGAGTGGTACGCAAAGCAGACCTGGCCCTGCGGATTCAACTACGTCCCCGCCCACGCCATCAGCTACACCGAGATGTGGATGCCCTACAATTTCGATGCGGCGAAAGTGGACAGGGAGCTCGCGCTGGCCGAGGACATCGGCTTCAACTGCCTGCGCGTCGTATTGCCGTTCGTCGTGTGGGAGCATGATCCCGCCGCCTTCAAGAAGCGGCTCGACGAGTTTCTCGCGGTCTGCGACCGCCGCGGTCTCCGGGTGATGTTCGCGCTTTTCGATGACTGCGCGTTCGGCAGCGACGAGGCGTTGAAGAACCCGCACTACGGAAAGCAGCCCGAAGTCCTCGCGGGATTCTATGCCAACGGCTGGACGCCCTCGCCCGGCCACGACATGGTGCGCAACCCGGAAACCTGGCCGCGCCTCGAGAAATACGTCCGCGACATCCTCACCACCTACCGCGATGACCGCCGCGTCTGGGTTTGGGACCTCTACAACGAGCCGACCAACGGCGGCCTCGGCGATGCTTCCCTGCCGCTGGCGGAAAAGGTCTTCGAGTGGGCACGCGCCGTCAACCCCGCCCAGCCGCTCACACTGGGCACTTGGAATGGCAACGAACGATTGAACGAACTCGTCCTGCGCCACTCCGACATCCTCACCTTCCACAACTACGGCAATGCCGACAGACTGCGAGCCGCCATCACTGCGCTGCAGAAACACGGCCGCCCGGTCATCAACACCGAATGGCTTTGCCGGCATCTGGGCTCCACCCCGGAGGCCTGCCTGCCGCTCTTCACCGCCGAGAACGTCGGTTGCATGCACTGGGGATTGGTCAACGGCCGCACCCAGACGCACCTCCCCTGGGGAGCACGACCCGGCAAGCCGGCACCCGCGAAATGGCAGCATGACTTGTTTCACGGGGACCACTCACCCTACGAGAAGCAAGAACTCGAACTATTCCGCAATGCCATCGGGCGGCAGACGAAGTGAGCGAAGACCACTCCATGTTACGAACCCCCCACCCCCATGAACAACTAACTTGGCTCCGCCAAGATCCTGGGCCGCATCGGCAAGGCCTTTGCCGACGCATTGGCAGAATGGCATAAGCAGCATAAGTAGAAACGACTCGGAGCCCAGGAGTGAGATGGAACCCAAGAGCCACGGCCTTCCCGGACTTCGGTGATCCGAAGTCTGTCCTGGAATCTCGTGCGAATCGACCGCCGAGCCGATACTCGTGCGGATCGCTTGACGGCAAACCCTGCCTGCGCGGAATCCAACCCGGTCACGACGCCTGCACGCCACCGCTTCTTACCTGTACAAGGGGGCGAAACGGGCCGGGAGGGGGAGAGAAGCGAGCAGACGGCGGAGACCAGGCGGCGGGGAAGGCTTCGGCCGCGAAGCCGAGGGCTCGCGTCCAGTCCGGCGCGCACTCGGCTCTACGCAAGGCCGCAGGCCGGCACGTTCTCAGATGGCGCCCGTCCAGGGCGCCCGGAGCCGGGCGTGCCACCGCACGCGCGGCGCGGCGCACGCCGCGGAGGAAGCGCATCCATCGCTCATGGGCCGGCGCCCCCGCCGGCCGTCAGTTGCGAGCCGCAGCGTCGCCTTCGTTCTTGTTTTTGCGCAGGCCCTCGGGCAGCCTCTCCATCATGACGACGTCGCTTCTGGCCGGTCCCGACGGGCGTGCCTACCCTGCGAAACCCGCAGGGCGAGGCCGGGCGCCCGTACCGGCCCGGAAGCGATTTCTGTTCAGTAAGGAGGTTCAAGATGCAGATCGGTTGTTTCGCCCTCATGCAGCCTTTTTCGACCATGCGGCAGCAGTTCAAGTGCATTCGCGAACTCGGGATTGACTACGCCGACCTGACGGACAATCACAACGGCGGAATGCTCGGCGTGGAGTATGGGTTCACGGCTTCGTTCAGCCTGGACTCCCACCCGACGACCATTCTCGACATGGTCAAGGAGTTCGACATCACCCTGACCAGCGTCTGCGCGCACGCCAATCTGCTCGACCCCGCCAGCCCGGCCCGCTACGGGACGATGGAGATCATCAAAGCCATCAAGCTGGCGCATTTCCTGGGAGTCAGGCAGGTCATCACCACCGAGGGTGACCCGAAGACGGAGTTCGGACACAAGCTCACGGCCGACGAGCAGCTCTTCAGCATCCGCGAGAAGCTCAATGAGCCGGTGCTCTGGGCTGAGCGGCTGGGCGTGGACCTGCTCCTCGAACCGCATGGAGTGCTCACCGACAGCGTGGCCGGCATGACGAGGATCCTCGACGCGCTGGGCCACGAGAAGACCGTGGGCGTCAACCTCGACACGGGCAACAGTTGGCTGGGCGGCGGCGATCCGGTCGAGTTCGTGAAGAAGTTCGGCAAGCGGATCAAGCATGTTCACTGGAAGGACATGCCGAAGGAGATGGAATCCAAGCGCGGCACGATGTTCGGTTGCGGCATGGCCGTCATTCCGCTCGGGACCGGCGTTGTGGACCTGAAGGGCGTGATCAAGGCACTGAAGAAAGCCGGGTTCGACGGCCCGACCACGCTGGAAGTCGCGGGTCCGGACAACGTCAAGGCGTCCGTCCAATTCCTCAACAAGGCTTGGAGAACTTGAAGGCGCTGCGCGCGGCCGGTCTGGTCCTGATGGCGGCGGTGGCGGCGCAGGCTGCGCCGCCGCCGCGCGTGCTGATCTTCAGCGGCCAGAACAACCACGACTGGAAGACGACGACACCGGCGCTCGTGAAGATCCTCGGCGCGGCGGGCATCGCCGCCGAAGTCACCGAGCGCCCGGACCAGTGCACCGACGCGTCTCTGGCGAAGTTCGACGCGATCCTGAGCAACTGGAACTCGTTCGGAAAGCCGGACTCCGCCACCCACTGGCCGGCGGAAACGCGGGACGCCTTTCTGAAGTTCGCTCGCGAGGGCAAGGGGGTCGTGGCCGTTCACGCGGGCAGCTCGTCCTTCTACGACTGGCCCGAGTACCAGCAGCTGGGAATGGCCTTCTGGAAGAGCGGCCAGACGAGCCACGGCCCGATGCACACCTTCACGGTCACAGCTTCGGGCGAGCATCCGGTCACACGCGGCCTGCAGCCGTTCACCACGAAGGACGAACTCTGGATCAAGCCGGGGGTTCATCCCGGGGCAACGGTCCTGGCTGTTGCCGATGGCCAGCCGGTTGCCTTCGCAACGTCCTTCGGCAAGGGGCGCGGGTTCACGCTGCTGCTGGGGCACAATGCGGAAAGCATGAACAACCCCGGCTTTCAAACCCTGTTGCTCCGGGGTGTCGAATGGGCCGCGTCGGGCGCGGTGACGGGCTCCCACACCAACCGCGTGCCGGCTGCGGTGGCGAAGTGAGCGGGAGCAGCGGGGACACAGAAACAGTGCCCGCGCCGCGTCAAAGGCGGGGCTGGATTGCCGGGTAACGACAGCGACCTTGAATCGGTTCACGGGTTATGGCTACTCGCTGTGTCCTGCGGCGACTTGCCATGACGCGAGCCTCGACTGTTCATCTCAAGAACGACCGGTACCGGGACGCGGACGGAATCCTCTCGATCGTCCGGGACGGGCTCTGCCACCGGTGCGGGTCCTGCGTGGGCGTTTGTCCGGCCGGGACGTTTGCGACGGACCCGGACGGGTATCCCCGCGTCGTCGCCGACTGCATTCACTGCAACATCTGCGTACGCTGTTGTTCGGGGCACACCGTGGATTACCCGGCGCTGGGCGAATCCCTGTACGGACCCGCGGGCTACTCATTCGGCTCGCTGATGGGCCCCGTGCGGGCCGCGCACATCGGGTGCGCGGCCGAGCCGGAGGTCCGCCGCCTGGGATCCAGCGGCGGGCTGGTCACCGGGCTGCTCCTCCACCTGCTGAAATCGGGCATGATCCGCGGGGCGCTGGTGGCCGTGGAGGACCCCGCGGACCCCAGCCTCGGCAAGGGTATCATCGCGCGCACCCCGGCGCAGATCCGCGAAGCTGCGCAATCGCGCTACACGACGACACCCAGCTTCGCGGCGCTGTTCGAGATCCGCGATGAGCCGGGACCTTTCGCCGTCGTCGGGCTCCCCTGCCAGATTCACGCGCTCCGCCACCTCCAGCGCCTGGACCCGCGCTGGCGCGAACGAATCCCGCTCGTCATCGGCCTGCTCTGCCATTACAGCCTGCCGGCGCTGGGCACGCGGGAGTCCGCGCGCCTGGTGGCGCCGCCCGGAGCCCGGCTCCAGCACACCCGCTACCGTCAGAGCGGCGAGCGAGGCTGGCCGCACAACACGCTGGAGATGACCTTCTCGGACGGAACCCGCTGGCGCGCGCCCTACGGGCCAGCCCAGGTCTTCAACGTCCTTGCGCGGGCGGCACCGCTGGGCCGCTGCCTGATGTGCCTCGACGCGGCCTCCGAGTTCGCGGACGTTTCCGTGGGCGATCCGTGGATCCGCAACGAGCGGGGCGAATGGAAGTACGAGGACCCCGACGGCTGGTCTTCCGTCCTGGTCCGCACGCCCGCCGGCGAAGCGGCGCTGAACCACGCGGCCGCGGCCGGGGCGGTGACCCTGCAGGCCATCCCCCCGGCCGAAGTCGAGCGGGGCCAGCACGAGATGATGTCCGAGAAGAAGGAAGGCGCGTCCTTGCGCATCCGCGCCCGCCGCTTGATCGGCCTGTCCGTTCCGGCCTACCCGTTTCCCCTCCCGCGCGCGCCGGGGTCGCGATGGGCCCCGGAGATCATTTCCTGGCTGATGAGAATCCCCCCATCCATCGGCTGGGTCCGCCGCCTCATGCTTGGAATGGGGTTCTCGTCCTTCGGGGCCTACTGGATCAACCGGCGCATCCGGAAGCGCCGGAAGCGGGCGGAAAGACCGTAGACCACGAAACTCGACGAGCGCTACCCCGTGCCGATCAGCCCGCGTTGGGGCGATGGAAAGGACGGAAGACCGGAGACGGCGAAACAGGCCGGGAGGAGCGGGAGCAGCGGGGGCACGGAGCAGCGGGGACACAGAAGCAGTGCCCGACGTTTCCAACCCTTGGAAGTGGTTGCGCCGCAATTGTCCAAGGGTTGGAAAGCCGGGCGCCACGGCAGGTCTGGTAGCCCCAGCAGGTCAGCCATTGCTGGCTGACCCGGTCGATCCACAGCACAGCGGCATACCGGTCAGGCAGGAAGGCCTGACCCACCAGCAACGGGGACATAGGGACAGTGCCCCGGACTACGACGCCGAACAGGTCCGCGTGCCCTCCGAAGCCTTGGCGCAGGAGGATGGCCTGCGCGAACGGCTGAACCCCCGCGCGGGGCCGGCTTGTCTCTCCTTCGAGTCGCGTTCTTGCCTTCCCTTGATTGCTCCGGCAGCTTCCCCGCCATGAGAACGCTGCTTCCGGCCGGTCCCGACGGGCGCGCCTGCCCTGCGAAGCCCGCGGGGCGAAGCAGAGTGCCCGTACCGCCCGAAAAGCGAACTCCTATCAGGTTGACAACGGTCCCGGCGCGCGTCTAGCGTTGGCCCCGGAGGGCGGTCGCCACGTCTGCTCGTCCCGGTCGCGAAACAAGGGAGAACCGCGATGAACCGTTCGCTCGCACGCAAGGTGTCCCTCGCCGCCCTTCTGCTGGGCTGGCTTCCCCAGGTCCACGGACAGGGCTCGCTCACACCGCCGGGCGCCCCCGGCCCGACCATGAAATCGCTGGACCAGGTCGAGCCGCGCCGGCCGGTTCTGCCGGGCACGACCATCACGGAACCGGGATCGTACTACCTGACGACCAACCTGACCGCCACGCTCACGATCACCGCGGACAACGTGACCCTTGACCTCATGGGGTTCACGATCCTGCCCGCCGCCGCCGAGGCGATCGACGTCCCGAACGAACAGCGCAACATCGTCGTCCGCAACGGCACCGTCCAGGGCGGCAGCACGGGCCTCGACGCGCGCAACGTGATCGGCGGGCTCTTCGAGGGCATCCTCGCCTGCAGCAACGCGTCGTTCGGCATCTACGTCGGACCCGGCTGCACGGTCCGCGATTGCGAGGCGCGCGCGAACGGCGCCGCCGGCATCCGCGTGCGCGAGGGCACGAATTGCATCGTGCGGAACTGCAGGATCGCAGGCAACGCGGGCATCGGCCTCGAAGTGCTGGGGGCGGGCGCGATGGTGGAGGACAACGTCGTGGTCGGCAACGGCCAGAACTACAGCATCACCCAGGGGCACCGTCTGAACCTGTTGATCGGGGAGTTGCCCGCGCGCATCGACTGGCCCTGCTCGGCCCGCGTGACCGGCGCGCTGCGCTGCTCTCGAACCGCCACCAACGGCATCGACGTGTACGCCGACAACGTGACCCTCGACCTCGGCGGCCACACGCTGACCGGGCCCGGCGCGTCGAGCGGCCACGGCGTGTACTTCGACGACCTCTATACGAACATCCGCGTCCTGAACGGCACGGTCGCCAACTGGCGCGGCGATTCGCAATGCGGCCTGTACCTCGGCGGCGGCAAGGCGGACGTCGAGCACATCCACGCCGTCTCGAACACCATCGGGATCACGGCCTCGTCCGGCAGCGTCGTCAGCCGCTGCATCGCCAGCCACAACGGCGACCTCGGCATCATCGCCGGGATGGGGTCGTCGATCACCGAGTGCTCGGCGCAGCTGAACGGCGCGGGCGGCATCCTGGCGGGCGAGGGCAACACGGTCAGCGGGTGTGCCGCCAACGCCAACCGCGGTCCGGGCATCCGCTCCTACGGCGCGACGCTGCGCGGCTGCGCCGCCTACCACAACAACGCCGACGGCATCGAGGCGGGCCCGGGGTCGGTCGTCAGCCAGTGCATGGCCCAGAAGAACATGAGCAACGGCATCGTGGTGCTGTCGGGCTGCCTCGTCACCGGGAACCAGAGCGACCAGAACGGCCGCGACGGGGACGGCGCGGGCTTCCACGTCACCGGCAACGGCAACCGGATCGAGGGCAACAACGCCACCGCCAACGACCGCGGGTACGACGTCGACGGCCAGGGCAACCTGATTGTCCGCAACAGCGCCAGCGGCAACGCGGTCAACTGGGACATCGTCGCACTCAACCGCGTGGGCACCGTGGTCCAGGCGGCCGTCAGCGGGGCCGTTACCGGCAACACCGGCGGGGCCGGTGTGAACGCGACGAACGCGTGGGACAACATCACCTACTAGGGAGCGGCCGCGCGATGAACCGTCTCTTTCTGTGGATCCTCGCCACGGCGCTGCTGGCGCCGGCGGCGCGGGCGGAGTCCACGATCGACGCGACCCGCCGCCACGCGTACGGCGGCAACGTCGGCTGGATCGACCTGCGCGGCGATGGCACGCGCGGCGCCGTATTGGGCCAGTCGTATTGCACCGGCTGCCTGTGGAGCGCCAACTGCGGGTGGATCGTGCTCGGCAACGGGCCGGTCAACGGCTGGCAGTACAGCAACGCCGCGCCCGGCGACTGGGGGGTGAACCACGACGGCGCCGGCCGCCTCTCCGGTCGCGCGTGGGGTGCGAACGTGGGCTGGATCGTCTTCGAACAGACGCACGGACAGCCGCGCATCGACCTGCTCACCGGCAACCTGTCGGGCAGCGCGTGGGGCGCGAACATCGGCTGGATCAGCCTCTCCAACGGGCAGGTCTGCGCGCGCACGGAGCGCCTCGACCCCGGCGCGGACTCCGACTCCGACGGCATCCCCGACGCCTGGGAGCGGCGCCGGGCCGGCAATACGACCACGCTCGGGGGCGGCGGCGCCGATTTCGACCGGGACGGGCCCGACGACGTCGAGGAGTACGGAGCCGACACCGACCCGCTCGCGGACGGCTCGTCCCTCGCGCTCGTCGCCCTCTCCTGCGGCGTCCAGACCAATCGCCTGACGTGGACGGCCAGTCCATCCCGTCTCTACCACCTGCTGAGCGCGGAATCCCTGGCGAATGGCACGGGTTGGACTCAGTTGACCGCGACAGCACTGGCGCCGGACGCGTCGGCCACCATGACGCGCGACATCGTCTACCCCGTGTCGACTACGCGCTTCTTCAAGGTGCGCTCCGTCGTGCCCCTGGTCCCGTGACCCGGCCGCGGCTACGCATCGCGTCGACGGCGATCCTGGCCGTCGCGACCTCCGCCGGGCTCGTTTCCCCGCGCCCCTGCCGCTCCGCCGGAGCGGATGGCGCGTCGAACGTCGTCCTCTGCGCGCGCGCGCAGATCGGCGTGACGGTCCGCTACGACCCGGCCTACCGTGCGCTCGCCTATCCCGGGGGGGACGTGCCGGCCGATTCCGGCGTGTGCTCCGATGTCGTCGTCCGGGCGCTCCGCGCCGGCCGCGGCATCGATCTGCAGAAGCTCGTGCACGAGGACATGACGCGGGATTTCGCGCAGTACCCCCGGAACTGGGGGCTCAGGAAACCCGATCGCAACATCGACCACCGGCGCGTGCCCAACCTGCAGACGTTCTTCGCGCGGCGGGGATGGGAACAACCGGTCTCCGACCGCCCCGCGGACTACCTGCCGGGCGACCTCGTCACCTGCATCGTGCCGCCGAACCTCCCCCACATCATGATCGTCAGCGACCGCACGAACGCCGCCGGCCGTCCCCTCGTCATCCACAACATCGGCCGCGGCGCGCAGGAGGAGGACCGCCTCTTCGAGTTCCGGATCACCGGGCGTTACCGCGTGAAGGCGGCGCCGTGACGCGGCGCAAGAGGCTGATGGCGACGCTGCAGGGCCGCCCGGTGGACCGGCCCGCCGTGAACCTCTACGAAGTCGGCGGCTTCCTCGTGAATCCCGCCGACCCCGACCCGTTCAGCATCCACCACGCGCCCGACTGCCCCCCCCTGCTGCGGCCGGCGGAGGAGCGCACCGGCTGGATCCCCATGATGAGCCCCGTCGGCGCGCGCTCCGGGGAGGTCCCCATCTTCCGGGCTTGTCTGTCGCCGCTTTGCACCGCCACACCCGCAGCTTCCGCCACGATCCGTCGCCGGCTTGCGTGAAACCCAGCGCGCCGCCGCCCAAGGCCGGGCCGCCCACGCGGCCGGTGTCGTCCCAGATCACAATGGGCGAGCGGCCGAAATCCAGGCGCAGGCAACCGCCCCGTTTGAGCAGCCGGCAGGTGTACCAGAGCTTCGGGTTCGGCAAGCTGGGATGCTTGTCGTGGCTGAGCAAGGTGTCATGGCCGTCCGCCACCACGGCGCCGCCCTTGGCCAGCATGATCACGCCATCGGGGGCGGTGCCATCAGCGCCGCCGAAGCCCAGCGTGTATCCTCCCTGGCGGCCGGGGGCGGCGAAGCGCACGGCCCCGCGGGCGGTGAGCGCCGCGGGGGAGTACTCCCACTCGGCTGCGAAATCCGACGGCAGTTCCTGTGCCAGCCATGCTTCCGCGTCGCGCAGCCCCAGCATCCCGTGGGTGGCTTGGGTGCGCCCCGCCTTTCCTTCGACCATACCCCGCATGGGTGCCTCGGCATCCATGGCGAAGAGAAGCCCGCCCTTGGCCGCTTCGAAGTCGAACGGCGCCCGGGCCGGCGGCGGTGCCGGCAGGGCGACCTCCTCACACTTCTCCGAACCCGCTTCGTCAGCGCCGATGTCCGCAGCCGGGCCGGCCGGCCGGGGCGCGCCACGCCGGTCCAGCTTGACGTCGGCCAGCGACAGCGCGCGGTCGATGGCCGCGCTCCCGGCTTGAGGATGCAGGGCCGCGTTCTCGCCCGCCAACAGGGGATCTCCCCGGATGGCGCCAGACCCCATGAAACCCGCCGTGGCCTTCTGGGTGGGCCAGAAGAGATTTCCGGCCACCTCGTTATTCGTCGCACCGGTCAGGTCCAGGAGCAGGCCCTCGCGCCCGGTCAGGAGATTGTTCAGGATGCGGTTGGCCGTGGGCAGCAAGTCGCTCCCGGCTGAGCCCTGCACCGCCAAGGCGCCATGCTTGCAGTTGACGATGGTGTTGTGGGCGACCAGGCACCGCAGCACCTGCTCGTAGCGCGGTTCGCCCGGCGTCATCACGATTCCCGGCCGGGCGCAGTCCACGATCAGGTTGTTCACCACCACATGGTCGGCGCCGTGGATGCGAATGCCGTTCCGGCCGCTCTTGATCAGGACATTGCCCTCGACCCGGCAGTGGTCGCCGCCGCGCAAAGTCAGTGACGCGTGGGTGTTCACGGCGACGTTATATCGCAGGACGTTGTAGGAGGACTTGTTCGAGATGAATTCCTGATCGCCGCTGGCGTTATCGAAGAGGTTGTATTCCACCACCGTGTAAGCATCGCCGTCGGCCTTGCCCTGCCCCAGTTGCACCGATTCCTGGCCGTTGCTGGACAGCGGGAAGATGTCGCGAAACACATTGTGATCCACGCGGTTCCGCTGGCCGGCCTTGTCCGGGTTGATGCGCAGGCCCACGCTCATCGACTTGCTCCCTTCGAAATGGCAATGGTCCACGCGGTTGTCGTGGGCGCTGTCGCCGATTTCGAGGATGTGGCTGAAGGTCGAGCGCGGATTGCCGCACCAGAGAAAGCGGCAGTCGGTCACGCGATTCCGCTGGCCCTGGATGTTCACGGCCATCGCCCCGCAATGTTCGAAGTGCAATCCGCGCAGTTCGAGGTGGTCGCCGCTCAGCGTGATCTCCGTGGCCCGCCGGAAGAGCACCCCGCCCGGGGTGCGCGGCCGGATGACGATGGGCCGGCCGGCCGTGCCCCTGGCCGGGATGGACAGTTTCCAGTCGGCATACACCCCGTCCTGGAACACGATTTCGTCGCCGGGTTGGACCGCAGCGGCGCGGGTGTTGAAGTCCTTCTCCGCTCCCACTTCGAAGCTGGCCGCGGGCGCCCGGGCCGGGGCCAGACCCAGCAGCACGCCGGCCAGGCACGCCATCCGAACGCCGAAACGATTCATGCCGCGAAGCTACGCTGCGTTCCCTGCGACCTCAAGACCCGAGTATCGAACGGGGCCGCGAGAGGCTCGGGCTTCCCGCTCGCCATGGTTCGCTGATCGCGAGTCCCAGGAAATGGGCCCCGACCGCGCTCAACGGCACTCGGAAGGTGCGCGTGCCGTTGGCGCGGGATGTCCGGGGCGTACTGCAGTGGGATGAGATTGCTCTGAGGCCGCGTCAACTCAGTTGTGACGGCCGACTGGGGTTGGGGTCTTGTTTCGGTCGGTAGCGTCAGTCTCCCCGGAGAAGACCCGAGAAGGCGAAACGGGCCGGGGGAGGGAGAGAAGCGAGCAGGCGGCGGAGACCCGGCGGCGGGGAAGGCTTCGGCCGCGAAGCCGAAGGCTCGCGTCCAGTGCGGCGAGCGCTCGGCTCTACGCAAGGCCGCCCCCACGGCCGCGGAGCCCGCAGGGCGAAACCGGATGCCCGTACCGCACGAGAAGCGCTTCCCTATAAGGTCCACGCCGCGGAACGGGCGACGGCCACACATGCATTCGACATGCGAACGCCCGGTTCGGACTGCCGGTCAACTTCAGGAAACGGCTCTTGGCGATCCGCATGGTAACCGGAATTCAGCAACCAGGGACAACTCATTGCCGCCCTGAATTCGTTGGGGGATTCCGTTCAACCGCCAGTTTCACCGTCCGAAACACACGACGCTGCCGCCTTCGAGTGTGGCAATGACGCAACCGTCGCGGTTGACCGCGAGACCCCACGACACGGGTGGCGCAGCGAGAGTCTGCGTCCAGAGCGTGCGGCCGTCCTGAAGATCGAGCGCGGTCAGTTCGGTCGCGGTGGCGATGAGCGCGGCGTTCTGACAGAGCGCGAAGGCACGGCTGTCCTTGCAGGCGTGTTCCCACGACGGTTTCGCTCCGGGGACGACCTGTTTGCCCCACGCCTGCATCAACCGCTCGTTTCGCGACTCGGTGATTCTTGGCAAACACGCCAGCTTGGAGTTGTTGATCCAGAGCAGGTCACGGTCGGCGGTCGAGGTGACCAGGGTCTTGCTCTGCACTGTGACATCGTAGACGGGGTATTGCGGGTGGGCATAGAACGGCTTGCCGCTTACTTTCACGTTGTTGCCGACCAAGTACAACTCCCAGCCACGCGGGGCACGCGCGCCGACCATGTGGTTTCGCTCCGTCGCACGGAGCGGGGCGGAGTCGTTGAGGCATTGGCCCGTGGCGAGGTCATAGACGCCGGGAGAGGCTGCGTTTCCACCGGCGAGGTAGAGCTTGCCGTCGTGGAGGAGCATGTGTCCCTGCACGGCCACGCCCGCGCGCATGTCGGGGTCGAGAATGCCTGATGTGCTGTTCTGCCACTTGATCCGGCCCGTGGCGGCATCGAGCGCAAACACGTGCGTGCCGTCGTAATCGGTCAGGCCCGCCGCGACGTAGGCGACGCCGTCGTCGACGATGACACCGCTCGCCGCCGGCCACGTGGAGAGCAACTGGCCGTAGATCGGAATCCTGCGCTCGGCCGGCGCGGCGCGGAATCGCCACAGCAGCCGGCCCGTCTTCGCCTCGAACGAATAGACCCAGCCGTCGCCCGAAGCGACGAACGCGCGCCCTGCCCAGATCGTCGGCGGGAACCGGATCGCGCCGCCGGTGTAAGCGGTCCAGAGCGGCTTGCCGTCGGCCGCGTCGAGCGCGCGCACGACGCCGTCATCGCCGGCGACAAACACCATGCCGCCGGCCATCGTCGGCGCGGTCGGTGTTCTTGCGGTCTCCGGCTGGCTCTTCCACGCAACGCGGGATTGGTCCGCCATGGTCGCCGAGGTCGTGACGGTGCCCGTGTTGTTGGCGCGGAACGTCGGCCAGTCCTCGGAAAGGCGGCTCGGCTGAGATTCGCCGTGCCGTTCGAGCCGCTCGGATTCCACGGCCTGCTTGCCGAACTCGTGGTCGCCCGCGGGGCCAAGACAGGTGATGCCGAGCAGCGACAGGTTGCAGTCGCACGTCGAGGGCCACCAATAGAGCAGGCCATTGGCGATGGTCACGCCGTCGTGGCATTGCGCTCGCATCGGCGAAACCATCTGCGGCTGGTTCTTCGCGAGATCGAGCCGCGCGGAGCCTTCGCCGGCGCGGAAGAAGATCGCGTCGCCCGATGCGGTGGGCCGTGTGCAGGCGCGGCGGCCAACCTGGATCTCGGCGAGCACCTGGCCGGTAAGCGCGTCGAACTTCCGGGTCGGATCCTGGTCAATGGAGCCGGGAATGCCGTAAAGCGCGTTGCCTTGCAGGATGACCTGGTAGTTGTCGTAGGGATGGTGCCACAGGTAACGGCCGTCCTCGGCGGAGATGGCGAGCAGCTTGCCGATCTGCGGGCCGGCGAAGTAGACCGCCTTGTCGCTGCACCGCATGTAGGCCGTCGTGCGCCAGTTGGTGCGCCAGTCTTGTCGCTTCAGCGGTGATCCGATCGCATCGAACAGGTCGGTCGCGTTCTCCTTCGTTTTGCGCCAGACCGGCCGGCCGGTCTTCGCGTCGAGGCAGGTCAGCGATGAACCAAAACTGAACGCGAAGAGCCGCCCGTTCTTCATGCAGAGCGCGCGGCTGTCCATCGGCTCGGCCTCCTGGTGTTGCCACAACACCTTCTTGGTCGTCAGATCGATCGCGAACAACGTGCGTCCGTAGCCCCAGGCGTTTTCTGGACTGTTGAATCCCGGCGAGAGAGGGTTCCACGGCCAGCCGTGCGTCTCGCGTCTGGCGCGGATGACCGGGTCGCGCAACTCCGGCTCGCCGACGAGCGCGTAAAGCACGCCGTCCTCCAGCGCCATCCATTTCCAGAACGTGCCGCCCGTCCGCTCCTCGACGACCGCGATCTCGTCGCGCAGCTCGCCCGTTACCGCGTCGTAGAGCTTGCAGGACTTGTCGTCGCCGAAGTACAGCGTCGTGGGCGTGGCGACGATCGTGCTGCGATGGACCATCAGCGCCTGCGGAATCGGCCGCCGCCACAACAGCGTGCCGTTGTAGCCGTCGAACGCGGCGAGCGTGTCGAGCCACGGCTCCTCGCGCTCTTTGAACGCAATGTGGCCGAACGCCTTGAACACGCGCCCCGCCGACGACACCGCCACCTGCGGCAGCGGCGCGTACCGCGGGTCGGCGAGGAACTGCGTCAGGTAAGGCCCGCGGATGATCTTGTCGTCCGAAGCCGGGTTGTTGTCCGCGCGGTGATACGGATGACTCCAGTCATCCACGCCGGCCGGGAACGGTTTGACCACTTCCTTCGTGCCGAGCAGCGCCTTGCCTTGCGGTCGCAGTACTCGCAGCGCCTCGGCTTCCGGCATATCGCCCGCGTCGCCCGTCGCCACGAGCGCGTCGGCGACGTTGTCGGCGAGAAGCAGTTTCGTCAGGGGGCCGCGCTCGACGAAGACGCGCGACCCGTAGAATCCCGCCTCGTCCACCGCCCGCCGCGCGCCCTCCGCTCCGGCAGCGTCCGGCAGTTGCATGTAGACCAGCAACTCCGTCTTGCGCGCCAGCTTCAAGGCGAGATCGCAGCGCGCGTCGCCGAGCACGACGCAGATGCCGCGCGTGACCTCGAGTTGTGGGATGACGGGGTTCCGCGGCGGAGCCGCCTCGGTTTCGAAACCAACTCCTGTCAAGGCAAGCGCGACCAATCGGACGACCGACAGTTTCATAACGATACCCTCCGAAACTGTCAAAGTTCGGGCGGAGCGTGCGCCGGGACCGTGCGGAACTCAAGACGAAAGCATGGCGATTCACGCTCCAGCTCGTTCTTGAGCGGGCCGCCCGACAAGTGTGGGCCGATGCGAATCGTGATGACAGGCACCGCAGGCATGCTCGGCACGCAGAACGTCGCGTTGTTCTGCGCCGACCTCGACCTGCCGATGGTCCATATCCCGCCGCGGGTGTGTTCGATGGGGTGAAGACCTCGCCCTGCACCGAAATGGACGAGCCGGCGACCCGACACATGGGGTTGACAACGGCCACCCCATGAGGTTGATTCCCGGTAGCAATGCGTGATCCGTGGTCCAAAGTGCCGGAGCTGATCCGCGCAAGGTTGCCCCTGGTCGCGATGGCGATGTGGCTCGCGTTCCTGCCGCCGCGCCTGCATCACTGCGCCCGCGCCTCCGGTGCGCACGATGCGTGTTGTACGTCTGCCACGGCGTGTTGCGGGACCCTTCCGTGCCGCTGTCCCTGCCCGTCGTCCTCCGGGGAGGCCGATCGCGAGCCCACCCGCCGGTCGGGGGACTGCTGCTTCGACCTCGATCTCTCCGCGGTTGCACCGGGCCTTCTGCTGGCGCCCCAGACCGTCGGGGTCGACGGCGCGATGCTCCCGGCGGCCCCCCCCTGCATTCCGGCCCCTTCCGGCATCGCCCATGAGTTTCCTTTCGATCCCGCATGCGGGATCTCCGACGCCGGGCCTCCTCTGTATCTCCGCCTCCGCGTTCTTCTGATCTGACCGGCTTTCCTTCGACACGGTCGCGGTGTCCGCTCCGGCGGCATCGTGAAGGTTGCAGTCTTCTGTCGAAGTCCACTCTCTCGAAAGCCATGAATCCAATTCTGATCGTTGCCAGGGTCGGGCGGACGTCGCGTCCGGCGAATCCACCCGGCGCGCGGACCGCGCGCCCGCCGGACGGGAGGCGAGCGCCATGACCTCCGAGTCCCTCGAGTCGCTCCGCCGGCCCGATAACCGCTCCGCCCGGTCCCGCCGTCTGCCGGCGGGCGCCTGGATCATCCCATCGATGGTGCTCGCGTTCATCGCCCTTGCGGCGCTGTTGTTCGGCGACTCCCTCCGTCCCGCAACGGAGGTGGACACCGCGCCGGTGCTCCTGCTGCCCGCGGAAGCGGGCGGCTCCCCCGCCCCATCGGCCGCCCCGGACGTCGCCGCCACGTTGCTGTTCCAGGCATCGGGATGGATCGAGCCCGACCCGCATCCGGTGCGCGTCGCGGCCAAGACGGCGGGATACGTCGACGAGGTCTTCGCCCTGGAGGGCGCAACGGTCCGCGCCGGCCAGCTTCTCGCCACCCTCGACGATTCCGATGCCCGGCTCGGGGCCGCACGGGCGATCGCCGGGCTGCAGCAGGCCGAAGCCGACTACGCGGCCCACCTCGCATCCCTGCCGGCCGCCGGGGCGGCCGTCCGTCGCGCGGAGGCCGAACGAACGGCCGCCATCGCGCGCCGCACGGAGGCGGACGACCGGTGGCGCCGCATGGACGGCCTGGCGCCGGGGGATGCCTCGACCGACGAACGCAACCTGGCGCGCCGGGAACGAGACACCGCGGCGGCCGCAGCGGAGGCCGCGGAGGCCGCCGCGGCGGAAGCCCGCGGTCAGCTAGAGGCCCTTCGTGCGGCGTCCGCGGCGCGCGCCGCGGCGGTCGAAGCGGCGCGCGCGATGCGGGACGAGGCGAACCTCACGCTGTCCCGGACCCGGATCCACGCGCCGTCGGACGGCGTCGTCCTTCGACGGTTCGCCAGCCCCGGCGTGAAGCGGATGGCCGAGATGGACGACCCGGAAAGCGCCACGATCGTCCAGCTCTTCGACCCCGCCCGCCTGCAGGCCAGGGTCGATGTCCCGCTGGCCGAGGCCGGACGGGTCGTCACCGGGCAGATGGTCCGCATCACGGTCGCCCTCCTTCCCGACCGCGCGTTCACGGCGCGCGTCACGCGCATCACCGGGGAGGCGGACTTCCAGCGGAACACGCTTCAGGTCAAGGCGGCGCTCGACGCGCCCGATCCGCGTCTCCGTCCGGAGATGCTCTGCAGGGCGGAGTTCCTCGGCCCGGGCGGGACTGACTCCCGGCCCGGCGGCGCGGCGCCCACGCACCGGCCATGGGTGCGCGAGTCGGCGCTTCTCGGGCTCGAAGGCGAACGCGCCGTCGCATGGGTCGTCGATCCGGTCCGCCATACCGCGTCGCCGAGGGATGTGCGCGTCGGCGGCGAACGGCGCGACGGGCACCGCCCGGTCCTGGAGGGGCTCCGGGAGGGCGAGCGGACGCTGATCGATCCGCGGCCGGACCTGCGGCCCGGCGGTCGCGTGCGGGAGCGGAGGGGGGACGGCGAACCATGAACCCAACCGACACGCCGTTGATCCGGTGCCGGGACGTTCGGAAGTCGTACCGGAAGGGTGAAACCCTTGTGACGCCGATCGAATCGCTCCACCTCGACGTTCCGCGGGGCGAGTTCCTCGCCCTCATGGGGCCGTCCGGCTCGGGCAAGAGCACGTTGCTCAACCTGATGGCCGGAATCGACCGGCCCACGTCGGGCGTCATCGAGTTCGACGGGCAGCCGATCCAGGATCTCTCCCGCGGCCACCTGGCCGCCTGGAGGGCCAGGCATGTCGGCTACATCTTCCAGCTGTACCACCTCGTGCCCGTGCTGACCGCGTTCGAGAACGTGGAGCTTCCGCTGCTGCTCGATCCGATGCCCCGGAGGGAGCGGCGCGAGCGCGTGGAGGCCGCTCTCGCCCTGGTCGGCCTCGCGCACCGCATGCATCACTTCCCCCGCGAGCTGTCCGGCGGCGAAGAGCAGCGGGTCGCCATCGCGCGCGCCATCGTGGCGAATCCGCCGCTGCTCGTCGCGGACGAGCCCACCGGCGATCTCGATCGCGACGCGGCCGACTCGGTGCTCGGGCTGCTCCGGGCGCTGAGCCGGGACCACCGGCGGACCATCGTCATGGTGACCCACGATCCGCGCGCCGCCGCGGTCGCGGACCGCGTTCTCCACCTCGAAAAGGGACGCCTGCTGGAGGGCGCACGATGACACCGTCCGTGGCCCTCCGCCTTCTTGGCCTCGCGGGCAAACAACTGTCGCGCCACCGCGTCCGCACCTTCCTGACGCTGGCCGGTGTCGGCGCGGGGATGTTCCTCTTCGCCGTCGTCGAGTCCCTCCAGCAGGCGCTGGCGCGAGCGACGCGGTTGGGCGCCAACGACCTGACCCTGGTCGTCTACCGCCAGAATCGCTTCTGCCCGGCGACGAGCCGGCTGCCGATCTACTACCTCGACGAACTCCGCCGCATCGACGGCGTCCGGGAGGTGATCCCCATCCTGATCGCGGTGAACAACTGCGGCGCGAGCCTTGATATCGTGACCTTCCGGGGCGTTCCGCCGGATCTCCTGCCCCGATTCGCGCCGGACATCGCCCTGGTCTCCGGGTCCTACGAGGCGTGGGAGTCAACCGACGACGGGGCGCTGGTCGGCGAGCACTTCGCCGCCCGCCGGGGCCTGAAGGCCGGGGATGCCTTCGACGCCGCCGGGGTCCGCGTCCGCGTCGTGGGGCTGATCCGCTCCCCGAATCCGCAGGACAACCAGGTTGCGTACGTCCACCTTCCGTTTCTGCAGAAGGCGACGCGGCGCGGGCTGGGCGAGGTCACGCAGTTCAACGTCCGCGTCATCGACTCCGGCCGCCTCGATGCCGTCGCGCGTGCGATCGACGATCGATTCCGCAGCGAGCCGGAGCCCACCCAGACCCATCCCGAGAAGGCCTTCTTCGCCGAGGGGGCGCGGGAACTGGTCGCGATGATCGACTTCACCCGCTGGATCGGCCTGGGCGCGGCGCTGGCGGTCTTCGGGCTCGTCGCCAACGCGGTCCTGCTCATCGTCCGCGGACGGGTCCGCGAGAATGCCGTCCTTCAGACGCTCGGCTATCCCGGGCGCGCCGTCGGCTTTCTCGTCGTCGGCGAAGGCTCCCTGCTCGGTCTCGGCGGCGGTGCGCTCGGCGTCGGGGCGGCCCTGGCGTTCCTGGGCTGGAACCGGTTTCTCTTCGGCAGCGAGGGCCAGACGATGGCCGTGCTCCCGGAGACGGCTGTTCTCGTGCGAGGCATGGGCCTTGCGCTCGTTCTCGGAGCGATGGCCGCGGCGTGGCCGGCATGGCAGGCGATGCGGCGCCCGATCGTGGAAAGCCTGAGGACCTGAGCCATGGGTCTGCCTCTCCAATACGCCGTGCGCAATCTCCTCCGCGATCCGTCGCGGCTGGCGCAGACCGTGGCCGGCTCCGGGCTGGTGGTCCTGCTGGTCATGGGCGCCCAGTCCCTGAACCACGGCATGCGCGAGACGCTTCGCGCGAGCGGCTCGCCCCGCACCGTCGTCCTGCTCGGCGCCGGCAGCGAGGAGAGCATCCAGCGCAGCGAGATCGCCGACAGGGCCGCCGGCATCGCGGAGGCGAGCATCGCCGGCATCGAAACGGTCGCGGGGCGGCGGGCGGTATCGCCGGAGATCCAGTACATGACGCCGCTCCACGCGGCCGGCCGGCTGCGACGCAGCGGCTTCCTGCGCGGGGTGACGCCGGCGGCCCTGCTCGTGCACCCCGACGTCGCCCTGATCGACGGCCGGTTTCACGGTCCCGGCGAGGTGATCGCCGGCCGCCTGGCCTGGAAGCGCCTGGGGGTGCGTCCGGAGGATCTTCGTCCCGGCTCGACCATCCGGTTCGACAACACCGACCTCACCGTCTCCGGCGTCTTCGCCGCGGGGGGCACCGTGATGGAATCGGAGATCTGGGCCGACCTGAACGATCTGCGCACCCTCGCGCGCCGGGAAACGTTGAGTTGCGTCATGATCCGCCTGCAGCCCGGCGCCGATCCGGCCGATGCGGAGCTCTTCACGCGCCAGCGCCTCGATCTCGAGCTCTCCGCCATGACCGAGAGCGCCTACTACGAGCAACTCGCCCGCTTCTACGCGCCCGTCCGCGCCCTGACATGGCTCACGGCGGCCCTGATCGCCGTCGGAGCGGTGTTCGGGGGCCTCAACATCCTCTATGCCGCCTTTGCCTCGCGCATCCGCGAGATCGGCACCCTTCAGGCGGTCGGCTTCGGTGCGCCGGCTCTCGTGGCTTCCTTCATCCAGGAGTCCCTCCTCGCCGCCATGATGGGCACGCTCTTCGCCGGGTTCGCGGCCACCGCGCTCTCGGACCGGCTCACCCTGTATTTCACCACCGGCGCGTTCACCCTGAGCCTGACGCCCGTCGGCGCGGCGGCCGGGCTCGCGGCCGGACTCGCGATGGGGCTGGTCGGCGCCATCCCCCCCGCGATCCGCTGCCTCGTGCCTCCCCTGCCCCAGGCTCTGCGGGCCGCGTGAAAGGAGTGCCTCCATGAGCATCCCGACCTACGTGTCCGACGATCGCCAACCCGAACCGAGAAAGGACCGCGGATCCATGCGCAACCTCATCCCTGCAGCCGTCCTTGCCGCCACGATCCTCGCGTTGTCCGGCTGTGGCCGCGGCCCCGCCGGCGCACCCGCCGTCGTCCTCGACCCCTCCGTGGCGCGGACCCTCGATGCCGTCTTCGACGCCCCGTCGGGCGGCGGCGCGCCCGTCCCCATTCCCGCGTTGCGCGCAACGATCCGACCCGGCGACCGCATCGTGACCGAGGGCCGGATCATGGGCGTGTTGACCCCGTTCGTCGGAAACCGCGCCGCGTTCGTCCTCGGCGACCCCGGCACGCTGACGCCGTGCAACGAACGGCACGCCGACGGATGCAAGACGCCGTGGGATCTGTGCTGCGACGACCCGGCTGCGATCCGCGCGGGAACCGCGACGGTTCAGATCGTCGGCCCCGGCGGCGACGTCCTCCGCACCGGCCTCAAGGGCGTTCGGGGATTGCGCGAGCTCAGCCGCGTACGCGTCGAAGGCGTCGCCGCCCGGACGGCATCATCCGAGGCCCTCATCATCGACGCGCGGTCCATCGTCATCCTGCCATGAAACATCCCCTTCCGTTCGCCTCCTTCGCCCGCCGCCTCGCGGTTGCCGCGCTGGCGGTCGCCGCGGCCGGTTCCGCGGGAGCGGAGCCGTCGCCGGCTCCGTGGTGGCGGGCCTGGCGCGACGAAGCGTTGTCGGCCTGGATCGAGGCCGGGCTCGCCCGCCACCCGTCGCTCGATGCGGCGGCCGGCGCCGTCCGCCGAGCCCGTGCGGCTCGCAGCGTCGCCGCCGCGGCCGGGCGTCCCGCCTCCGCGGCCGAACTCACCGCCCGTTTCGGCCGCCGGCAGACGGCCATGAGCGGCACCGACGACGAGACCATCCCGCCCGTCGAACTCGCCGCCGGCATGACATGGGAGGCGGATCTGTTCGGGCGGATCGCCGCACGAGTCCGATCCGCCGACGCGCGACGCGAGGCCGCCGAGGCCGACCGCCGCGGTGCGGAACTGGTTCTGGCCGCGGAGATCGCCGCGGTGTACTTCGACCTCGCGCGACTCGGCGGCGCCGTCCCCCGCGCCCGACGCATGGAGGAGGTCTCCCGCGAGCTCGCCGGGTGGTCGCGCCGGCGTGCGGCGGCCGGCCTGCTCGCCCCCTACGAGGCGGACGACGCGGCGGTCGAGGCCGACACGATGGCCCGGGCGGCCCGGGACCTGGACCGGCAGCGCGCCGAAGCCGAGGCGCTGCGCGCGGCGCTCGTGGGCGGCGACATTCCCGACGCGCCGGCCGCCCTGGCCTCGATGGTCCTTCCCGATCCTCCCGACGCGGACGGCGGACGCCGCGCCGTCCTGCGTCCCGACGTGGTCCGGGTGTTCGCGTACGCCGCCGCCGCCGACTCCGCCGCGGACGCCGAACGGAAGGAGCGCCTCCCCACGATCTCGCTTCTCGCCCGGGCCGCCTTCGAGGGCGGACGCGGCGGTTCGGACCGCGCCGAGTGGTCCGCCTGGGTCGGCCCGCGGATCTCCCTGCCTTTCGGCGATCCGCGGTTGCGCCCCATGCGGGAGATGGCCGAAGCCGAACGCGATGCGGTCTCCGCCGAAGCCCGGGCGGTGTTGCTGGACGCCGTACGGGAGATCGAAGGCGCCCTCGCATGGCGAAGGCAGGCCGCTGCGGACCTGACGCTCGCCGACCGCCAGGCCACCACGCTGCGCCGGACGGCAGACTCGATCCGGCGCCGCGCCGAGGCCGGGCTTGCCACGTCCGGGGAGACCCTTGCGGCCGACCTTCGATGCCTGGCGGCCGAGGACGACGCCGAGGCCGCCCGACGTGCAACCCACGCGGCGCACGTCCTGCTCCTCCGCGCCCTGGGCGGTTGACCGCGCCACCCGGGTGCATCCGGGTGCGCTCGCGTGCGCCGGGCGTCCGTCTTCCCTGGACGCCCGGTCGCCGCGGGACAGACCCGGCCCCGTCGTTGCGCCCCGTCGGCGCCGCAGAACCGCCATGAAGATCTGGCTCCGCCTCGCGCGGCATCAGGGATTCCCTTATGCCAGCTTCAACCACCTCCCGACTCGATTGCCGCGCACCGCGTCTCTACCATTCGTCCAGCAACGATACATCGGTGAGGAGCCCGGTGGCGCCTCCGATGGCGTCAGGCCGACGGGCCCGCGGCGGATGCGATGCAGCCGACCGGCGGGCCTTCGCCTTTTCCGGGGCTTGCCTTTCGGAACGGCCCGGCCCAGTCTCCGCACCGTGCGGACCTCTCCGCGGGAAGGAACGTGCCGGCATGGGCATGGAAATCGAGCGTCGCTTTCTCGTCGTACCGGACCGGATCCGGCTGCGGGGGGGAACCCGCATCGTGCAGGCCTACTTCCCGGTTCGAGGCGCCACCGGCCGCGTGCGCGTGGCCGGGCGTCGCGCCTTCCTCACGGTGAAAGGACCGCCCCGCGGGATCGCACGGCGGGAATGGGAGCATCCCATTCCACGGGATCTGGCCGGGGTGCTCCTGCGTTCCCTTTGCACGCCGGACCGGATCGTCAAGACCCGGCATCGGGTGCAGCACGCAGGGAAGACATGGGAGGTCGACGTGTTCGCCGGGAAGAACCGCGGGCTCGTCCTCGCCGAGGTGGAACTGAAGCGGGCGGACGAGGCGGTGCGCCTTCCGCCATGGCTGTCGGCCGAGGTGTCGACCGACCGGCGTTTCACCAACTCCAGCCTTGCCCGGACGCCGTTCCTCTCCTGGCCGGCGCGAGAACGAAGGCTCGTCGGCGCCGCCATGCGCGGCGCCGATCTCCACTCCTGAGCCGGCCCCGCGACCGGATCAGAGCCCCGAACCAGCCACAAGCGTGAAGATGGCGAAGAGACCCGCAACCAGGACGTAGACCCACATCCCGCCCACGGTCCCCTTCTTCCCCGGCGCCACCGGCACAGCCACGTCCGCCACCGTCACTTCCGCAATGCGCAGCACGGGCGGCTCCGGTTGGTGGTCGGCCTCGGGCAGACGCTCACCTGTAATGGTCACCAGCACGACGACACCCTTCCTTTCTGGTGGTCGAAAAGCAGCCGTCATGCCATGCGGTCGTACCCACCGGACCACCCGTTGGCCGGCAACATCCAATGCAATGCCATGGAGGTGGTTATGACGACGCGATGGAAGGGATGAGGGCCGCCCCGAGCGGATCAGCGGCCGTTTCCTTTCTTCACGCAAGGCGGGAAGGCGTGAAAGGAAGAAACAGAAATGAAGGCAGGTCTGGGATCCTACCAGGGCATGCCAGGACGGCGTGGACCGATTCCGACCCCCGACCCGCGCATGCCGAAGTCGTAGGGCCACGATGAGGAGCCGCCGGAAGATCCGGTGCGGACAGATCCGGCGGACGTCCCCTTCTCCCGACATTTTT
>VGWF01000057.1 GCA_016873715.1 Lentisphaerota bacterium | reverse complement strand
CTTCCGGAGTGCCGGCGTCGAGCAGCGCCTTCCACGAGGCCCGGGCGCGCGTCCGGGTCGAGGCGCCCAGGTCGCGGGAGGACGGCGCGGCATGCATCGCGATGTCCGGCAGGCCCGATGCGAGCAGGGACGCCGCCGCGGACGCATCGCCGGCGTTGACCGCCCGGGCGAGACGTCCGATCCCGCTCTCCGTGCCGAACCGGAAGTTGCGGCGGAGGACGGTCGCCGCGCCCCCGGCCGCGTCGAGGCCGGCGCAGAGATCGCTGAAGACGCTTCCGGGTTCGACGGAGGCAAGCTGGTCGCGGTCGCCGAGGAGGACGAGACGCGTCGCCGGCGCGAGCGCGCGGACGAGATGGGCCATCCGCTCGAGGTCGACCATCGAGACCTCGTCGGCGACAACCAGATCGTACGGCAGCGGATTCGCCGCGTCGTACCGCGGCCGGCCGGTGTCGGGCCGGATGCCGAGCAGGCGGTGGATCGTGGCGGTGGCGACGGCATCGGCCGGAATCCCGGCCGCGGCGAGCGCCTCCTTCAGCCGGGCCACCGCCTTGCCCGTCGGCGCCGCAACCGCGACGCGCAGGCCGCCGCCGGCGAGCATCGCGCCCAGGGCGCGGACGGCCGCGGTGGTTTTGCCCGTACCGGGCCCGCCGGAAACGACGGCGAGGGAGCGCGACGCGACGGCGCGCGCGGCCGCGAGCTGGTCCGCCTGCGCCTCGCCGCCGAACGCCCCGGCCAGGGCCTTCTCGAGCGCGGCGGGCAACGCGACCGGAGGCGCAACGGCCCGCGCGGCGACGCGCGTGGCGAGGTCGTGCTGGCAGGTCCAGAGGCGGTGGAGGTAGAGCCGCCCGCCGTCGAGGATCAGCGGCGCGCGGTCGCCCGGGTTTCCAAGGGTTGGAAACCGGCCGGCCTTGAGCTTCCAACCCCTGGACAACTCCGGCGCGTCGGGGGGCTCGACGCCGAAGACGGCGGCGAACCAGGCGACCGGCGGGCGCGAGAGATCCAGGCAGACGTGTCCGCGGCGGCGCAGGGCGCTGACGAGCGCGGCGGGAACCTCCAGCGTCTCCGCCCCCTTCCCGCCCCGGCGCGCGACGAGGCCGGCGAAATGGACGTCGAGGGCGTCGAGGACACCGGAAGCACGGAGCTCGTCGAGGAGTCGGGACACGGGGGGAGTTTCAAGTTTCGAGTTTCAAGTTTCAAGTTCGACGTGACCTTCCGTCTTCCGTTTTCCGTCTTCCGTCTTCCCATCGCGGTCGGCATTGCCTACGGTAGGCGCATGAAGACCTCCCGTTCCTCGCTGCGCGGGCCCGTTGCGGGCGCGAACCGGTTCCACCCCCTGGCGGCGCTGGCGGGCGCCGCCCTCGCGGCCTCCGCGGGCCCCTCTCCGTTCCCCGGGGAGCGGGGCGCGAACCTCGACACGGCCGCACGGGACGACATCTGGGACGCGCCGGCGGCGCCGGCGGAGCCGGCCTCCCCGGCGCAGAGCAGGCAGGCGGCCCGGCGGGGGCCGATGCTGGAGTTCCTGCGCCAGTCGGTGAAGGTGCCGCGGGACCAGGTCGTCGGCTTCGCGCTCTACACGCACGACCACGGCGTGCTCAAGCTGTCGGCGCAGCTCTATCCTCTGAAGGCCGGCGAGGCCCGCGAGGTGCGGCTGGAACTGAAGCGCGACGGCGAGTGGCGCGAGGTGGCGAAGGCGCCGGTGGTCTACCCGGGCTGGAACGCGATGTTCCGGATCGAACCGTGGGACGGGACGAAGGACGTCCCCTACCGTGTCCGCCACGGCGACGCCGCCATGTTCGAGGGGCTGGTCCGGAAGGACCCGGTCGACAAGGACGTGATCGTCGTCGGCTCGCTTTCCTGCAACTCGAACAACGACCGCGAGGAGCGCGACGACATCGTCCGGAGACTCAAGCAGCAGGATCCCGATCTGCTCTTCTTCGCCGGCGACCAGAGCTACGACCACACGGAGCACACGGCGGCGTGGCTGCTGTGGGGGAAGCAGTTCCGCGAGGTCATCCGGGACCGGCCCGTCGTCGCGATCCCCGACGACCACGACATCGGCCAGGGCAACGTCTGGGGCGAGGGCGGCATCGTGGCGGACGACACCGACGGCAGTTCCGGCGGCTATTTCTACCCGGCCGAGTACGTCCGGATGGTCGATCGCTGCCAGACCTCGCACCTGCCCGACCCGGCGGACCCGAAGCCGATCGCCCAGGGCATCGGCGTCTATTTCACTCGCCTGCGCGTCGGCGGCGTCGATTTCGCGGTGATCGAGGACCGCAAGTTCAAGAGCGGCCCGAAAGGGAAGATCCCGCAGATGGGTCCGCGGCCCGACCACATCCGCGATCCGGGCTACGACCCGAAGACGATCGACCGGCCCGGCCTGCAGCTTCTCGGCGACCGCCAGATGGCGTTCCTCCGCGCGTGGGGGCAGGACTGGTCCGGCGCGCGCATGAAGGCGGTGCTGTCGCAGACGGCGTTCTGCGGCGCGGTGCACATGCACGGCTCGCGCGAGAACCGGCTGCTGGCGGACCTCGACTGCAACGGCTGGCCGCAGCGCGGGCGCAACGCAGCGCTGGCCGAGATCCGCCGCGCGCTCGCGTGCCACCTGTGCGGCGACCAGCACCTGACGGTTGTCGTGAAGCACGGCATCGACGAGTTCCGCGACGGCCCCTACGGATTCACGAACCCGTCGATCATCAACAGCTACTACGGCCGCTGGTGGGAGCCGGCGGACGGCAAGGCCGGCGCGAACCCGGTCCCGGGCAGCCCGCTGAAGTGGACCGGCGACTACCTCGACGGCCTCTACAACCGGATCACGATGATCGCCTACGCGAACCCGGCCTTCGACACGATCCAGGTCATGGCGGAGAACCGGCGCGACCCGAAGGCGATGCTCGGCGACGGGTACGGGCTGGTTCGCTTCGACAAGAAGACGGGCCGGACGACGTTCGAGGCCTGGCCGCGCTACGCGGACCTCGCGAAAGGCGATGCGGCGCAGTATCCCGGCTGGCCGGTGTCGTTCGCGATGGAGGACAACGACGGACGGAAGGTCGCGGGACACCTGCCCGAGATCGTCGTCGAGAACGCGGAGGACGCGGTCATCCAGGTGGTCCGCGAGTCGGACGACGACATCCTCTACACGCGCCGCATCCGGGGGTCGTCCTTCCGGCCGCCGGTCTACGCGCCCGGCACCTACACGGTGAAGGTCGGCCGCGACCGCCCGGACGGGTGGTTCGCCAAGCGCGTGAAGATCGCGGCGGACGGCGCCGCGCCGCTGAAGGCCAGGGTGAAGTAGCCGCATCCGGCCGGTCCCCCCGGGCTTGTCCCGGCGCGCCATTGCGGAGAGCCGTCCCACCGGGCTTGAACCACACGCCGGTGACCGTCCCCCAGAGCTTGCACCGCGTGCCGCTGACCGTCCCACCGGGCTCGCACCACGCGCCGCTGATCGTCCCACCGGGCCTGAACCGCACGTCGTTGGCCGTCCCACCGGGCTTGTCCCGGTGGGCGGGAAAATTGCGGCTCAGGATGGACGGCCGAAGGCGCGCGCCGGGAGGGCCGTCACAAGCCCGCCCGCCGGATCGCCCGCGAGATCGGGCTCGGCGAGCATCCGCTTCACGTTGGCGAGGCACTCGCGGGGCGAGGCGCTCCAGAACAGGTAGTTCAGCTTCAGCGTCTCCCTCGCCAGCTTCAGGTGTTCCCGCACGGGGATGGGCGTCTCGTCGCCCGGCTCGATCCTCGCCTCCGCGCGGTCGCGGCCGCGATCGAACATCGCGGTGCGCTTCTTCGCGGCAACGGAGTAGTTCGGCGACTGCACGGCGGCGCCGAGGGGAACGTGGCCGGCGAGCCCCGGGTAGAACCGGTAGACGCCGCGCACGGGATCCGACACCGCATCCGGGCGCGGATAGACGTCGGGGCCGCCGAGGCCGACCCCCGCCTCCTTCATGAACGCCGTCAGCCGCTCCAGCAGATCGCCGGGGAAGTTGGTGTACTGGATCACGACGGTCCCGGGAAACGACCTCCGCAGCGCGAGCATCAGCCGCTCGAGCGCCGAGGCATAGCCATCCGGCGTGTACGGATCGACGCCGGCCTGCGGCGTCTTGGCGAGGCCGGCCGACGGCGCGGTCTCGGGCAGCACGACGGCCTCGAGGGCCTCCTCGCGGTCGAACGCGCGCCCGAGGGCGGCGAGGAGCGCCTCCATGCGATCGCCGACCGCTGCGTTCCAGATCACGGGGTTGAGCGACCCGCTGGAGGCGCGGTAGACGCCGCCTCCGAAGGCCGCGCCCTCGATGTAGGCCGGCGCGTATCGCGCGTCCTTCCCGAAGGCCTTGTACTGGAGTTGCAGCACGAGGCGACGGTCGACGCGGCCCAGCCGGTCGAGGTCGGCGCGGACGGCGGCGAAGTCGTAGCGGCCGCGCTCGGGCTCCAGGCCGCTCCACGCGTAGCATCGCTGCACGCCGCGGAAGGGGCCCGCGAGGTGTTCGTCGCCGATCGCGCCGTGGCCGGTGAAGACGTAGTGCCCCGGGCGCCATTTCGGTTCCGGCGCCGCGGCCCCGCGCGCCAGGCCCGCCGCCCCGGCCGCCGCGGCCGCGAGCCATTGCCGCCGGGTGAACGCCGCGGGACCGCCCGCCTCAATCCGCATGGAAGATTTCCTCCATCGGCGTCCAGGGGCCCTTCTTGCCCGAGGCGTCGACGGGGGCGTCGGGGAGCGGCGCCTGGCAGTCGTCGGTGAGCGCCCACCAGCGCCGCACGACGGGGTTCTCCGCCATCGCCTTCATGTCGGCATCGAGGTCGTTCCCGACGTATTCGAGGTAATAGAAGAGGTAGAGCTTCCCGCCGATGTCCTTCAGGAAGATCGAGAAGTTCCGGAAGTTGGATTCGCGGTTCTGCTGGAGCACGCCGGGCCAGGTCGTCGCGTGGAGGGTGCGGTAGAGTTCCTCCTTCTCCGGCTTGAGCCCGGTGACGGCGGCCATGCGGCGGACGGTCTTCGGCTTCGCGCCGGCGGCGCCGGCGTCGAAGAAGACCTCCTCCATGTCGTCCCAGATCCGCTTCCTCGCGGCGGCGCGCGGGAGCGGCTCCTGGCACGGATCGGTCTCCTTCCACCAGCGCTGCGTGTCGGGATCGGCGGCCATGCGGGCGCAATCGGCGGCGAAGTCGCGTCCGCGGTGTTCGAGGACGCTGAACAGGATCGGGCGCCCGTCGATCTCCTTCACGAAGATCGAGTAGTTGCGGAGGTTCGAGCGCCGGAGCTGTCGCAGGACCTCGGGCCACGGGTTCGCGTGCAGCGCCCGGTAGGCCGCCGCCTTCTCCGGCCGCAGCCCGGTGACGGTGCCGACGCGAAGCGGCCCGGCCGCCTCGCCGCCCCCTGCGGCCGATGCAAGCGCGAACGCCGCCAGGGTCACGGTGCTTCTCATGGTCGGTCTCCTTCGCATGCGGGACGGGGGGGCTACGGGCGCCAGAGGGCCATCGGGCGCGGACCGTCCATCCGGGCGAGACGGCCGAGAATGCCCGGGGCGCGGACCTCGAAGAGCCGGTCGAACAGCGAGCCGCCGGACTCGTAGCGGATGACGCGCACGTCCTGGACGCCCAACTGGGCCCCCATCGCGGCGACGGCCTCGTCCCAGTAGCCGATCTCGTCGATGAGCCCCTTCTCCTTCGCCGCATCGGCGGTGAAGATGCTGCCGTCGGCCAGCTCCTTGACCTTCGCGGCGTCCATCGCCCGCCCCTCGGCGACGATGGAGCGGAACCGGCCGTGGATCTGGTCGATCATCGCCTGGAGGATGCGGACGTGGTCGGGGTCGACCGGCCGGAACGGGTTGAGGAGATCCTTGTTCTCGCCCGCCTTGATCGTGGTCGCATCGACGCCGATCTTCTGCGTGAGCACGTTCCAGTTGACGCTCTCCATGATGACGCCGATCGAGCCGACGATGGCGGTCGGCTCGGCGACGATGCGGTCGGAGGCCATGGAGACGTAGTAGCCGCCCGACGCGGCCAGGTCGCGGACGAAGACGACGACCTTGCGGCCGGGATCCGACGCGCGGAAGCGCTTCAGGGCGTCGTAGATCTCGTCGGACGGCGTCACGCCGCCGCCGGGGGAGTCGACCTCGAGCAGGATGCCCTTCATGTCGTCGTCGTTCGTCGCGGCGCGGATCTGGCGGAGGACGCCCTCGACCATGTCCTCGCCGCCGCCGAACAGGCCGCCGCCGGAGAGGCCGCGCATGATGATGCCGTCGACCGCGATGCGGGCGACCTTGGCCTCGCCGCGGCCGTACGACCAGGTCTCCATCAGCTGGGGAAACTGGTCCTCCCCGCCCCCGTCGTCCCCGCCGCCGTGCGCGACCAGGCCGCGGCCCGCGGCCAGCGCCGCGATGACCACGAGGCTGACGATCAACGCCACGAGAAGCACCCCGGCGAGGATCCAGGGCGCCCGCTGCGGTTTCGACACCGGTTCCGTCATGGTCATCCTCCCGTTGGCTGTCCCGTCGTTCATCGGCTGTCGGCAATCATCAGAGGTCGGCGCTGTCGCCCTGGGCGGGCGTGAAGACCTCGCCGAGCTTCCGTTCGCGCAGGGCCTCGGCGAGCGCGGCGCGGGCATCGTCCTCGCCGTGGACGAGGAACGTGCGCCGGGGACGGACGGCCTCGACGTAGGCGATGAGATCGTTGCGGTCGGCATGGGCGCTGAAGGCATGCAGCGTGTGGATGCTCGCGCGGACGTCGAACGTGTCGCCGAAGATGCGTACCTGGCGGTCGCCCTCGACGAGGCGGCGGCCGAGCGTGTGCGAGGCCTGGTAGCCGACGATGGCGACGGCGTTGCGCGGATCGGAGATCCCGTGCTTGAGGTGGTGGAGGATGCGCCCGTGCTCGCACATGCCGGAGGCGGCGATGATGATGCAGGGGCTCTTCGAGGCGGTCACGCGCTTCGAGTCGTCCACGGTCTCGGTGAACCGGACCCAGCGCGGGAAGACGGAGCCCTGCGCCCGGATGAGGGCGTGGGTCTCGTCGTCGAGCAGCCCGACGTAGCGTTCGAAGACCGCGGCGACCTTGGCGGCCATCGGGCTGTCGAGATGGGCGCAGCTCCGGCCGATCACCCCCTCCGCCTGGAGAACGTTGAGGTGGTAGAGGATCTCCTGGGCGCGTTCGAGGGCGAAGGAGGGGATGAAGACCTTGCCGCCGCGGCCGAGGGTCTCGCGGACGACCTCGCCGAGCTTCGCCGTCGCGGTGCGGGCGTCGTCGTGCAGCCGGTTGCCGTAGGTGCTCTCGAGGATCAGCGTGTCGACGTCCTTCACCACTTCCGGATCGCGCAGCAGCGGGAGGTTCCTCCGGCCGAGGTCGAAGGCGAAGGCGACGCGGGTGCGGCGCCCGTTCTCCTCGAGGTCGAACACGGTCAACGCGGCGCCGAGGATGTGGCCGGCATCGTGGCAGGTCACGGTGACGCCCGGAGCGACCTCGAAGGGGCGGCCGTAGGCGTGGCCGCGGAAGAGCTTCAGCGCGGCCTCGGCATCGGCGGTGGTGTAGAGCGGCTCGACGGGCGGAAGGCCCTTGCGGCTGGTCTTCTGGTTGAGGTAGGCGGCGTCCTGCTCCTGGATGTGCGCGGCGTCGCGCAGCATGATGTCGCAGAGGTCGCACGTGGCGGAGGTGGCGTGAATGGGGCCGCGGAAGCCGCCGCGGGACAGGGAGGGGATGTTGCCGCAGTGGTCGATGTGCGCGTGCGAGAGGACGAGGGCGTCGGTGGATGCCGGGGGCAGCCGGAAGGAGCGGTTGCGCTGGAACGACTCGGCGCGCCGGCCCTGGAAGAGCCCGCAGTCGCGCAGGATGCGGCGGCCGCCCGCCTCGATCCGGTGCATCGATCCGGTGACCGTGTCCGTTCCGCCGTCGAACGTCAATCTCACGCGCGCTGGCCTCCGCGCGGGGATCCGCTAGGATGCGCCCGCGACGGACGGCATTCAATCGTGCAAACGGACCGAAGTCAAAGCGCAATGAACCCGGCCCTCCGGCCGGCGTTCGACCGCCTTCTCCGCGCCTTCGGGCCGCAGCACTGGTGGCCGGGCCGGACGCGGTTCGAGATGATGGCCGGCGCGGTGCTGACGCAGAACACGGCGTGGACGAACGTCGCGAAGGCGATCGCGAACCTGCGCCGGGCGCGGCGCCTGACGCCGGCCCGGATGCACGCGCTCCCCCTCCCCGACCTCGCGGCGCTGATCCGGCCGGCCGGCACCTTCCGCGTCAAGGCCCGCCGGCTCCGCGCGCTGACGGGCCTGGTCTGCGACCGGTTCGGCGGCCGTCTCGACCGGCTCTTCGCGCTCGGCACGGCGGACCTCCGCGCCGCGCTGCTCGGGACGCACGGCATCGGGCCGGAGACGGCGGACTGCATCCTGCTCTACGCCGCGCGCCGCCCGGTCTTCGTCGTCGACGCCTACACCCGCCGCGTCGCCGTGCGCCACCGCTGGGCTGCGGCCGGCGCCGGCTACGACGACCTGGCGGCCCATTTCACCGCCTCCTTGCCGCGTGACACGGCCCTCTTCAACGAGTACCATGCCTTGATCGTGGCCTTGGGCAAGCAGCACTGCCGGCCGGCACCCCGATGCGAGGGTTGCCCGCTACGGTGCATGCTCCCGACCGACGGACCATGGGGCGGCGGATGACAATCCGGGGCGCTCCTAGAGTCGTGGCGGCCGGATGGCTTGCGGGCCTGGTCGCGGCCGGTTGCGCCACGGCTCCGGAGCCGGGGACGGTTCCGTCTGCGATCCGGGCGAGGCCCTGCGGAACGGTGGTCCGGGTCCGGGACGCGGAGAGATGGGTCGTGCTGGACTGTCCGCTCGCGCCGGCCGTCGGCGCGGTGGTCGGGCTGTCGCGGGACGGCGCTCCCGCGGCACGGGCGCGGATCACGGCACACCGCCGGGGTTCGTACGTGGTGGCGGAGATCGTGAGCGGCCGGCCGCAGGCCGGAGATGTGATCGACGAGCGTTTGCAGGGGACGGAGGAACGTCCATGAGCATGGTTGGATTCATCAGTCCGGGCAACATCGGACCGTGGCAGGTCCTGCTGATCATCGTCCTGATCGTCTTCCTCTTCGGCGGGAAGAAGATTCCTGAGATCTCGCGCGCCCTGGGCCAGAGCCTCAAGGAGTTCAAGAAAGGCCGCGAGGAGAGCGACAAGGCCGACGCCGAGGCCGACAAGACGAAGGACGCCCCGGACGCCGCGAAAGACGGCAAGGCCTGAGCCCGTCGACGGAAGCGCCCTTCGGGCGCCCCGGCGGACGCCCCCGGCTACTGGGAGGACGGCCTCCGCATCCCGAGATCGATGGCGGCCGGCGACATGCCGATCCCGCGTTCCATGGGGATTTCCGAGGACACATCCGGGAGTTTCAGGGCCAGGTTCGGGGAGGCGCCCTCCACGATCTGGAACGCCACGGCCGTCACGACGGGGTTCTCCCTCAGCACGGTGAAGTCCGGGCGGCCGAACCACGCCACCACGCTCCTCCGGTCCAGCCGCTGCACGGCCCTCAACAGGAGATCGGCCACATCGTTGAACTGCTTCTGCTGTCCGAAGGCGAGCACGAGGTTCAGGTAGCTGGCCTCGGTTCCCCGCCCCTGGCGGATCAGTTCGCCGAGCAGGAAGGACGCCTTCCCGTACTCGCCCAACCGGAGGTGGCAGAGCCCGAGAAGGTCCTGCGCCTCCACCGACTCCGGATCCTGCTGCAGCCAGACGCGCGCGTGGCCCGCGGCAACGGCGTACTGCCCCACACCCACCGCCGCGTGCGTTGCGATGCGCACCCCGTCGACTCCCGCGCCGCCGTCGTCCAGGGCCCACTGGGCGGCCTGGAGGGAGCCCTCCGCATCGCCGAGCTTGAGCAGCGCGGCGGCGAGACCGATGCGCGCCTCGACGGTCGACGGGGCGGTCCGGATCACCGAGGCGTAGGCGTCGCGCGCCGCCTTCGTGTCGCCCAAGTCGAACCGGATCCGGGCCATCGCCAACTGGAGGTCCAGGCTGTCCTTTCCCTCGCCCGCGCGCCGCTCCAAGCGCGCCAGCGCATCGCGCGCGAGGCCGCGCGCGACCATGCGGTCGGCCTCGAGAATCGTATTGCGGCAGGCCTGGGCCTCGGCCCGAAGCTGGACGACGACGACCGACGAGGTCGGCGCGGGATCCGCGGGGGACGTCGCGGACATGGCCGGCGGGGCGGACGGCTCGCCCTTCGCCCCGGACGACGGCCTCCCCAATCCCCGCATGACAAAGCCGGCCAGTGCCGGCGTGCGAATCACGATGAAGGCGGTCGCCGCCAGTCCGTAGACTGCAACGATCGCCAGGAAGATGATGGCCCAGGGGCGCCCGGTCCGGCGGCGGGGCGTCGCCGTCCCGGAGGCGGACGCGCCGGAGCGCTCGCGCCCGCGGAACAGCCTGTCGGCCGGCTCGCGCCCTTCGTAGATGCTCCGCCCGGAGGACGGGGTCTCTGGAGCGCCCGGGTTCACCGCGCCCCCGGCCATCCCGACACCGGCCGCACCCTGTCGTGCCGCTGTTCCATGACCGGACATGATAGGCCAACGCCCGGCCCCGCGCAACGCCCCGAGCCCCTTTCCATCGTGCCTCATCGCGTACTTGCAGCCGTGCGGGCGGCGGGCTAGGGTTGCCGCCCGGCCGGTCGCGGCCGTCCAGGAGAACGACATGAAGGCAGACCAACGGGTCCGACCGATGCCGATCGCGGCCGCCATCCTCGCCGCCGCCGCCTGTACGGCCTCCGCGGACTGGGCGCGCTTCCGCGGCCCGAACGGAAACAGCATCCTCGAGGACAAGTCCTTCGACCCGGCCGTCGCCGGACAGGGCCGCGTGCTCTGGACCGCGCAGGCCGGCAAGGGCTACTCGGCCCTCTCCATCGCGGGCGGCAAGACCTTCACGCTCGGCAACGACGGCGGCCAGGACTCGGTGATCTGCCACGACGCCGCCACGGGCAAGGAGCTGTGGCGTCACTCGTACGCGGCCGAGCCCGGCAGCTACCCCGGCCCGCGCGCCTCCCCGTGGATCGACGGCACGCGCGTCTACACCGTGAGCTACTGGGGCCATGTCTGCTGTCTCGACGCCGCCGGCGGAAAGCCCGTCTGGGAGAAGAACGTCGCGAAGGAGATCGGCGCCGATGCCGGCCGCTGGGGATTCGCCGGCTCGCCGCTCATCGCGGGCACCACGCTGTACCTCAACCTCGGCCAGTCCGGGTGCGCCCTCGACAAGAACACCGGCAAGCTCCTGTGGGCGGGCAAGGGCGGGACCTCCGGCTACGCGACGCCGGTCCCGATGCAGTACCGCGGCCGCCCCCATCTCGCCATCTTCGGCGCGAAGTTCCTCTACGTGGTCGATGCCGCGAACGGGAAGATCGCCGCGGAGCACCCGTGGGAGACCTCCTACGACGTCAACGCCGCCGACCCCGTCCTCGTCGGCACCAAGGTCTTCATCTCCTCCGGCTACGGCAAGGGCTGCGCCATGCTCGACATCTCCGGCCCGAAGGCGAAGGAGGTCTGGCGGAACGAGTCCATCCGGAACCACTTCAGCAGCACGATCCTCCTCGACGGCCATCTCTATGCCTGCGACGGCAACACCGGCAAGGGCGACCTCGTCTGCCTCGACGCGGCGACGGGGAAGGAGACATGGCGCGAGAAGACCGGGTTCGGCTCGCTGGTCGTCATCAACCGCCACATCGTCTACTTCAACGAGAAGGGGGACCTGATCCTCGGCAAGGCCTCCCCCGCCGGCTTCGGGCAGGTCGCCCGCGCCGACGCGATCGTCACCGGCGGCAAGGCATGGACCGCCCCCACGTTCAGCGACGGCCGCCTCTACCTGCGCAACGACAAGGGTTCCATCGCCTGTGTCGCCGCCAGGCGATAGCGGCGCCGACGGCTCCTGATTCCGCATTCCGGGCCGTCCCCGATCCGGTCATCCGGAACCCGATGCCCGGCGTTCGTTGCTCGACCTTCGGCGTTCGTTGTTCGATGTTCGGTGTTCGATGTTGGATGTTCGATGTTGGGTGTTCGTTGTTCGATGTTCGTTGTTGGGTGTTCGTTGTTCGATGTTGGATGTTGGATGTTCGATGTTCGTTGTTCGATGTTCGGTCTTCGCCCCATGTCCCGTTGGCCCGACATCCTGATCTGCCGCTGCGTCCACACGGGCGTCGTCCCCGCGGACCGCTCCGCCGCCGTCGCGGACGCGCTGCGCGAGGCGGGGCTGCACTTCGTCACCGTGCCCGACCTCTGCGGCCTTTGCGCGAAGCGCGACCCGAACCTGCTGGCCTGGGCCGGACGACCGGGCCGCAGGATCGTCGCCTGCCATCCGCGGGCGGTCCTCAGCCTCTTCGACGCCGCCGGCGTCCGCCTTCCCGGGGATACGCAGATCGTCAACCTGCGGACCGGCACCGCCGCCATCGCCGCCGCGCAGCTTGGACTGCCGGAGACGGAAGACGGAGAACGGAAGGCGGAAGCCGGAACGGCGAGCATCGAACACCGAGCACCGCACCCCGAACCTCGAACACAGGGCGCCCTGCGCGGGAACGCGGACTCCCCCTCCGCCGTCGGTTCCTCATCCTCCCATCCTCCCCACTCATTCCCCACCCCTCACCCCTCATCCCCTTCCCCCTGGCTCCCCTGGTTCCCGGTGATCGACCGCGAGCGCTGCACGAGCTGCCGCCAGTGCCTCGAATTCTGCCTCTTCGGCGTCTACGTCTTCGAAAACGGCCGCGTCGAGGTGCGGCAGCCGCAGAACTGCAAGCCGCTCTGTCCGGCCTGCGCGCGGATCTGCCCCCACGCCGCCATCATCTTCCCGAAGCATGACGAGGCGCCGATCGACGGCGCGCCGATCGCCGACGAGGAAGCCGAGCGCGCCCGCGCCCGCCGCGATCTCCACGAACTGCTGGGCGACGACCTCGACGCCGCCCTCGCCGAGCGACGCCGCCGCGCGAAATCGCGGCTCCTCGACGCCGAGAAGGTGCGCCGCGCCATGGAGGAACGCGCAAAGTGCTCCGGCGGCCGCGCGGAGGGCGCGCCGTGATCCTCCACCTCGCCCGCCGGATGCTGACCGAGCCCGACCCGCGGCTCCTCCGGCGCTTCGCGGTCAACGCCGGCTGGAAGGGCCTGCGCGCGCTGCGGCGCATGCGCCGGGCCGGCCCCGGGCCCGGCCTCGTCCCCCCGTTCCTCTTCCTCTCGCTGACGAACGACTGCAACCTCTCGTGCCAGGGCTGCTGGGTCACGCCGTCCAACCCGCCGCGGTCGATCGCGCCGGACGTCCTCGACCGGCTGATCGCCGGCTGGCAGCGGCTCGGCTCCTCGTTTTTCGGCATCCTCGGCGGCGAACCCCTTCTCTATCCCGGCCTGCTCGACGTCATCGCCCGGCATCCCGGGGCCTACTTCCAGCTTTTCACGAACGGCACCCTGCTGACCGACGCCGTCGCCGCGCGCCTCCGCGAGCTGGGCAACGTGACGCCGTTGATCAGCATCGAGGGCCGCGGCGACGCCGGCGACGAACGCCGCGGCGGCCACGGCGTCTTCGGCCGCGCGATGGAGGCGCTCGACGCCTGCCGCCGCCACCGCCTCATCACCGGCGTCGCCACGAGCGTCTGCCGGACCA
Organism: Lentisphaerota bacterium; assembly: GCA_016873715.1. Taxonomy (GTDB): domain Bacteria; phylum Verrucomicrobiota; class Kiritimatiellia; order PWTM01; family PWTM01; genus VGWF01. The sequence goes on along the minus strand of VGWF01000057.1, from coordinate 17,541 downwards.
ACATCGACGACCTCGCCTGCGAGGGCTTCCTCCGGGAGTTGATCGGCCGCGGCGTCCATTACGCCTGGTACTACATCTACCGGCCCGTCGGCCCGCGCCCCACGCCGGAGATCGCGCTGGACGCCGACGGCGTCCTCCGCCTCCGCCGCTTCCTCGTCGACATCCGCCCGCGCGTGCCCATCCTCGTCGTCGACGCCTACTGGGATGCGGAGGGCCGGGGCCTCTGCCCCGCCGCCGCCGGTCTCAGCCACCACATCGGACCGGCGGGCGACATCGAGCCCTGCCCCGTCATCCAGTTCGCCGCCGAGACGATCGGCGACGGAGCGCGCGCGGCGGACGTCGTCGCGGGATCGGCCTTCCTCGCCGGCGCCCGCGCGGCGCTCGCGACGGCGGACGGCGGCTGCATCCTGATGCGCCGGCCCGACCGGCTGCTCGAGTACGTCGGCGCGTCCGGCGCCCGCGACTCCTCCGGCCGCGGCACCGCCCTGGACGAGCTGCGCGCCATGCGGGCGCGCCCGGACCACGAGATGGGCGCGCAGGCGATTCCGGAGACGCACTGGCTCTACCGCGCGGCCAAGCGTAACGTGTTCCTCGGACTCGGCGCCTATGGATGAACGGACCCCAGAGCCGCGGGCCGCGACGGCCCCGGCCGACGCCGCGGTCGCGCGCGTCCCGCCCGACCGCGCCACGCGGGACGCGCTGCGCGATGTCGCCGACGCCTACGTCGCCGCCCGGCGCCTGGTTCCGCCGCTGCCCATCGACGACCTCCGCGCCCACGCGCGCCAGATCGTCGTCCGCGAATCGGCGCCCGTCGCCTACACCGACTTCCTCACGGTCCTGGTCAGCAACGCGGTCTGGCGCGAGACCGTCGCGCGGATCCCGTTCGAGCGGCGGGTGATCCTCATGCCGCAGTGCCTCCGCGACCGGGCCGACTGCCCGGCCTCGATCGACGCCCTCGGCGTGCTCTGCGAGCAGTGCGGACGATGTCCCGTCGGCGCGCTGCAGGCCGAGGCCGAGGCGCTCGGCTACGTCGTCCTCGTCGCCGAGGGCACGACGGTCGTCACGCGCCTGATCGAGAGCGGGAAGGTCGACGCGGTGATCGGCGTCAGCTGCCTCTCGGTCCTCGAGCGCGCCTTCCCGCACCTTTCCGCCGAGGCCGTCCCGGGGATCGCGATCCCGCTGCTGCACGACGGCTGCCACCGCACGAGCGTCGACACCGACTGGGTCACCGGCGCCATCCGCCTGCGCTCCGGCGACGCGTGGCTGGGCCGGGCGGACCTCGACCGCCTGCGCGAGGAGGTGCGCGGCTGGTTCGCCCCCGCGGAGCTCGACCGCCGGATGGGCGCACCCGGGGAGGCCGTCGAGCACCTCGCCCGCGTCTGGATGCTGCGCGGCGGCAAGCGGTGGCGGCCGTTCCTGCTGGCCGCGGTGTGGCGCGCCATGCGCGCGCCCGAGGCGGCCGTCCCGGACGGCGTCCGCGACCTCGCGGTCGCGGTCGAGTGCTTCCACAAGGCCTCGCTGATCCATGACGACATCGAGGACGACGACGACACGCGCTACGGCGTCGCCACGCTGCACCGCGAGCACGGCGTCCCCGCCGCCATCAACACCGGCGACGCCCTGCTCGGCGACGGCTACCGCCTGATCGCCGGCTGCGGCGCGCCCCCCGCCGACGTCCGCGCCATGGTCGAGGTCGCCGCCGCGGGCCACCGCTCGCTCTGTGTCGGCCAGGGCGGGGAACTCGCATGGATGCGCGATCCGCACCCGATGCCTTCGGAGGCCGTGATCGGCATCTTCCGCCGCAAGACCGCGCCCGCCTTCGAGGTGGCGCTCCGGCTCGGGGCGCTGGCGGCCACGGGGCGCGACGACGCCGTCGAGGCCGCGCTGCGCGACTACAGCGCCGCGCTCGGCATCGCCTACCAGATCCGCGACGACCTCGACGACCTCGCCGAGCCGCCCGCCGGCCCGGCCGCCGCGAGGCCGCGCATGTCCATCCTGTCCGCCCTCGCCGTCGAGACCGCCGCCGGCCCGACGCGCGACGCCGCTTCGCGGGCCTGGCTGGATCCCGCCGCGTCGGGCGCGTCGTTCGACCTGCCCGGCTTCATCCGCACGGCCGGCGTCGCCGAGAAGGCCCTGCAGATGATGGAACATCACAAGCACGCGGCGATCCGCTCGCTCGAGCCGCTGCAGAACGTCCATCTCAAGGCCCTGCTCCGGCGGATCGTCGGCCGCATCGTCCCCCGCGCCTGACCGGGGCGATTTCCCGGATTGCGGCGCCCCGGCGGGATGCCTATGATCCCCGCCGCGGGACCGGAGCCGTCCGGCGCCGCAACGCCGGCGCGAAGCCGGGGAGCCGGAGGACCACATGAAACAGCTCGTTCTGCTCGCGACCGCCGCCTGCCTGGCCGGCGCCATCCCGTCCCTCGCCGCCGCCCAGGATGCCGACGACGAGGCCGCGGCCGCCCTGATCGCCCGCGACGCCGCCGACCGCGGCGATGTCGCCGCCCAGGTCGAGCTCGGCGACCGCTACCTGACGGGCCGCGGCGTCCCCGCGGACACGCGCCTGGCGCTCGAGTGGTGGGCGAAGGCCGCGCTGCAGAACCACCCCGATGCGATGGCCCGCGTCGCCGACAACCTCTTCCGCGGCGACGGCGTCGCGAAGGACGAGCCCCGCGCCGTCTCGCTCTGGCAGCGCGCCGCGGCACGGAACCACGTCGGATCGATGGCGCGGCTCGGCGCCGCCTACGCCGCCGGGACGGGCGTGGCGAAGAACCCGGCCGCCGCCCTCGCCTGGCTCCGCAAGGCCGCCGCCCTCGACCACCCGGAAGCGCAGTACCTCCTGGGCTGGTACCTCGAGGCCGGCGTCGGAACGCCCAAGTCGCCCGTGCAGGCCGTGCCGTGGTACCGCAAGGCCGCGGAGAAGGGCCATGCGCCCGCCATGGCCAGCCTCGGCGCCTGCTACGCCGACGGCAGCGGGGTCGAGAAGGACCTGCGCGAGGCCTACGCATGGAGCCTCCTCGCCGCGCGCCAGGGCGAGGCCAAGGCGAAGGAGAACGCCGCCGCCATCGCCAGGACCCTGGGCGCCACCGAGCGGTTCCGCGCGAGCCGCCGGGCCGACGCGCTCGCCGCCGAGTTCGGGCTGCCCTGAACGCCGGCCGGCCCGCGGGATGACCCCGTCCGACCAGCCCGGCCCCGGCGCGCCCGATCCGCGCTGGTACTGCCTCCGCACCGTCACCAAGAGCGAACACCTCGCCGCGGAGCGCCTGGGCCGCCAGGAGGGCGTCGAGACCTTCTGTCCCCGCATCCGCTTCCGCCGCGCCACGCGCCGCGGCCCGGTCTGGTTCACCGAGGCCCTGTTCCCGTCCTATCTCTTCGCCCGCTTCGATCCGGTGCCGCTGCTCAAGGCCGTCCTCTACACGCCCGGCGTCCGCGGCATCGTCCGCTTCGGCGAACGCTGCGCGGAACTCCCGGCCGCGACGATCGCCGCCCTGCGCGCCGAGATGCAGGAGGGCGACCTGCGCGTCGTGAACCCCGAGATCCGCACCGGCGACACGGCGACGGTGATCGACGGCCCCCTCAAGGGCCTCGAGGCCGTCGTGACGCAGGTCCTTCCCGCCCGCGACCGCGTCCGCATCCTGCTCGACTTCCTCGGCCGCGCCATGGAGACCGAGATCGACGCCTCCGCCCTCGCCGTCCTCGACGACCACCCCCTCGCCGCCGCGCCCGCCCGGACGCCGCCCCCCCGCGCGAAACCGTGAAGTACCACCTCTGGACCATCGGCTGCCAGATGAACGAGGCGGACTCGCGCCACCTCGCCGCGCGCCTGCGGCAGGCCGGCTACACCGCGTGCGACGACGCGCGCGACGCCGACCTCGTCATCCTCAACACCTGCGTTGTCCGCCAGCAGGCGGAGGACAGGGCCTGGGCCCGCCTGCGCGAACTGGAGGCCTGGAAGAAGCGGCGGCCCGGCCTCCGGATCGCCCTGATGGGCTGCCTCGTCGGCACCCGCAGCGGTCCCGCCGCGCGCCTGCGCGGGCAGCTCGCCTTCGTCGACTACTTCCTGCCGCCCTCCGACCTCTCGCCGCTCATCGGCACCCTGCTGCCCGACGAGGCCGAGGCCCGCTCGGCCGACGAGCGCGACCGGATCGGACGCGACGCCGTCCGCGATGACCGCACCGCCTCCGCCGCCGCGACCGGCGGCGCCGTCACCGCCAACGTGCCGGTCGTCCTCGGCTGCTCCCACGCCTGCACCTACTGCATCATCCCCTACCGCCGCGGCGGCGAGCACAGCCGGCCGGCGGCGGAGGTCCTCGCCGAGGTCCGCGCGCTCGCCGGCGCCGGCGTGCGCGAGGTGATGCTCCTCGGCCAGATCGTCGACCGCTACGGCCTCGACCTCCCCGGCGGCCCCGACCTCGCCGACCTGCTCCGCTCCGTCGCGCGCGTCGACGGCATCCTGCGCGTCCGCTTCCTCACCAGCCACCCGAACCACCTCACCGACCGCATCCTCGACGCCGTCGCGGCGGAACCCCGCATCTGCCCGCAGATCGAGGTGCCCGCCCAGGCCGGAAACGACGGGGTCCTCGCGCGCATGAAGCGCGGATACACCGTCGACGGCTACCGCCGCCTCATCGACCGCATCCGCTCGCGCCTCCCGGAGGCCGCCATCCACTCCGACTTCATCGTCGGCTTCCCCGGCGAGACCGAGGCGCAGTTCCTCGACACGCTCCGGCTGATGGAGGAGGTCCGGTTCGACAAGACCCACCTCGCCCGCTACTCCGAGCGGCCCGAGACCTTCGCCGCGCGCCGCTACCCCGACGACGTCCCGCCGGAGGAGAAGGAGCGGCGCCTGCAGGTCCTCGAGAACGCCCAGCGCGCCATCCTGACCGACACGAACCGCCGGTTCCTCGGAACGACCGCCGAGGTGCTCGTGGAGGACCGCGACACGAAACGCGACCGCTGGCGCGGCCGCACGCCGCTCAACCGCCTCGTCTTCTTCCCCGACCCGCGCCCGCTCCTCGGCCGGGTGGTGCCCGTCCGCATCACCTGGACCGGCCCCTTCTCGCTGCTCGGCGAACCCGCCGGCTGACGGACGGGCGTCCAACCCCTGGAAACGCGGGGCCCGGGGGCTTCCAAGGTCTGGAAGCGCCCCGGGCCCGTTTCGCGCGCGGACCGGTCAGGCCGACCAGGGACCGCGGTAGTCGCGCGTCAGCCACGCGGGATTGCCCGTGCCGCCCGTGAAGGCGCACTTCGCGGGATCCCACCGGATCACCTGGTTGTGGTAGTAGGCCAGGTTCATCAGGTGACAGCAGATCACGCTGTGCCCGCCGACGACCTCGCTCGTGATCGGCTTGCGGCGGTCCCGAACGCGCTCGAGGAAGTCGTCGCAGTGCGACTTGCTCTCGTAGAGCTTGATCTTCGCATCGGCGAGGAACTGCTTCTCGGCCTTCGCGACCTCGGCGGCGCAGGAGGTCTTCTTCTCCTTGTCGACCGACGACGCGATCCCCTGGCCCTGCCGGATGAACTCGAACTTGCCGCGGTTGACCTTCACCTCGCCGTCGGCGCCGAAGAAGTGGACGCCGAAGCCGTCCTTGTGCGTCACCGTCACGCCGTTGGCGTAGACCAGCGTCGCGCCGCGCTTGTCGCCAGCCTTCGCCGGGGGACGGATCTCGACCGGGCCGCTTTCGTCCATGCCCAGGCCCCACTGCGCGATGTCGAGGTGGTGCGCCCCCCAGTCCGTCACCATGCCGCCGCCGAACTCCCGGTAATTGCGCCAGTGCGGGAAGTGATCGTGCATGCCGCGGGGCGCAAGCACGGAGTTGTACGGCCGCATCGGCGCAGGACCGACCCAGAGGTTCCAGTCGAGACCCGGCTCGGCCGGCTCCTCGGGGAGGTCGCAGGGCACGCCGGGATCGCCGAAGCTGCACACGACCCGCTGCAGTTTCCCGATCGCGCCGTTCTGCACGAGCTCGCAGGCGATCCGGAACTCCTTCGACGACCGCTGCATCGAGCCGGTCTGCAGCACGCGCCGGTTCGCATCGACGGCCTTCATGACCTCGAGGGCCTCGTGGATGTTGTGGGTCAGGGGCTTCTCGCAGTAGACGTCCTTGCCGGCCTTCAACGCCGCGAGCGTGATGATCGCGTGCCAGTGGTCGGGCGTCGCGATGCAGACCGCGTCGATGTCCTTCCGGGCGATGATCTCGCGGAAGTCGTTGACCGCCGCCACGTCCTTGGAGCCCTTGTCCGGGTTCTCGGCGTAGAACTTCGATGCCTTCTGCTGCGCCTCGGTCCGGCGGGTCGTGTCCACGTCGCAGACCGCAAGCACCTGGGTTCTGAACGTGAAGTTTCCGAGCAGCCCCCGCGACTGTTTGCCCATGCCGATGCAGGCCATCGTGATCCGGTCGTTGGGCTTGGTCTCCGCCGCCCAGATGTGCGACGGCAGGATGAACGGGGCCGCCGCCGTGGCCGCCGCGGATTTCAGGAAGGATCGCCTCGATGTCCTCATGTGCACCATCTCCGTGTTGGGTCCGGCCCTTCTACCCGAAGGCGCCCGCGAAATCCAGCCCGCCCTCGCGCCATGCCCCTTGACGCGAAGCGGCGCAGGGTCGCGGCCGGGCCCGGGCTCGCTTCCCATGGGTGGGTCGCCGGATACCCGGAGCCCGACCGATGGCCGGGATCACTTCCCGCGCACGGCGGCGCGGCGGGCGGCGAGGGCCGCATCCTTCTCCGCGTCGACCCACCACCAGGTCCACAGCGTCCCGGCCTTCTCCGTCGGCGGCGGGTAGCCGAACCGGTCCCAGAACGCGATGCGCTCGAAGGGCAGGTACCAGTTCGGGATGCAGTAGTGGCCCCACTGCAGCAGGCGGTCCAGCGCGCGGCAGGCGTCGACCAGGCTCCGCCGGTCCGGCGCGCGGATGACCTCCTCGACCAGCCGGTCGACCGCCGGATTGCGGATCCCGGCGAAGTTGCGCGAGCCCTTCTGCCCCGCCGAGATCGAGTGCCAGAAGTCCCGCTGCTCGTTGCCCGGGCTCTCGCTCTGCGGCCAGTGCCCGGTGATCATGTCGTAGTCGTACTCGAGGATGCGGTTCATGTAGACGGACATGTCGACGGTCCGCACCCGGGCCTCGATGCCGAGCCGCCGCAGCGAGAGGCGCAGCGGCAGCGCCACGCGCTCGAAGGTCGGCTGGACGAGCAGGATCTCGAAGTCGAACTCCAGCGGCCGGCCGGCCGCGTCCTTCCGCGTCGCGTGCACGAGCCGTCCGTCGCCCGCGCGCGGCGCCCAGCCCGCCTCGCGCAGGAGGCCGAGGGCCTCGACGAGGTTGCGCCGGACCGAGAGCCGGTGCGCCCGCTCGCCGCCGGCCGTATCGGTCGACGCCGGCGTGAACTCCGGCCCGAAGACCTCGTCCGGCACGTGGTCCGGGAACGCGCGCTTCCCGTCGCGCAGCCGCTGCAGCGCGCCGCCCTCCGCGACCCCCTTCGCCTCCAGCTCCGAGTTCCCGAAGTAGCTCCGGCACCTCGTGTACTGCCCGTGGAACAGCGCGCGGTTGGCCCACTCGAAGTCGAAGGCGAGCGAGATGGCGCGGCGGACGCGGCGGTCCTCGAACAGCGGTCGGCGCAGGTTGAAGACGAAGCCCTGCATCCAGGCGATCCGGCCGCTCGGGAACGACTCGCACCGCAGCACGCCCGCGTCGCGCTCGGGCAGGTCGTAGCCCGTCGCCCACGTCTTTGCGCTCATCTCGAGATGCCAGTCGTAGGCGCCGGTCTTGAACGCCTCGTGCGCGACGGTCGAGTCGCGGTAGAAGTCGTAGCGGACGGTGTCGAAGTTGTACATGCCCCGGCACGGCCCGATGTCGCGGCCCCAGTAGTTCGTCAGGCGCTCGAAGACGACGAAGCGGTTCGCCTCGACCTGCGAGATCCGGTACGGCCCGCTCCCGAGCGGCGGGTCGAGCGTCGTCGCCGAGAAGTCGCGCTCCGCCCACCCGTGCGCCGGGAGGATCGGAAGCTGGCCCATGATCAGCGGAAGCTCGGGGTTGATCTCGTTCGTCGGGAAATGGAAGCGGACGTACCGCTCGCCGAGCTTCTCCACGGAGACCACGTCCTTGTAGTAGAGCCGGTACATCGGAAGGCCCTTCTCGCGGAGGGCGTTCAGCGAGAAGATCGCGTCGTCCGCCGTCACCGGCCGGCCGTCGTGCCACCGAGCCTCCGGGCGGATCCGGTAGGCGACCCACGCGCGGTTGGTCGGCATCTCGATCTGGCCGGCGAGCAGGCCGTAGACGGAGAACGGCTCGTCCTCGCTGTTGACCGTCAACGTCTCGTAGGGCAGCGACATCGCGATCGGCGACGGCGGGGCGCCGCGCGGGATGAACGGGTGCAGCGTGTCGAACCCGCCCTCGTCCTCGAGCCGGATCGTCCCGCCCTTCGGCGCGTCGGGGTTGACGTAGGCGAAGTGCGTGAAGCCGTCGGGATACTTGAGATCGCCGTGCAGCGCCAGCCCGTGGCCGCACCAGACCCCGTTGGTCCATTCGCCCCGCGCGCCCGCCGCGGCGAGGAGGAGAGGAAGCGCACCGAGGCGCAGAAGGCGCAGAGGGGGAGGATGAGGGAGGAAGCCTGAAACCTGAACGAAGAGCGCCCGGAACCGCGCCCGGGTTGTTTCAGACGCTCTTCTCATCCCGTCTGTCCTGTTCGCTTCCACCGTTGCGTCCTCGACGTCTCTGTACCGTCTTCGCTCGTTTTCGGCCCCCACCGGGACAAGCCCGGTGGGAGGCCAGCTTCGTTCACGTCCCGGCCCCTGTCACCACACAAGCCCGGTGGGAGGCCAGACTCATTCCCTTGCCGGCCTAAGCCCGGTGGGACGCCAACTTCGTTCACGTTCCTGCCCCTGTCCCGTCACGAGCCCGGTGGGAGGCCAGCTTCGTTCACGTCCCGGCCCCCGTCACCTCACGAGCCCGGTGGGAGGCCAGCTTCGTTCACGTCCCGGCCCCTGTCACCTCACGAGCCCGGCGGGACGCCAAACCACATTCCCTTGCCGGGACGAGCCCGGTGGGAGGCCAGCCTCGTTCACGTCCCGCTTGCGCGCTTCCTCTAGGTCTCCGTGCGAATCCCCTTGGCGGTCTTTGCGCCTTTGTGTTGCCCTCTCCTACCGGCCCTCGAAGTCGATCCGCGGATCGATGACGGTGTAGATCACGTCGCTGAGCAGGTTCAGCAGCAGCGCCAGCAGTTCGAAGATGAAGAGCGTGCCCATCATGACCGGGTAGTCGCGCTTGAGGGCGGCGTCGAAGCCGAGGAGCCCGATGCCGTCGAGGCTGAAGATGACCTCGACGAGGACCGACCCGGTGAAGAGCGTCATGATCAGCGCCGCGGGGAAGCCGGAGATCACGATCAGCATCGCGTTGCGGAAGACATGCCCGTACAGCGCCTGCCGCGGCGTGCAGCCCTTCGCGTAGGCCGTCGTGACGTACTGCAGGTGGATCTGGTCGAGGAACGAGTTCTTCGTCAGCATCGTCAGCGTCGCGAACCCGCCGATCGTGACGGTCGCGACGGGCAGCACGAGGTGCCACGCATAGTCCAGGATCCGCCCGCCCCACGAGAGCGACGCCCAGTTCTCCGACGTCAGGCCCCGGAGCGGGAACCAGTCGAGGTAGCGTCCGCCCGCGAAGACGATCACCAGCAGCACCGCGAAGAGGAAGCTCGGGATCGCATTACCCGCCACCACCAGCGCGCTGGTCCACGAGTCGAAGCGGCTGCCGTCGCGCACCGCCTTGCGGATGCCGAGCGGGATCGAGATGGCGTAGATGAGCAGCGTCGACCAGAGCCCGAGCGACACCGACACCGGCAGCTTCTCGCGGATCAGCTGCAGCACCGACCGGTCGCGGTAGTAGCTGTGGCCGAAGTTGAAGGTCAGGTAGTCGCGGCACATGCGCAGGAACCGCCGGTGCGCCGGCTGGTCGAAGCCGAACTGCTTCTCGAGGCTCCGGATGAACTCCGGATCGAGGCCCTGCGCGCCGCGGTAGCGCGAGGCGGGCCCGCCGGACGCCGTCTCGCGCCCCGTCGCCCCGCTGATGCGGCCGGCGGCGTCGGCGTCGATCCCGCGGATCTGCGCGATGATCTGCTCCACCGGCCCCCCGGGCGCGAACTGGATGATCGCAAAGTTGATCAGCAGGATGCCGAAGAGCGTCGGGATCAGCAGCAGGAGGCGGCGGAGGATGTAGGCGGTCACGGCGCCCTCCCCCCCGCGGACTTCCGCGGATCGAACGCGTCGCGCACGGCCTCGCCGATGAAGACGACGAGCGTGAAGAGGACCGCGAGCACCGCGAAGGCCGTCAGCCCCAGCCACGGGGCGTGCAGGTTCGCCTTGCCCTGCTGGAGCATCTCGCCGAGCGACGGCGACCCCGGCGGCAGGCCGAGGCCGAGGAAGTCGAGCGAGGTCAGCGTCGTCAGCGACCCGGCGAGGATGAACGGGAGGTAGGTCATCGCCGCGACGATCGAGTTCGGCAGCACGTGGCGCATCGCCGTGCGGAAACCGGAGAGGCCCAGGGCGCGCGCGGCGCGGACGTAGTCGAGGTTGCGCGCGCGCAGCGTCTCGGCGCGGACGACGTGCACGAGGCTCATCCAGGAGAAGAGCAGCAGGATCCCGAGCAGCGTCGCGAAACTCGGCTCGATGACGGTGGACATGATGATCAGGATGTAGAGCCGCGGCATCGCGCCCCACAGCTCCATGAAGCGCTGCATCACGAGGTCGACCCACCCCCCCGCGTAGCCCTGCCAGAGGCCGAGCAGCACGCCGACGGCGGTGCTGAGCGCGGTCAGCGTGAACCCGAACAGGATGGACAGGCGCAGTCCGTGGATCGCGCGGGCGAGCACGTCGCGGCCCTGGTCGTCCGTGCCCAGCCAGTGCCGGCCCGACGGCGGCGACGGCGCGGGCGTCTCGGACTCGAGGTCGACCGTCTCGTGCCCGTACGGCACCGGCGCCCACCAGATGCGGCCGCCGGTCTTCGCCACCAGATCCTCCGCGACGTGCGGATCGCGGAAATCCGCGGGCGTCGCGAAGACGCCGCCGAGCGCGGTCTCGGGCACGTCGCGCAGCGCCGGGAAGAACCAGCGGCCCCCGGCGCGGACCGCGAGCGGCCGGTCGCTCGCGACGAACCCCGCCGGCAGCGCGAGGACGAGCAGGAGCAGGAAGATCCGGAGCGACCAGACGCCGCGGCGGTTCGCGCGGAAGACCGCGAGGCGGCGGCGGGTCATCGGGGAGAGCCGGATCACGCCGCGTCCCTCCCGACGGTCCGGAACTCGAAGGCCGCGGCGAGCAGGGCCCGCGTGTAGCCGTCCGCGGGCGCGCCGAAGATGCGATCCGCCGGCCCCTGCTCGACGACGCGGCCGGCGCGCATCACGAGCACGTCGTGGCACAGCGCGCGGATCACGCGGAGGTCGTGGCTGATGAAGATGTAGGCGAGCCGCTCGCGCGCCTGCAGGTCGCGCAGCAGGTCGAGGATCTCCTTCTGCAGGGTCAGGTCGAGCGCCGAGGTCGGCTCGTCCAGGATCAGGACCTTCGGCCGCAGTACGAGCGCCCGGGCGAGCGCGATGCGCTGGCGCTGGCCGCCGGAGAACTCGTGCGGATAGCGGTGGCGCGCGTCCGGGTCGAGGCCGACCCGGCGCAGCGTCTCCGCGACCTCCGCGTCGCGCCCCGCCTCGTCGAGATCCGGCCGGTGCAGTTCCAGGCCCTCGCCGACGATCCGTCCGACCGGCATCCTCGGGCTCAGCGAGCCGAACGGGTCCTGGAAGACGACCTGCAGGTTGCGCCGCAGCGGGCGCACGGCGGCGGACGGAAGGTCCGCGAGGTTCCGTCCCGCGAAGACGATGGAACCGCGGAGAGCGGCCGCGCTCCGGGCGATCAGGCGCAGCACCGCGAAGGCGGCGGTGGTCTTGCCCGAGCCGCTCTCGCCGACGATGCCGAGCGACGACCCCTCGCGCAGCCGGAAGTCGACGCCGTCGACCGCGCGGATGTGCGAGACGGTGCGCCGCAGCAGCCCGGCTCGGACCGGGAAATGCACCTTGAGCCCGTCCACCGCGAGCACCTCCGCCGCGTCCGGCGGCGGCGGCGGCGGTGTGCCGGACGGCGCGGACCCGACGAGCTTGCGGGTGTACGGGTGCTCCGGCGCCTCGAACACGCGGGCGCACGGGCCGGTCTCGACGACCTGTCCGCCCTGCATGACGACGACGCGGTCGGCGATGCGCCGGACGAGGCCGAGGTCGTGCGTGATCCAGAGCATCGCCATGCCGAGCGACTTCTGGAGCGTCGCGAAGAGCTCGAGGATCTGGGCCTGGATCGTGACGTCCAGCGCGGTCGTCGGCTCGTCCGCGATCAGCAGGTCCGGCCGGTTCACGAGGGCCATCGCGATCATGACGCGCTGCCGCTCGCCGCCGGAGAGCTCGTGCGGGTAGGCGTCGAGCCGCGTCCCCGCTTCGCGCAGGCCGACGCGCCCGAGCCACTCCGCCACAGGGGCCCGCGCCGCCGCCCCGCGCGGACCGCCGTGCAGCCGCATCGCCTCGGCGACCTGCCGGCCGATCGTGTGCAGCGGGTTGAGCGAGGTCATCGGCTCCTGGAAGACCATCGAGATCCGGTTGCCGCGGACCGCGCGCATCCGGGCCTCCGGCGCGCCCATCAGCTCCTCGGCGCGGCCGTCGGCGCCGTGCAGGCGGATGGAGCCGGCGGGATAGCGCGCCACGCCGCGGAGGAGCTGGAGGACCGAGAGCGCCGTGACCGACTTGCCCGAACCGCTCTCGCCGACGATGCCGACGATTTCGCCCCGCGCGACGTCGAGGCTGACGCCGCGGACCGCGTGCACGGCCTCGCCCGACTGGACGAAGTCGACCGCGAGGTCGCGGATCTCAAGCAACGGCGCGTTCACCCTCGGTCTTTCCCCGGGAGGACGCATAGAACGCGAAGAGGAGGCGAACACGGAGACGCGGAGGCGCCGAGGGGACGCGGAGAGGGGACGTGACGGAGAACGGCGTCCCGCCGGGCTTGTCCCGCCTCCCGTCCATCCATCCACCCATCCATCGATCCCCTCCTCCCTTCCATCCCTCGGGCCTAGAGATCCTCGATCGTCAGCCCCCGCACCTCGGCGGCGGCGAGTTTCTCGCGTCCGGCGACGATGCACGTCGGGGCGGCGGCGAGGCCGGGACGGAGGATCTCGTCCGAGGCGCGCCGCAGGTCGCCGGCGCCGACGGCCAGCAGCCGCTCGCGGAACCGGCGGCGGAAGGCTTCGTCGATCCCCGACAGGTGCCGGTCCAGCGCGGTGGCGACGGCGCCCTCGGGCCGGATGGGCCGGTCGAGGGCCTTGAGCGCCCCGATGATGCTCTGCTCGACGGCGTCCTTCGAGAAGTCCATGTCCTTCGCGACATGCTCCGGGATCCGCGCGAACACGTCGAGCGTGCCGCGGATGCGCGGATCGCGGTAGCTGCTCACGCTGAAGAGCCCGAGGCTCTGCGCGTAGGAGGCGCGGCATCCGTAGGCGCCGCTCTTCACGCGGATCTCGGTCCAGAGGTAGTCCAGCGTCAGGCGCGTCGCAAGGACGAGCAGCGCGGGCGCCAGGGGATGGTCCGCCGGCACGGCGCGGAACGCCTGCGCGACGAAGGCGACCTCGGACGGCACCGCGACGCCCTCCGGCGCGCCGGGGTGGGCGGAGGCGGCGGGCGCGGCGGGCGCGACGTCGCGCCCGGGCAGCGCGCCGAGCAGGTCCGCGTACCAGGCGGCGACGCGCGCGGCGGCCGCGTCGGACCCGACGAACGAGGCGGTGAACCGGCCGCGGGCGAGGAGCGCCTCGCGGATCCGCGCCATCGCGCGGGAGAGCCCGGCGAGATCGCACGGGACGGTGTCCGCCAGGCGCCGGGAAAACCGCACCTGCGAGATGCCCGCGAATCGCTCGGCGAGCGCGGCGTTGTCGGAGAGCCCGCGCTGGGCGCGCGCGGCGGCGAAGGCGTTGCCGGAGGGCACGACGGCCTCGCGCAGGCCGGCCTGGTGCTGGACGAGCAGGGTCTGCAGGCGGGTCACGTCCGTGAAGTCGGCCGAGAGGATGCGGTCGCGCAGGATCTCCAGCATGCGGTCGACGCGGTCGTCGAGCCCGTGCGTGGCGATGTGCAGGAACGGCTGGACGGCCAGCGGGTCCGCCGCGCGACCGCCGGTCGAGACGGAGGCGCCGATGCCGGCGCAGGCGGCGGCCTCGCGGCCGGCGGCGACGGCGTAGTCCTCCCCCGCGGCCCCGGTCTTGGTCAGCGAGAAGGCGAAGAGCGGAAGGTGGTCCCACAGGTCGGCGTCAAGCCCGCGCAGGTCGACGGCGAGCTGCAGGTAGCCGACGCCGTTCGTGAGCGTCTCGGCGCGCAACAGCGGGCGGCCGGCGATGTCGGCCGTCTCCACCGGCAGCCGCGTGGGCTCGGCCGGAAGGTCGGAGCGCCGCAGCCGGGGCAGCGTGGCGATCGCCTCGGGCGGGTTGGGAAGCCCCTGCCGCTCCTCCAGGTCGCGGGCCTCGCGGTCGATCCGCTCGATGTCGCCGGGCGGGAGCTTCGCGCGCACGGCCTCCATGCGCTTCGCGAACTCCTCCTCGCGACGGCGGTTCAGCGCGGGGTCGGGCACGAAGGTCATCGCGATGCAGTGCGGGTTGTCGAGGACGAGCCGGCGCAGCAGGCCCTCGAAGTAGCCGGGCTCGGCCTCGCTGCGCGCGCGCAGGGCGGCGAGATGCCGGCGGATGTGCAGCATCGCGAGGGGGTCCTCGTCGTAGATCCACATGTTGAACACGCGGTCCATCAGCACGAGCGGGAACGAGGACGGGATGTCGAGCGCGGCGAGCTCGAACTGGTGGAAGGCGGCGGCGAGGGCGTCGCGGTCGATCCCGCGGTCGGCGAGCCCGCGCAGGGTCGAGAGGATCAGCGCCTCCACCTCGCCGGCCTTCGCGACGTCGATGCCGCGCAGGCCGACGCCGAAGCTGGTGTCGCGGCGGTAGGTCGAGTAGCCCTCGGCGACGAGGTCCTCGCCGAGCCGCGACTCGACCAGCGCGCGGCGCAACGGGCTGCCCTCGTGGGCGAGGAGGACCTCGCCGAGGACGCCCATCGCGAGCGTGGTCTCGGGCTCGGTCAGCACGTTGGTGAACCACTCCATCGCGAAGGCGGACTTGCGGTCCGGCGTCTCGTCCGCCGCGGCGGGGTACGGGACGGTGACCCGGCGCGGGGCGGTCCAGCGCGACTGCGGCGCGATGGCGGTGTCGATGTCGATCCGGTCGAAACCGGAGAGGACCTCGCGGTCGAGGAACTCGAGGTGCGGGGCGAGCGGCGTGTCGCCGTAGAGGAAGAAGAAGGCGTTCGACGGATGGTAGTAGCGCTCGTGGAAGGCGCGGAACTGCCCGTAGGTCAGCGACGGGATGGCGTCCGGCGAGCCGCCGGAGTCGCGGCCGTAGGCGTTGTCGGGGAACAGGCCGGCCGCGGTGCGGTAGATGACGCCGTCGAGCGTCGAGTAGGCGCCCTTCATCTCGTTGTACACGATCCCCTTCACCGTCAGCGGGCTGGCCGGGTTGCCGGGCTCGGCCACGTCGAGGTGGTGGCCCTCCTGGCGGAAGTGCTCCTCGGTGATGCGCGGGTGGAACACGGCGTCGCAGTAGACGCCCATCAGGTTGGCGAAGTCGCGGGCGTTCATGCTCGCGCAGGGATAGACGGTGCGGTCGGGGTAGGTCATCGCGTTGAGGAACGTCGCGAGGCTGGTCTTGAGCAGCTCGACGAACGGATCCTTCACCGGGTAGCGGCGCGAGCCGCACAGCACGGTGTGCTCGAGGATGTGCGGGAGGCCGGTGTCGTCCGGCGGCGGCGTGCGGAACGCGACGGCGAAGAGGTTCTCCGAGTCGGCGGTGGCGAGGTGCAGCAGGCGCGCGCCGCTCTTCCGGTGCAGCAGCCGGGTCGCCGTCGCTCGGAGGTCCGGCAGCGGCGTGACCGCCTCGACCTCGAATCCGTGCATCACCTGACCCGTCGACGGCATCGTGCTGGCCATGAATGCGCTCCTCGTCCGCCGCGGCGGAACAACAGGCGGCAGCATAGGCCCGCCGCGCGCGGTCCTCAAGCGCCGCGCTACTCGAACCGCCGCGCGGCGAAGTCGGCGATGGCCTGCCCGATCGCGATCGACGCGGTGGCAGCGGGCGACGGCGCGTTGAGGACGTGCACCATCCGCTCGCCCTGCGCGATGCGGAAGTCGTCGCACAGCGACCCGTCCGGCGCCACCGCCTGCGCCCGCACCCCGGCCCCGCCGGGCTCGAGGTCGTCCTCGCGGATGTCCGGAACCAGCTTCCGCAGGGCCGCGGCGAAGAGCGCCGGGCTGCCCGCGCGGCGGAACTCGCCGAGCCCCGCCCGCCAGTTGCGCGCCGCCATCCGCCAGAAGCCCCCGTAGCCGAGCATGTCCGCAACGTCGAACAGGGACACGTCCGAGGCCTTGTAGCCCTCGCGCCGGAAGGCGAGGACCGCGTTCGGCCCGGCCTCGAGCCCGCCGCCGATCCGCCGCGTGAAATGGACTCCGAGGAAGGGAAGG
This sequence comes from Lentisphaerota bacterium, assembly GCA_016873715.1. Classification (GTDB taxonomy): domain Bacteria; phylum Verrucomicrobiota; class Kiritimatiellia; order PWTM01; family PWTM01; genus VGWF01. The sequence continues at coordinate 983 of VGWF01000057.1, read as the reverse complement.
CGGGGATCGGGCACGGGGTACACGAGGTTCTTCACAAGGTCGCGGCGCCCGGGCTTCACGTTGAAGTACTCGCCGCGGAACGGAACGATCCGCAGGCCCGGCTCGATGCCGCAGAGCCGCGCGACGCGGTCGGCCTGCAGGCCCGCGCAGTTGACCAGGCCCTTCACGAAGACCTTCGCGTCGAGGCCGTGCACCACCAGCCCGCCGGTCTCCCGGTGCACGCCGGCGAACGCGGTGGAGGTCAGGATCTGCCCGCCCTGCTCGCGGATGACCGCGGCCATGACCTTGCAGACCTCGGTGAAGTCGACGATGCCGGTCTGCGGCACGAAGAGCCCGTCGATCCCCGCCGCGTGGGGCTCGATCTCGCGGATCTCCTCGGGGCCCAGGCGGCGGAGCCCCTCGAGCCCGTTCGCGACACCGCGACGGTGAAGCTCGTCCAACGCCGGAACCTCGGCGGGATCGGTCGCGACGACGATCTTGCCGCAGCGCTCGACGCGGACGTCCCGCTGATCGCAGAACGCGTAGAGCGCGTCGCGCCCGGCCGCGCAAGTCTTCGCCTTGAGCGAGCCGGGCTTGTAGTAGAGGCCGGAATGGATGACGCCGCTGTTGTGGCCCGTCTGGTGCGCCGCGATGCGGTCCGCCGCCTCGAAGATCACCACGCGGCGCGACCGCTGGCCCAGTGCCATCGCCGTCGCGAGGCCGACGATCCCGCCCCCGATCACCGCCACTTCGAATGTGCCGTCCGGCTGCATGCCTGCGATGCCCTCCGCCGAATCCACCGCCTGCATACCGGAGTTCCGGGGAAGGCGCAAGCGCGGGGCGGTGGGTACTGGGTACTGGGCGCTGGGTACTGGGTACTGGGGGCTGGGTACTGGGGGCTGGGTACTGGGTACTGGGTGCTGGGGGCTGGGTACTGGGGGCTGGGGGCTGGGTACTGGGTGCTGGGGGCTGGGTACTGGGTGCTGGGGGCTGGGCGAGTCGGT
>VGWF01000056.1 GCA_016873715.1 Lentisphaerota bacterium | reverse complement strand
GCTGAGACGTCGGCCCGGCGGACCTCAATCACCGCTCCAGGAAGTGCCCTCCGTTCGTTCGGCCCGGCTCATCATCCAGGCCTGGAAGAACCACCCTCCGCCCAGCAACACGATGGGCCAGGAAACAAGCGCGGCCACCCGCACAGCACGAGGTCCGCCCGCGGAGCCAATCACGAAGGGCACCGCGAACATGATTGCCGTGATGAGAGAGGAGGAAGTCTCTAGCTACAAGTCTTGATGCGGAAGGACCGCCGAACTCAACAGCCAACACCCAACAGCCAACATCCAACAACCAACGGCGGACTTCGAACACCGGCGCCCGATCCTCGAACGCGCTCTCTCCGCCCTCCGACTTCCGGCCTCTGCTAACCGCCGTCGATAGCTACGGCCTGAAGATCCGCGTCTTCAGATCGCGGATGGGACGGAAGTGCTTGGCGTTCCCCGTGCAGAGAACCAATCCGTGTTCGGCCGCCGTTGCGGCGACGATCGCGTCGCCGGCCCTCAGCCCGTGCGAAAGTCCGTACTCCTCGATGTAGACCGCCGCCCGGTGCCCGATGTTCTCACTGAGGGGCAGGGTCGAGAAACCGAAGTCCTTCAGGAATGACTTCGTCTGTTCGTGCTGCCTCCGGTTCTCCGCCCCCTGCAGGAGTTCCAGGTACGATTGCACGGAAAGCAGCCTCTCGTCCTCGGCCTCCACCCACCGCGCCGCCCGGGCGTTGCCGCGTTGGATCCAGATGAAGATGTCCGTGTCAAAGATCACGGCATCGTCCTCCGCGAAGACCCTCCATGACCCTCTCGACCGGCTCGCCCGCCGGGCGCGAGGCGAAGAAGGCGTGGTCTTTGACGCGCGAGGAGGACGTCCGGGCCGCCGGACGGAGGACGCCCTTCACCTGGCCTCGGCAGAGGACGTTGACGCTCTCGTTCCTCGCCAGCGCCTTCAGCACGTCGTTCATGTGGTACCGCAGGTCGACAACCGTGGCATCCATGGGTTCACCTTCTGTATAGTCGTACTATACAGACTTGGAAACCGCAGTCAAACCGCGGAGCAGTGCCGGGGTTCAGGTGTCCGGGAAGAGGCGGTCTCAAGTTCCAAGTCCTGATGCGGAAGGACCGCCGAACTCAACAGCCAACAGCCGACATCCAACAACCCACGGCGGACTTCGAACTCCGGCGCCCGATCCTCGAACGCGCTCTCTCCGCCCGTCGGCCCTCTGCTCTCCGCTCTTCCCTCTTCGCTCTCTGCCCTCCGCCCTCCGCCCTCCGCTCTTCCCTCTTCGCTCTTCGCTCTCCGCCCTCTGTCCTCCGCCCTCCGCCCTCCGCCCTCTGCCCTCCGCTCTCCGCTCTTCGCTCTCCGCTCTCTGCTCTCGGCTCTCCGCTCCCGGCTCCCGGCTCTTCACTCCGCCCCGGCGGGCGCGGGGGGCCAGCCGGCGGGCATCCAGGCGGGGAGCTGGGCGATGGAGTCGCGGGCGGTCGGGGAGGTGGGCACGGCCCATGCCTCGAAAAACGGACCGAGGTTGCGGTTGACCGTCCGCGAGAGCCGCACCATCCACTGGTCGCGCCGGTCGTCGTCGGTGCGCGGGCGCGCCTCCTTCGCAAGATCGCGGTACTCGGCGAAGACCCTCTTGAACGCCTCCCAGCCGAAGGCCTCGCGGAGCTGCGCGTACATGTTCAGGGCGAGGAACGGGTCGCTCTTCCAGTCGTCGAACTTCCGGCCGGCGGAGGCGTAGCGGGCCCAGGCCTTGGCGCGCGCGGCGGGCTCGATCGCGCCGTGGCCGGCGACCGGCGGTTTCCCGCAGACGGTCTCCATGACGTAGAGCGAGAAGAGGTTCACGGTGACTTCGCCGGTGCCGTCGAAGGTCCAGTCGCGCTGCTGGTGGTTGTGGCCGAGTTCGTGGAAGAGGCCCCACTGGCCCTTCAGCAGCGCATCGCGGCTGACGAGGACGTCGTACTGGTCGTCCCACGTCATGATCGGGTAGCCGGCGTGCATGTAGCCGGCGCTGATCTGGATGTCCGGCACGATGCGCTCGGGCCGCGCACGGTCGCGCGGGATCGCGGCGAGGTCGGCCTGCGCGTCGAGGATGCGGTCCCACACCTCGAGCAGGGTCTCCGGATCGTCCAGTTTGCGCAGACGGTCGGAGGGGACCGTGAGGATGACCTTGTCCGTCGCCAGTTCGCCCCACGGCGCGGGCCGGTCGCGGATGACGCGCCATTCGGCGGCGGTCGTGCGGCCGCGGACGTAGAGCGGGGCGTCGACCGCGCCGCTGATGCGCACGCGCGACGCGCCGTCGCCGGCACCGCCGGGCGACTCGACGTAGAGGAGCCCGCCGAAGGCGTTGGCGGCAGCGGTGCGCTCCGCGGTCACCGGGAAGGTCCGCGTGATGTCGGGACACCGTTTCCACGAGTCGAGGTGCCAGAGGCGGTCGCTGTGCGCGCCGATCCGCACGCGCAGCTTCGCGCCCGCGAGGGCGGCAGGCACGGTCACGGCGAGACGCTCGCCCGGCGCCGCGTAGAGGCCGGTCGAGGCCCAGCCGGGTTTGCGGAGGTCGAGCACGACCTCGCGCGACACGCGCTCGACCGTCGACGAGACGGCGCCGGGAAACGCGGCGGCCGCCGAATGCGCCGCAACGGCGTCGACGTCCGCCCCCATGGCCGCCACCGTGCCCATCGACGTCGCGACGCGGCGGAGCACCTCGGTCGACTTCACGGGCTTGCCGCTCGCGGGATAGGGCGATTCGAGCGCCGTCACCGCGGCCGCGAGCCGCGGACGCAGGAGCCGGTCATCCGCCGGAATCCAGCCGGAGGCATCGCTCAGCGTCACGCCCGCCTGCTTGAGATCCTGCTTCGAGGGCTTCGCGGCCGCATCCGTCGCCAGCGCCAGCGCCGCGCCCGCATGGCACAGCGGCGCCGGGTCGGCGCGGAAGGCCTTGCCCGCGGTGCCCTCGACGATGCCGTCGGTCCACAGGATGCCCCACGGAGCACAGAGCCGGTTGGCCGGGTGGTTGCGCACCTCGGACCCGCCGCTCCGCCACGACCACGCCGTCTCGCCGACAACCAGCCCCCCGCCCTTCTCGACGAAGGCGCGGAGCGGCTCGATCATCGCATCGTCGATCTGCCGCCCCACCACGATCACCGCGCGCGCGGCGGCCAGGGACTCCGGCTGGAGATCGGCGGCCGCGAAGCCACGCTTCGCGAGCCAGCCCTTGAGTCCGCCGCCGGAGCGCACGGCGACGGGAATCGCGCCCGTTCCCGGTGCGCCTGCGGCCCACCGGAGGCTGCGTTCGATCAGTCCGCCGACGGCCTCATCGCCCGCGGCACCGGCGAGATACCCGTCGTGGGCCAGCGCGACCACGCGGCCGCGCCCCGCGAACCCGAGCGCCGCGGCGGCGCCAAGCACGCCGGCGCGCTCCCCCGCGAACAGCGTCGCGGCCTGCGGCCCGAAGACACTGAGAAGGCCCACGGCGCCGGTCGCCGGGATCTCCTTCGCGCCGCCGAGAATGCCCGCGCGCGCCGCGTCCAAGGCTTGGAAGTCCTGGGCGCCGGCCGTCCAAGGATTGGAAGCCACCGCCAGTCCGATCGCCGACACCAACGCAGCAGCGCGCATGGGAACCTCGTTTTGTTGCCGTTGGAACCTAACGCCCAACCTCCCGTCCGTCAAGGAATCGGCGGCACTCGGCCCATCTCCATGTGTAACATTAATGGATGCGGTCGCATCCGTTATTGTTACACTTGTTGCCGGACGCGGGGCCGTAGATCCTCCCGATCCGCGGCCATACACAGTACTTCCGACCCCGTCACGCGTCTCAAGAACAGGTGCGACCGCGTCCGTACTACTACCTATTTAACGGACGCGGAGGCTGGCATGGCCTTGCGGAGGGGCTGCGGGAAGCCCGCGGCCCACCGTGCAGACGGCGCCCAGGATCCGGGCGACCGTGATTGACAGCTCCCGGGCGGGGCTGAATCCTGACCGCATGAAGACGATCCGCTCCGCCGGTCTGGTCGCGATGCTGCTTGCAGGGGCCGCGACGGCGCAGGACGCGCCGGACATCGCCTCCGTCCCCGCGGACCTCGTCCTGCCCGCGATGACCGACGCGGCGCCCGCGCCCGGCCGCCGCGTACGGCACGTGACGCCGGGCTGGGAGGGAACGGAGGCGCATCACGCCCTCTACCTGCCGGTCGGCTGGACGCCGGACGCGCGATTTCCGGTCATCGCCGAGTACGCCGGCAACGGCGGCTACTCGAACCGCTTCGGCGATGTCAGCGGCGGCACGGTCGAGGGCTGCATGATGGGCTACGGCCTCTCGGGCGGGTCGAACTTCATCTGGGTGTGCCTGCCGTTCGTCGAGGTGACGAACGGCACGAAGCGCAACGCCTCGCGTTGGTGGGGCGACGCGGACGAGACGGCGCGCTACGCCGCCGCGACGATGCGCCACCTCGGCCGCGAGTTCGGCGGCGACGAGCGCGCGCTGGTTCTCTGCGGCTTCTCGCGCGGCGCGCTCGCGTGCAACTACATCGGCCTGCGCGACGACGCGATCGCCCCGCTCTGGCGCGCGTTCCTGTGCCACTCGCACTACGACGGCGTGCGCACCTGGGCCTACGCCGGCAGCGACCGCGCCTCCGCCCTCGCCCGCCTGAGCCGCCTCGACGGCCGCCCGCAGTGGATCAGCCAGGAGGGCTCGACCGCCGCCACCCGCGCGTTTCTCGAGGGCTCGGGCGTGACCGCGCCGTGGACGTTCGTCGATTTCCCGTACCGCAACCACACCGCCGCGTGGGCGCTGCGCGACTGCGAGTTCCGACGCCGGGCCCGCGCGTGGCTCGCGGAGGTGCTCGCGGCGCCCGGCGGCGCACGGAAGACGGACGAGGGAGAACGAAAGTAGGCAAATGCGATTCCGTCGCGGCGGGCTTGACGCTATGCTGCGGCGCGTCGGTCCAACGCGCAAAGGAGACGGGCATGAAGCGTACGTGGAGGACGGGATTCGGGGCGCTGGTGGCGGCGGGCCTGGCAGGGACCGCGGCGGCGCAGCCGATCTACATCGGCACCTACTCCCAGCGCGGCAGCGAGGGGATCTACGCGACGCGGCTCGACCCGGCGACCGGCCGGCTCGACGCGCCGCGGCCCGCGGCGAAGGCGACCAACCCGTCGTTCCTCGCGCTCCATCCGAAGCTGCCCGTGCTCTACGCCGTCAACGAGAGCGGCCGCTTCGAAGGCAAGCCGGTCGGCGCCGTCATCGCGTTCTCCGTCGACCCCGCGACCGGCGCGCTCACGGAGCTCAACACCGAGCCGACCGGAGGGCCCGTCCCCTGCCACCTGGCGGTCGACGCGACGGGCGCGCACCTTGTGATCGCCAACTACGTCGACGGGACGGTCGCCTCGTTCCCGATCGCGCCGGACGGACGGCTGAAGCCGGTCGCGCAGCTCCTGCGCCACGAGGGCTCCGGCCCGAACGCGCAGCGCCAGAAGGGACCGCACGCGCACGGCGTGACCTTCGCCCCGGGGAACGACTTCGTGTTCATCCCCGACCTCGGCATCGACCGCATCGTCGGCTACCGCTTCGACGCGAAGACCGGCCGCCTCGCCCGGCACGAACCGGCGAGCCCGGCGCTGCACCCGGGCGCGGGACCGCGGCATTTCGCGTTCCGGCCGGACGGCAAGACCGCCTACGCCGTCAACGAGCTCGACGCCACCGTCACCGCGTTCCGCTGGGATGCCGCCGCAGGCGAACTGAAGCCGTTCGCCACCGTAGCGGGCGTGCCGAGGGACTTCACCGGCAAGAACACGGCCGCCGAGATCGTCGTCCATCCGACCGGCCGGTTCCTCTATTCGTCCAACCGCGGCCACGACAGCATCGCGGTCTTCTCGCTCGGCGACGACGGAACGCCCGTCGCGGTGCAGCACCAGCCGACCGGCGGCCAGGCGCCGCGCAACTTCGCCGTCGACCCCACCGGCCGGTTCCTCGTCGCGGCGAACCAGAACACGGACAACCTCCTCGCGTTCCGCATCGACCCCGCAACCGGCCGGCTGACGCCGACGGGCAGCGAGATCGCCGTTCCCGCACCGGTGTGCGTCCTCTTCCGCTAGGCCGGGGCCTCCGATGGACGGCGGAGCGGGGACAGTCCAGGGCATCTTCGACTTCGAGTCGGGCAACGCCGACGGCATCGAGAACTGGCGCCGCGAGCGCGAGGCCTTCCTCGCCTCGGTGCGCGAGGCGTGGGGCCTGCCGGTCGGCCGGCGGGTGCGCGTGATGCTGACCGGCATCGATCGCGAGCTGGAAGGCCTGCTGGAACTGGCGCGCCATCCGGCGGCCGTCGACCGCCGCCTTCCGCTCGACCTGCGCATCGCGGGCATGACGTTCGCGTCGGTCGAGATCGAGCGCTGCCGGGTGATCTCGTGACGGCGCTCCCCTGCACCGGCTGCGGCCGGCCGTTCCCCGGGCACGGACTGCCCCACCGGTGCGCGCACTGCGGCGGGCCGTACGGCATCCCGGCGGGCGCCGCGGATCCGCCGCGCATCACGCTGGGCGAAGGCGGAACGCCGCTCGTGCAGGCGGAATTCGGCGGACGGCGCGTCGCGCTCAAGTGCGAGTTCCTGAACCCGACCGGCTCGTTCAAGGACCGCGGTGCGGCCGCGCTGGTGTCGGAGCTGGCGGCGCGCGGCATCGGCGGGGTCGTGGAGGATTCATCCGGCAACGCCGGGGCCGCGCTGGCCGCCTACTGTGCGCGCGCCGGAATCCGGGCGACGGTGTTCGTCCCGGAGTCCGCCTCGGGCCCCAAGCTGGCCCAGATCACCGCCTACGGCGCGACCGTCGTCCGCGTGCCCGGGCCCCGCGCCAACGCCACGGCCGCCGCGCTGGAGGCGGTCGCCGCGGGCGCCGTCTACGCCAGCCACGCATGGCTGCCGTTTCACCCGGCCGGCTACGCGACGATGGCGCGCGAACTGGTCGAGCAACTCGGCGGCAACGGGCCGGGCTCGGTCGTTGCGCCCGCCGGACAGGGCGGCCTCCTGCTCGGCCTCGCGGCGGGCTTCGCCGGGTTGGTGCGCGGGGGCGTCCTCGCCCGCCCCCCGGCGCTGGTCGCCGTCCAGGCCGCCGCGTGCGCGCCGCTGGCCCGCGCGTTCGACGGACACGACGCGGACACGGAGCCCGCGCGGCCGACCGTGGCCGAGGGCGTGGCCGTCGCCACGCCGGCGCGCGCCGCGGATGTCGTCGCGGCGATCCGCGCGAGCGGCGGCCGGATCCTTGCGGTGGACGAGGAGCGGATCCTGCCCGATCGCCACCGCCTCGCGCAGGCCGGCTTCCTCGTCGAGCCGACGTCCGCGCTCGTCCTCGACGCCCTTCGTCAATGTCCGGACCTGCCGGAGCCCGTGGTGCTGGTCCTGACCGGCTCCGGGCTGAAGTCACTTCCCTCGGGCCCATGAACGGAGGTCCATCCGATGAACCCGCGACTCCTCGCCGCCGCCTTGCTGCTCGCCGCCGCGACCGCAACGGCCGCGGACATCCGTGACGCGGCCCTTGCCGCGCGCCTGCCGGGCGGCGACGGGCGCGCCGCGCTGTGGACCGCATCCTCCGGCTGGAAGATCGGCCGCGCCATGCCCGTTCCGGAGGCGAAGGCCGACGCGGTCGCCGTGCAGGCCGCGCGCGGCGAAGCCGAGGCGGTGCAACTGGTCGTGACGCCCGCCGCACCGCTGACCGGCCTCACGGTCGGGTGCGACGGCCTGCGCGGTCCCGGCGGCGCGGCGATCCCGGCTGGCCGCATCGACGTGCTTCGCGTGCGCTATGTCGAGGTCTCGCAGCCGACCGACTCATCCGCCGCGCCCGGCGCGTGGCCGGACCCGCTTCCGCCGCTTCGCGGGCCGATCGACCTGCCGGCCGGACCGAACCAGCCGTTCTGGATCCGCGTCAACGTGCCGCGCGACGCGACGGCCAGCGCCTACGAGGGCGTGATCCGGCTGCAGGCGGACGGCGGCTGGTCCGCCGCGGTGCCGCTGCGCGTCGGGGTCTTCGGCTTCGCCCTGCCCGACCGGCCCACCTGCGTCTCGGCCTTCGGCCTCGGCCACGATACCGCGTTCCGCTACCACGGACTCACCAACGACGCGCAGCGCCGCGAGGTGCTGGAGAAGTACCTCGCGAACTTCGCCGCCCACCGGATCTCGCCCTACAACCCCGCGCCGCTCGACCCGGTGCGCGTCGCCTGGCCCGCGGTGAAGCCGCCGCCGCTTCCGTGGGCCGACTGGCTCGACGCCGTGCCGGTGACCAACGAGGCGCACACCGGCCGCGGATGCCTGCTGATCTTCGACGACCGCCGCGACGCCACCGCGTCGGTTCGCTGGCGGCACCGGATCCCGATCCCGCCCGGCGGCCTCCGGCTGAAGTTCCACCACCGCACCGCGGTCCCGGGCCACACGTTCATCGTCACGTTCAACCATCTCGACACGTCGAACCGCTGGATGAGCGGGCGGAACAACGACATGCACGTCCGGGGCAGCGGGCTCTGGGAGGCCTTCGACCGCACGGTCACGAACTTCCCCGCCGGCGCGGCGTCGATCGAGTTCACGCTGCGCGCGACGGAGTGGCGCGACGACGGCACACCGACGGGCCTCGTTTGGTTCGACGATGTCGAGATCCTCGACGCGGCGGCCGGGACGAACCTCGTCGCCGGCGGCGGCTTCGAGCCCGCCTCGGCGCGGCCGCCCGTCGCGCCGCCGGAGCGGCTGAAGGCCACGCTCGACTTCGCCGCGTGGGACCGCGCGATGGACCGCGCCATGAACGTGCATCACTTCACGTCGTTCGACGTCAACCTCCCCGGCATGGGAGGCGGGACGTTCGAGGGACTCCACGAGCCGGACCTTCTCGGCTTCCGCGAGACCGACCCGGAGTACGGGCCGCTCTTCGCCTCCTACGCCGGCGCTATGACCGCGCACCTGCGCGAGAAGGGCTGGCTCGACCGCGCCTACGTCTACTGGTTCGACGAGCCCGACGCGCACCAGTACGACTTCGTCCGCCGCGGCTTCGAGAGGATCCGCCGCCACGCGCCGGGGCTGCGCGGCATGCTGACCGAGCAGATCGAGCCCGGCCTCGTCGGCGGACCGCACATCTGGTGCCCCCTGACGCCGTCCTACGACCCGGCCGCCGCCGCGGAACGCCGCAGGCACGGCGAGCAGTTCTGGTGGTACGTCTGCTGCGGTCCCAAGGCGCCCTACGCGACGCTCTTCATCGACCATCCCGGCACCGAGCTGCGCGTGTGGCTGTGGCAGACGTGGCAGCGCGGCATCGACGGGATCCTCGTCTGGCAGGCGAACTACTGGACCAGTCCGACCGCCTATCCCGACCGCGCCCGGCCGCAGGATCCCTACGAGGACCCGATGGGCTGGGTCTCCGGCGGCGAGCCCGGCACGAAGCGCCCCTGGGGCAACGGCGACGGACGGTTCCTCTACCCGCCCGAGGCCGCGGCCGACGGCCGTCCGTCGGCGCCGGTGCTCGACGGCCCGGTCGACTCGATCCGCTGGGAGATGCTGCGCGACGGCATCGAGGACTACGAATACCACGCCGAGCTGAAGCGGCGGCTGGACGCGAAGGGCGCCTCGCTCGATCCCGCCCGCGCCGCCGCGCTGCGCGCCCTGCTCGAGGTGCCGGCGGACGTCACGACCGACCTGACGCACTTCACCACCGACCCCGCCCCGATCGAACGCCGGCGCGAGGCGCTCGCCCGCGCGATCGAGTCGTTGCCGGAGAAATGAGGGACGGTCCCTCCGCCGTCGGAACGGAAAGCCTCCGTGATCCTCCCCGTCATCGGCGCGCGCGATCGGAGCCGCGGCCGCCCGCGGCGGCCCTGACCTCGTCCGCAAGCCAGCGAAGGAGGTCCTTCCGGGCCGCTCCCGGGCTCTCGAGCTGACGGTCGAAGGCCGCGCGCACCCAGCGACCGACGTCCGGCCCCGGCGTCACGCCCATCGCCAGCACGTCGTCGCCGCGGACCAGGGCGCGGGGCAGCGCCTTCTCGTGCTCCCACGCCTCGCGGACCTCCGCGACGACCTCCAGCGCGACCGGCTTCCGGCCGCTGGAGAGGCAATCGAGGCGGTGCAGTTCCGCCTCGGTCGCGAACGTCGGCGCCGCCATCATCCGCCGCAGCTTCGCCGGGCGCATCGCGGGCACGTTCAGGAACCGCATGTGCCCCGCGACGCACGCGGTGACATGCTCAATCACGCGCAGCGGGAGCTTGAGACGGCGCAGCACCCGCTCGGCGACCGCCGCGCCGGCCGCGTCGTGACCGTCGAACCGGATGCGCGTCCCCCCGCCCGCCGCGGGCCCCACGCGCGCGGTCTCCGGCTTGCCCGCGTCGTGCAGCAGCACGGCCAGGGCCAGTTCCACCGTGGGTTCCCGCATCCCGTCGAGCATGCCGACCGTATGGGCCAGCACGTCGCCCTCCGGATGGAACTCCGGCGGTTGCGCGACGCCCTCCATCGCGGCGACCTCGGGCAGGATCTCGGCCAGCAGCCCCGTGTCGCGCAGCAGGAGGACGCCCGCGCCGGCCTTCGGCGATGCGGTCAGGATGCGCAGCAGCTCGTCGCGGACCCGCTCGTGCGCGATCTTGCGGATCCGGTGCGCCTGCTCCCGGATCGCATCCGCCGTCGCCGGGTCGAGCCGGAAGTCCAGCACCGAGGCGAAGCGGACCGCCCGCAGCATGCGCAGGTAATCCTCGGCGAACCGGTCGCGGGGATCGCCGATCGCCCGCACCCGGCGCGCGCGCAGGTCGGCCCGGCCGCCGACGTAGTCGAGGACCTGGTCCGTCGCCGGATCGAGGAAGATGCCGTTGATGGTGAAATCGCGCCGGAGCGCATCCGCCCGCTCCTCGGCGAACTCGACCGCCACCGGGCGGCGGCCGTCCTCGTAGCCGAGATCGCGCCGGAAGGTCGCCACCTCGAACCAGTGGTCCCCGGCCTCGACCAGGACGACGCCGAACGACTTCCCCACGCCCTTCGTGCGCGGGAACAGGGCGGAGACCTGGTCGGGCGTCGCGTGGGTCGCGATGTCGATATCCTTCGGCTCCCGCCCCATCAACCGGTCGCGCACGCAGCCGCCGGCCCACAGGGCGCGGTACCCCGCCGCGGCGAGTCGCGCGCAGATCCCGCGCGCGGCGGCCTCGAGGTCGGGCTTGCGATGCGTTGTCATGCGGACAGTATAGCGTATGGTGGGGTCGAGGTGCGCTGTATGAAGACGAGGTGCCAGGGGTCAGGGGTCAGCAAGCGAGGGTCGGGTTTCCGGGGGGAATTTACGCCCCGTGCTCAGGGCTTGCGTCGTCGGGCGCCCGGGGTCGGAGGTTCGCTGTTCGGTGTTCGGTGTTCGCGGCCCGATGTCCGCCCCCGGCGCCCCGCTGACGGCCGCTGCCTCTTGGATGTCGGTCACTGGATGTTGGATGCTGGCGGACGGCTGCTGGCGGTTGCGGCCTTCTCCGCTTCGCTCCTGCTGGCGACGGCGGCCCGGGCCCAGTTCGACGCCTCGCCGTTCGGCGTCGAGGCCCGGGCGGCGGCGGACGGCGCGGTCGACGTGGTCTTCACGATCCCGCCCGGCCATCGGATCTACGCGGACACGCTCGTGGTGACGGGCGCGTCGGGAACGGTCCTCGCCCCGCGCTCGATCCCGGCGCCGGTCTCGAAGCCGGACCCGCAGACCGGCGAGCTGCACCCCTTCCACGACGTCACGTTCACGGCGCGGTACGCGGTCGTCTCGGCCCCCGCGGCCGGGGCGGCCCTGTCCGTGCAGCTCCAGGGCTGCGACGCGACGCAGTGCTTCTTCCCCGAAACGCGCGAGCTCACGGTGGCCGGCGCGGGGGCGTCCGCCGCCCCGCCCGCCCGGACCGCGCCCCCGGCGGTTCCGGCCGCATCGGGCGCGGACAGCCCGATCCCGACGGACTTCGCGATCGCGCGGAGGGCGGTCGGCTACCAGGCCGAGGCGCCGTTCCTCGCGTTCCTGGAAGGCCGGGCGGCGGAGGGTTCCCTGCTCTCGCGCGGCTGGCTCGTCGCGCTGCTGGTGATCCTCGGCGGCGGCCTGCTGCTGAACTTCACGCCCTGCGTGCTGCCGATGATCCCGATCAACCTGGCGATTCTCGGGGCGGGCGCCCAGGCGCAATCGCGCGGACGCGGCTTCCTGCTCGGCGGCGTCTACGGCCTCGGCATGGCGCTCGCCTACGGCGTGCTGGGCGTCGTCGTGGTGCTCACCGGCGCCCCGTTCGGCGCGCTCAACGCCTCGCCCTGGTTCAACGCGGGTATCGCGCTGCTGTTCGTCGCGCTGTCCCTCGCGATGTTCGGGGTCTTCCATCTCGACTTCTCGGCGATGCAGGGGCGCGTCGGCGGGCCCGGCAACTCGCGCAACCGGATCGTCGCGGCGTTCACGATGGGCGTCGTCGCGGCGCTGCTGGCCGGGGCCTGCGTGGCGCCGGTGCTGATCGGCGTCCTGCTGCTCGCGGCCTCGCTCTACCAGCAGGGCCACGCGGCGGGCCTGCTGCTGCCGTTCCTGCTGGGCGTCGGCATGGCGCTGCCCTGGCCCTTCGCGGGCGCCGGGCTCTCGTTCCTGCCGAAGCCGGGCGGATGGATGGACAAGGTCAAGTACGGCTTCGGCGTGTTCATCCTCGCCATGGCCGTCTACTACGGCCACCTCGCGTGGGGCGGCTTCCGCGACGCGCGCGCCCCGGCGCCCGGGCCGGCGGAGGGCGGCCCGGCCGCCGTCACGCTGGGGCCGCGGAGCACCGGGGCGGACTGGCGCAGGGTCTTCGACGACGCCCGCGCGGTGGGCAAGCCCGTCCTCATCGACTTCTGGGCGACCTGGTGCAAGAACTGCCACGCGATGGAGGCCTCCACTTTCCGGAAGCCCGCCGTCGCGGAGGCGCTGCGGGGCTTCGTCTTCGTGAAGTACCAGGCCGAGAAACCCGGCGAGGCGCCGGCGAAGGGGATCCTCGCGGCCTTCGGCGTCCTCGGCCTGCCGACCTACGTGGTGCTCGAGCCCGCCTCCCCGTCGCGGTGACGGGCTCGGCGCGGCGCCCGGAACCGCCCGGCGCACCCCGGGTGCGGGCGCGCCCCGCCCGCCGGCCGGGTCCCCTCGCCGGGGCCCTCCGCGACGACGCCGGCTACTTCCGCGACAGGTTCTCGTTCGCGTCCATCCGCACCGCGGTGTCCGCCGGCTCGAGCGTCACGAGCGACGGCCGCGAGAAACGGTTGCCGCGGAAGACCGCGCCCTCACACGCGCGTAGCCGCACGGCCGGACCTTCCGCCGCCTGCGGCGCGAAGGTGACCGTGTTGCCGGAGAACTCGAGGCCCGCCACGCGGCCGGCGTCGACCACGAGCGGACTGACCGCCTCGACGGTGTTGTCGACGATCCGGATGTTCCGGTGGTACGGCGGCTGGAGCAGGTCCTTCTCTTTCGGCTGCAGCGGGGCGAGCCGGAAGACCGGCGCGGACGGATGAAGTCCGACGAACCGGTTGCCCCGGATCGTGAGGTCCTCCACGCCGCCGGACTCGTACCAGAAGTTGTTGTCGCCCTCGACCAGCACGCCCATCATCGACGGACGCTCGAACCGGTTGTTCTCGATCCGCACCTTCCCTCCCGACGTCACGAGGATCCCGCGCGCGCGGTGGTTCCGCGCGGTGTTGTCCGTGTAGTCGAAGTCCGGCCGGGTCGTGACGTTCTCGACGCTGCTGTTCGTCCGGTAGAGATCGGCGATGGGCCGGTCGAGCGACAGCACGTAGTAGTCCTCGTTGTGACGCGCCACGGCGGTCACGGAGACGTCCGCGTACGGCAGCAGCGTGTCGCGCTGGAGCAGGCGCATCCGGTCGCCCGGCCGCGCGAACGCGGTGCCGAGCTGCTCGAAATGGCTGAAGCTGACCGCCAGGCGGTCGGGCGCGAGCAGGCCCTCGGCGATCGCGTAGACGCCGTGCACGTTGCAGGAGTCGTCGAGCATGTTCTCGAAGAGACAGCCGGCGACGACGACCGTGCCGCGGCATCCGACGAAATGCGTCGCATCGGCCGTGGTCGTGACCAGGCTCCGGGCCCCGGGCCGGAGGGCGACGCGCACGTTGCGAAGCACGGGGTCGGTGCAATCCTCGGCGATGACGCCCATGCCGCCCGCGTGGTGGATCGTCACGTCCCGGACCGTCACGCCGTCCACGCTGGAGAGGTGGATCGCGGGCGAGAGCCGGTTCGGCCGGTTCATGCCCTTGCAGACCATCACCGACCCGACCGCCGGCAGTACGCTGTGCGCGTTGCGGAAGCGAAACCGGTTCGTGCCCGTCTGGGTGATCTCCGCGAAGGCCTTCACCTTCGCGTTCCACAGCGACAACCGCGGCTGGACCGCCGCGGCGGCCTTCGTCGCCGGATCAACCCAGTAGTTCCACTGGAAGTCCTGCCGCGCCTGGCCCGGGTCCTGCAGCTCGCCGAAGAACAGCTCGGCCATGCCGCCGTAGAGCCGGCCGTCGCGAACCACGACCTCGCACTCGGGGAGCATCTCGACCTCGAAGGCGTCGCCGTCCACGGAGACGACGGTCCCCTCGATGTGGAACGGCTTCTTCCAGTCGATCGTCAGGCCGCGGATCGCGATGTTCGTCGACCGGTCGACCGCAATGGGCGTCAGCACGCCGTGGCACATCAGCGTCGCGCCGGCCCCGTCGATCTCGAAGCCGGAGACGCCGTCCAGGTGGATCGCCACGCGCTTGGTGCCGGGATCGTGGTTCGAGATGTACCGGTGCATGCCGTCCGCCCGCTCGGGGTGGAGATTCCAGACGCCCGGCGCCAGCACGAGCCGTCCCGCGCGCTCCGCGCGGCACTTCGCGAGCGCCTCGCGCAGCACGGGCACCGCATCCGACCCGTCCGCCGGGGGCGCGATCCGCACCTCGCCCGCCGCCCCTGCGCCGCGCGCCGCCGCGGCCAGCGCCACGGCGATCGCCATCATGCGTCCGATCTTCATGACGTTCCCTTCCCTTTCCGGCCGGTACGCTACGGCACCGGCCCTGCGGTCATCGTGAGATTCCGGAACTCCAGCGCCCCGGCCGACTCGCCCTCGGGACCGCCGGAATCCCCGCCCAGTCCGAAAGTCAGTTTCTCCTCCGCGAAGCAACCGTGGCGCGCCTCGACCGCCGCGCCGTCGACGGTCGCCGCGAGGACGTCGCCCCTGGACTCGACCCGGACGCGATGCCACGCGCCGGACGCGAGCGCGGCCGGCCGCCGGAGCACCTCGGCCGTCTCTCCCTTCGCCGGGTGGGCGAGGACGCGGATGCACTCCTTCTCCACGACGAGATGGGCGATGTGCCCCCGCTCCTGCGAGCCGTTGAAGATGATGCCGGCGAACGAGGCCTTGCCGGCCAGCCGGAACTCGAACTCGACCGCGCCATCGCGCATCGGGAACCGGCGCATCTTCACCGGTCCGTGGCGGCGCGGACCGGACTCGAAGCCGCGGAGCACGCCGTTGGACGCGGTCCAGGTGCCGAGCCCCCAGAACCAGTCGGCCGAGAGGGGACCGTCGAAGACCTCCGCGGTCGTTCCGGCCGGGCCCGCGGCGGCCGGGGCGGAGGCGCGCGGCCCTGCGGGCGCGGGCGGACGTGGGTCCTTCTTCGCGCCGTCCTCCGGCGGCGCGAACGCGCGGCCGCAGGCGATGACGGCGTCCCACCGCGCCCGGCATTCCGCGGCCATCGCCGCAGCCACACCGGCGTGCTTCGCCGCCACATCGGACGTCTCGCCGGGATCGGCGTCGAGGTCGTAGAGCGCCCCGCCGCCGCCCGGAAACGCATGGTACTTGAAGCGCGGCCCGCGCAGGACGAGATGGTGGTCCGCGAAGGCGCGCGCGGAGGCATCCGCCCCGCCGCCGCGCGGCGCACCGGGCCCCGCGATGGCCATCCGGAAGGCGGCCGGCCGGTCCGGCGCGGCCGACGGGTCGCGCAGCGCGGGAACGAGGCTGACGCCGGTGATGGCCGGGGCGGGTTCTCCGGCCTCCCCCTTCATCGCCCCCCGGATCCCGGCCAGTTCGAGCAGCGTCGGGAGCACGTCCTCGGCCCGGCCGAACATCGTGCGGTCGCCCGGGGCGATGGCGCCGGGCCACCGGACGACGAACGGAACGCGGATGCCGTTCTCCCAGACCGTCGCCTTGTGGCCGCGGAGGCCGGCGACGTTCCGGCACTCCCAGTCGGCGCCGCGGACGATGCCGCCGTCGGGGCCCTCCTTGACCTCGGGACCGGTCGCGCCGTTGTCGCTGAGGAAGGCGACGATCGTCCGGTCCGCCTGGCCCGTCTCGCGAAGGGCGTCAAGGAGCCGGCCGATGGCGGCGTCCATCTGCGCGATCGAGCCGTAGCAGGCCGCGAGGTTGGAGGAGCAGCCCTGCGCGACGAACGGCGCGGAGAACGTCTCGTCGCAAATCCACGGGAGGTGCGGAATGATGTAGGCCACGCTTGCGAACCACGGCGTCCCGCGGCGGTCGCGGATGAACCGGATCGTCCGGTCCGTCCACAGGTCGACGGTCCATCCCTTCTCCCGCCGGTTGTTCCCGGGCTCGTACACCATCGGGTCGCGGTGTTCGTACGCGCCCCCGCCCACCCACTCGTCCCATCCGAAGTCCGTCGGGCCCCGGGTCCCGGCCTTCACGCAGTCGAGCTTGCCGACGTGCAGGGTGCGGTAGCCCGCCGCCCGGAAGAAGGCGGGCATGCGGACCTCGTCGGGCCGGAGATTCGCGCGCGGCGGCACGCCCCAGACGCCGGTGAGCAGGTGATCGCGCCCGGTCCACAGCGCGGCGCGCGTCGGCGAGCAGGCGGGCGCGACGACGAAGTTCCGGAACACGGCCGACTCGGATGCGAGCCGGTCGAGCGCGGGCGTCCGCACCCGCGGGTTGCCGTTGAAGCCGAAGTCCCCGTAGCCCTGGTCGTCGCTGACGATCAGCAGGACGTTCGGGGGCGCCGCGGGCCCCGCGGTCGCCACGCCCGCGGCCCCCAGCGCGGCCGCGGCCGCGCACGCCCTCCACCGCATCCTCATGGCGCCTTTCCCCGTTGCATCCGGGCGTCCTCTCTACCCCGCGACCCGGCGCGAGGCAAGCGCGGGATCGCCGGCGGAGCCCTACGGAAGGTTGTCCGTCGCCACGGATTCCGCCGCGGCGCGGAGGTCGATCGCCGGCGCGCCGGGCTGCTTGCGGCAGCAATCGGTGACGAGGTTGCCGCGGACGAGGATCCGGCGGCACGCGTTGGTGGTCCACACGGCCGGCGTCGACAGGCCGCCGAAGGTGTTGCCGCCGATGGTCACGTCCGTCGCCCCGTCGAGCAGGATCCCGGCGCCCTCGTCGATGCTCATGGCGGTCCGCCCGGTCGCCGGGCGCTTGTCGGCCCCGCCGATGTGGGTGTTGCAGACGCTGTTCCCCGAGATCGTGGTGCGGCCGGCGCCCGGGCCGACGCGGACGGAGAAGCCGTGGGCGATCGTGAAGGTGTTCGCCGACACCGCGCAGCCCCACGCATCGCGCAGGTCGATCCCGCCGCCGAGATGGTGGGCGATCACGTTCGCGCTCATCGCGATCCCGTAGCAGTCGCGGTCGAGAATGACCGCCGTTCCGTTGCACTCCTCGATCATGTTGCCGGTGACGATGGACCCGTAGGTGTTCTCGATCACGACGCCGTGGCGGAGGTGGTCGTCGACGTTGTTGCCCGTCATGCAGAGGTTGAAGCTGTCGAGGCACACGACCGCGTCGAGGTTCTCCTCGAACTGGTTCGCGCTGACGACGATGTCGTGGCCGTTGGTGATGCGCAGGCCGCTCGCCCCGTTGTAGGTGACGATGCAGTCGGCGACGCGCGCGTCCTCGAAGCAGTCGACCAGGTGGATGCCGTTCCCCCCGTTGCGGTCGATCGAGACGCCGTGGAGGAACAGCTCCTGGATCCGGTGCGCGAGGATGCCGTCGCCGCTGTTGGTCGTTCCGCTGATCCGCAGGTTGGCGATCTCGACGCGCCAGAGCTCGGCCTTGCGATTCGTCTCGATCCCCGGCGGACGCAGGATCCAGGCGGGCGCCCCCGCCGTGTTCCGGTTCACGATGCGGGTGGAGGGCCCCGCGCCGACGATCCGGGTCTCCGCGGTGCCGACGCGCAGCGGCTCCGCGATCTCGTGGGTGCCCGGCGGGAGGACGACGAGTCCGCCCGACGCCGGCACCGCGTCCAGCGCGGCCTGCAGGGTCGGGAACCGCGAGGCGTCGACGCGGACCGGCGGCGCGCCGGTCTCCGGCGCCGCTCGCAGGCCGCCGGCAAGCAGCAGCGCCACGGCGGCGGGAACGATGCGGGGGAGCCTGGCGGGGGGTTTCATGGGCGCAGTATCCCCACCCGGGCCGCGCGGCGTCAAGCGGACGGGGCGTCCGCGGCAGGGCAGACGCATCTTCCTCGAGGTGGTGGCGCCTTTCGGTCGGCGGGGCGCGGAGTGGCGGGTGGACACTGGAGCCCTTGCGGTTGCGGGGGTGCGACGCGGCATCGCCTTCGCCTTGATTCAAGGATCGTTCGGCTGGGATCTCCCTTTCCCGGCGATGGAAGGAGAATCCTGAGGATCCCGCTCACACGGCTCGGTTTCGACAGGAACAAGATGCGTCTGCCCTGGCGTCCGCGGCGTCACGCCGGGGACGGGAGACCGTAGACCCGCATCGCATTCGTCCGGAGGCCGGCGGCGACGGCGGCGGGGCCGCGTTCGCCGAGGAAGGCGCGGGCGAGGTCGAGGACGCGGGCGTACGGCGCGAAGCGGGCGCTGACGGGCCAGTTGCTGCCGAAGACGAGCCGGCCGGGACCGAAGGCATCCCAGACCGACTCGAAGAACGGCCGGTAGAGGTCCGGCGCGGACGGCGCATCGCCCTCGCGCCGGCCGGTGCCCTCGACGAGGCCGGAGAGCTTCATCACGACGTTCGGGTGCGCCGCGGCGCCGCGCACGGCGGCGAGCCAGCGCCGATCCGGCGGGCCGGCGTCGATCCTCGGTCCGCCGAAGTGGTTGACCACGATGCGCAGCGACGGCACGGCGGCGGCGAGGCGCGCGGCGGTCTCCATGTGCGGCACGCCCTGGCCGACATCGAGCGCGAGCCCCCGGTCGGCCAGCGCGCGGAGATCGTCGGTGAAGGCGGAGCCGGCGGCCGTCGGATCGACACCCCAGAGCCCGGTGCGGACGCCCCGGAACCGCGGATTGCGGGCGAAGCGGTCGAGGGCGGCGCGGAAGCCGGGGGCGCCGGGCCTGAGGTGACCGACGACCCCGAGGATGAAGGGTTCGTCCGCCGCGAGGTCGAGGACCCACTGGTTGTCCTCCTCGAGAGGGCTCGCCTCGACGATCACGCACCCGGCCACGCCGAGCGGGCGGGCCAGCGCCTTCAACTCGGGCGGCAGGACGGTGCGATGGAGGAAGCTGTCCGTCTTCGGCGGCCACGGCACGCCCTGCGGACGCGCGGGATCGTAGAAATGGACGTGGGTATCGATGATGCCGCCTGCCGGCGCGGTGTCCGTCGACCGGCAGCCGGAGGCGGCGGCCGCGGCGAGGAGGCCGGCCGAGGCGAGGAAGTCCCGGCGATCCATCCTGTCCGGTCCGTCGCGCATGACGGGATCATGGGGCGAACGCGCCGGCGCCGTCAACCGCCGACCCGCCTACGCCCGCCCGAGGCCGAGGTCGCCGACGATCTTCCATGCGTCGCCGTCGCGGACGACCTCGAGGCGGCGTCCCGGGAAGGCGGCCGGGAGGGCGGCGCGGAGCCGGGCGATGGCGCGGTCCTCGATCTCGTGCCGCAGCGCGGCCGGCACGCGGCTGAGCGTGGCGATGCGGAAATCGACGACGTAGCCGGGGCCGCCCGCGGACCCGAAGCCGGCGGAGAAGGCGGCTCCGACATCGAAGAGTCCGTCGCTCTCCGGCTGCGAGGTGGCGCCGTGGCGCGGGCGGACCGGATGGCGCGGCAGCCGCGATCCGAAGTCCCGTTCGAGTTCGGCGTCGATCCGGGCAAGCACCTCCCGCAGCCGCGCCTCCCACGCCTCGGCCCTGGGATGACGGAGGCTCACGGGGGCGGCGCGGCGGCCGCGTCGCGCTGGCGGCGGACCTCGTAGAGGGCGATGGCGGCGGCGACGGCGGCGTTGAGCGAGCCGACGCGGCCGCGCATCGGCAGGCGGAGGACGCCGTCGCTGGTCTGGCGGACGAGCCGTCCGATCCCCTCCCCCTCGTTGCCGACGACGAGGGCGACCGGGCCGTCGAGGCGGATCTCGGTGTGGAGCGGGGCCCCCGGCTGGGCATCGAGGGCGTAGACCCAGATGCGCCGCTCCTTGAGTTCGGCCAGGGCGCGGACGAGGTTGGTGACCTGTGCGACGCGAAGGTGTTCGACGGCGCCCGACGAGGCGCGGACGACGGCGGGGGTGACGGCGCAGGCGCGGTCCTTCGGCAGGATCACGCCGGTGACGCCCGCGGCATCGGCGCTGCGCATCATCGAGCCGACGTTCTGGGGATCCTGGACATGGTCGAGCACGAGCAGGAACGGCGGCTCGCCGTCCGCCCCCGGGGTTGGAAGCTCCGCGAGGTCGGTCCACGGGTACGGGCCGGCCTCGAGCGCCAGGCCCTGGTGGTTGCCGTTGAGGGTGCGCCGGTCGAGATCGCGGCGCGCGCAGGCGGTGACAGGCACCTTCCGGTGGTGGGCGAGGCGGAGGATCTCGGCGGGCGTCCCGGCCATCGGGGTGCCCTCGACGACGAGGAGGCGGCGGAGATCCCTCCGGCCCGCCCGGAGCACCTCCAGGAGGGCCTGCCGTCCGTAGAGAAGGTCCCCGCCGGAGTCCGGGGTTTCCCGTTGATGTCGCATGGGTCTTCCTATAGCATCCCGGCCGATCGGTTGGAATCGTTTTTGGGAAGACTGGGAAGCCAAACCATGAACTCGAGACACGTTGCGGTCGTGGCCGTCTGGGTCGTCGCCTGTGCGGCCGGCCACGCGCAGTCGGCGGTCGCCGAGGGCGGGGACGCGCTTCCCGCGTCGTTCGGCGCCGTCGAGGAGGCGGTCGGCCGCATCCGGGCCAGCTACGACGAGATCCGCCTCCGGTTCACGGAGAAGGAGCGGCAGTTGCGCCAGGCGATCTCCGCCCAGCAGGCCGCGGAGGCCCAGGCCCGGCTGGCCGAGGCGCGGGCGAAGGAGGTCGAGGCCGACCGCGACATGCTCCGGGAACGGAACCGCCGCATCGAGGGCGATCTTTCCCATGCGCAGGAGACCATCGCGGGGCTGCTCCAGACGGTGACGAACCTCGAGGAGAAGGTGGCGGGAGCGCAGCGCGAGGCCCGCAGGGCCGCCCAGGACCGCGACGCCCTCCGGGCGGACGCCGAGAAGGCCCGCGAACGCATGCTGGCCGCCGAACGCGAGCGCGACCGCGCCCGGGAGTCGCTGTACGGCCTGGAGACCCGGCTGAAGGAGATCATCACCGGCACCATCGCCCCCTCCGAGCCGGCGGTCGCGAAGCCCGAACCTGCCGCGCCCGAGCCGCCGAAGCCGGAACCCGTGGCGGCCCAGCGTCCGGAGCCGCCGAAGCCCGCCCCCGAACCCGAAACCGTCAGGCCCCCTTCGGTCGTGGACTCCCCGGCTCTCCAACTCGCCCCCAAGCCGGCGCCCGAGCCGCCCGCGGCCATGGTGGCCCCGCCTCCGACCCGAACGGCCGTCGTCCCGGCCTCGTCCAAGGCACCCCCGATCCCCGACCCCATCCTGAGCAACGCCCCGCCGACGGGGCTGATCTCGGCGGCCGATCCGCTGACCCACGGGCACCGCCCCGCACCCGATCCGGTCCGGCCCGCGCCGTCCGCCACGGACCGCATTCTGGCCGATGCCTCCGCCGCGTTCGATTCCGGCGACTGGGCGAAGGCGCGCGCGGCCTACCGCGAGGTCCTCTCCGCCGATCCCGCCAACCCCGTGGCGGCCGTGGGATTGACCGAGGTCCTGATGCAGATCGGCGAGACCCGCGAAGCCCGCGAGCGGGCGCAGGCGCTCCTC
The DNA here is from genome assembly GCA_016873715.1 of Lentisphaerota bacterium. GTDB lineage: Bacteria > Verrucomicrobiota > Kiritimatiellia > PWTM01 > PWTM01 > VGWF01. The sequence continues at coordinate 9,393 of VGWF01000056.1, read as the reverse complement.
GCCGCCGACCCCGCCAGCGTGCGACGGATCTTCCTGGCCGGGCGCGCCGCGGCGCGCGACGGCCGCAACGACGAGGCCCTCGACCTCCTGACCCGCGCGATGCAGGCGGCCCCCGAGAACGCGGACGTGAAGCGCGAACTGGCCGCCGTCCTGTTCGACCAGCAGAAGCACCGCGAGGCCGCGGACATGTTCGTGGCCGTCGCCAAGATCGACAGCCACGACGGCGAGTCGTGGTTCAACGCCTGCGCCTCGCTGCTCATGCTCGACCCGATGCCCCGGAAGCAAGCTCTGGAGTACTACGAAAAGGCCCTGCGCCTCGGAGAATCCCGCGATGAACGAATCGAGAAACGCCTCGGCTCCCCTGCGATCCCGCCCGACATCTCCCCGGTCCGCTGACCGGTTCCCCGCGCGCCGCCTGCCCGGCCTGCTGCTGATCGCAGCCTGCCTCGTCGCGGTCGCGCCCGTCGCCCCGCGCGCCGCGGACCTCCCGGAGAAGCCGGCCTACGTCGAGATGCTCAAGGGCGACCGCGCGAAGGAGGCGGGCGACACCGCCGGGGCGGTCGAGGGCTACCAGAAGGCGCTCGATCTCTTCCGCGCCCTGCGCGCCGAGCGGCCCGACTACAAGGCCGCCGCGATCGACTACCGCATGGACTACTGCCGCCGCCAGATCGCCGCCCTGAAGGGGGCCGCCCCCGTGGCCGCGCCCGCCGCCCCCGCCGCGCCGAGCGCCGCCGAGGAGGCCGCCGCGCTGCGCGAGGAGGTCCGCCGCCTCACCGCCAGCGCCGCCGCCGCCGAGTCGATGCAGGCGCGACTGAAGGATCTCGAGGCCGCCGCCGCCCAGATGGAGGGCGAGCGCAAGCGCATGCAGGACGAGGTCCGCGCGGCAGCGAAGGACCGTGACGCCGCGACCGGCCGGACGACGCGGTTCGAGGAACAGATCACGGGGCTCCAGGGCCGGCTCGACGCCTCCCAGGCCGAGGTCCGCGACCTGAAGGCCCGGCTCGACGGGATGGGCTCCACCGTCCCCGCCGCCGAGGCCGCCGAGCTTCGCAAGGCACTGCAGGAGACGTCCACCGCCCGCGACGCCGCCGCGCGGAGCGCGGAGGAGACGGCACGGAAGATGGAGGGCCTCCAGGGCCGGATCGACGAAGCGCAGGCCGAGGTCCGCGCCCTCCGCGACGCCCGCCAGGCCGAGTCCGCCGCCGCCGCGCCGCTCGCCGCGGACCTGGCCGCGCAGAAGAAGGCCTCCGACCTCGCCGCCAAGCGCGCGGAGTCGCTCGCCGCCATGCTCGTCGCCGCGCGGGAGGACCTCGCATCGGCCCGCAAGGCGGGCGATGCCGACGCCGCCACCGCGCCGCTGCGCGAGGAAGTCCGCACCCTGACCGCGTCCCTCGACACCGCCGTCCGCGACCGCGATCGCGCCCTGCTCGACGTCCAGAAGGTCACGCGCGAGCGCGACGGCCTTCAGGGACAGGTGGCCGACCTGCAGACGCGGAGCGCCGAACTGGACGCCGCCCTCAAGGCCGCCCCGGCCGCCCCCAACGCCACGGAGACCGACCGCGAACTGGCCAAGCTCCGCGACGAGCGCGCCCACCTCGAGGCCCAGATGCAGGCCCTTTCGGCCAAGCTCGAGATGCAGACGCACAAGGCCCGGTCCGCCACCGACCAGGCCGACGCCGCCCAGAACGACCTCTCGCGGCAGGTCGCCGCGCTGACGCGCGAGACGCGCGACCTCCTCCGCGAGCGCGAGAAACTGACGGCCGCGGCCGCCAGGCAGGCCGGCCGGATCGAGGCCCTCGAGCAGCAGCTTGCCCAAGCCCCGGAGAAGCCGGAGCCGGCCCCCGCACCGGCACCGGCCCCCGCGCCCGCACCGGAACCCGCGCCCGCGCCGCAGCCCCAGCCGGCGCCCATCGTCATGCCCGCCCCGATCGCCCAGCCCTTCCCCGCGTTCCCCGCCCCGGTCGCCGCCCCGGTGATGCCGCCGGTCGTCGCGGAAGCCGCGCCCGTGGCTCCCGCGCCGGCTCCGGAAGCCGCGCCCGCCGTTCCGGCGGCTCCGCCCGCGTGGCAGGCCGAGGCCAGCGCGGCGATGGCGTCGAACGCGGTCGACCGCGCGCTGGCGATCTACGAGCAGGCGCTTCTGGCGAACCCCGACGACACGGCCGCGCTCCTCGGCTGGTCGGTCGCGCAGCTGCGGAAGGGCGACACCGACGAGGCCCGCGGCGCGGCCGCCCGGCTCGTCCGGCTCCAGCCGGAGTCCGCCGCCGCGCAACACGCCCTCGCCATGGCCGAGGTCAAGGCCGGCAACCGCCGCACCGCCGCCCGCTGCTTCCAGAAGGCCGTCGACCTCGCCCCGGACAACCCGGTCTACCACCGCGATCTCGGCGTGGCCCTCTATGCCCTCGGCCGGGCCGACGACGCGGCGGAGCAGTACCGCGAGGTCGTCCGCCTCTCCCCCAACGACGGGCAGGCTCACTTCAACCTCGCCGCGCTGCTCCTGATGCAGCGGAATCCGCCGAAGGACGAGGCGCGGGCGATGTACGAGAAGGCCCTGCAGCTCGGCGAGGCGAAGGATGCCTCGATCGAGAGGAAGCTGGCGGCCCCGTAGGCCGCGGCCCGCCATGCGCATCCTCCCGCTCATCGCCGCCGCCGCCGCGTTTGCCGCCCCCCCATCCGCCCGGGCCGACGAGTCCGACGACGCGCGCGCGACGGCGGACGCCCCACGCGCCGAGGCCGCCTCGGCGCGCGAGGATGCGAAGACGGCCCGAGACGAGGCCCGGGCCGCACGCGCCGGGATGGAGGAGGCCCGGGCCGACGCGGCGCGCGCCGCGGCCCGCGCCGAGGTCGCCGGGAAGCAGACGGCGGATCTCCGCATGAAGCTGGCCGCCGCCGAGGAGTCCGCCGAGGCCCTGCGCACCATCGCCGCCGACCGCGAACGCGAGGCCGCCGCGGCGGCGAAGGCGCGCGACGGCGACGCCCGAAGGCTCGAGCAGGCCCTGACCAGGCTCGCCTCCGCCACCCAGGCCGCCGCCGCCTCGGACGCCCAACTGGTCACGCTCGTCGGCCAGTCCCGGGACGATGCGCGGCGCATGAAGACCCTGGAGTCCGAGATCGAGACGCTGCGGAAGGCCCTGTCCCGGGCCGAGGACGCCGCCGCCGCCCCCGCGGCGCCGGCCGGCATCCAGGGTCCGGCCGAGGCCGCCTTCCGCGACTACCAGGCCGCCCTCGACGCGCGGACCCGGGAGAACCTCGCGCTCAAGACCCGCCTCGGACAACTCGAGACGAAGCTCGACGAACTGACACGGCCCGGCGCGCCCGCCCCGATGCCCGGGCCGCCGCCGGTCGCCGAGGCGCCCCTTCCCGCCCCCCAGCCCGCGGCGCCCGCGCTGTCGGCGGACGAACGGAACCGCATGAACGCGCTCTTCGAGGACGAGAAGAAGACGCTGCTCCTCCTCCAGGCGACGACCGAGGAACATCTCGAGGCGGCGCGGCTCGATCTCGTGACGGCCCGGCGGCGGATCGCGGAACTCGAGAAGGCCCTCACGAAGCGCGGGACGCTCGAGGCCGAGGTGCTGACCCTGGGCAACGACCTCGACGCCGCGCGGCGCGAGGCCAGGGAGGCCCACGGGCGGGCGTCCTCGATCGCCCGCGACAAGGCCGCCACCGCCGCCGAGGCGGAGCGCGTCCACCAGGCCCTCGCGGAGGCCGAACGCGAGATCGCGAGCCTGCGCGGCCAACTCAAGGCCCGCGACGATGCCGGGGCCCCGCCGCCGTAGACGACCCACCGCTCGACGGCCGGCGACCTCGCCGCCGGAGAGGCCTCATCCCACGTCGCGCATCGCGGCGAGGAAGAGGTCCATGTCGGCGTCGGCGCCGACGGTGACGCGCAGCCAGCCGGCGGTGCGGGGCAGGTCGAAGTGGCGGACGAGGATCCCGCGGGCGCGCAGGTCCGCGTAGACCTCCGGCGCGGGCCGGCGCGGCGGGCGGATCCAGAGGAAGTTCGTCGCGGACGGACACACGCGGGCCCCCATCGCCTCCAGCGCGGCGGCCGTGCGGTCGCGCGTGGCGACGATCCGCGCGGCGTTGGCCTGCATCGGGCCGAGGTCCGAGAGCGCCGCGAGTGCCAGCTCCTGCGTGAGCCGGTCCACGTTGTAGGAATCCTTGATCTTCATCATCGCGCCGATCAGCGGCGCGGGGCCGACCGCGTAGCCGAGGCGGAGGCCGGCAAGCGAATGCGACTTCGACAGCGTCCGCGCGACGAGGACCCGGTCCGACGACAGCGCCAGGTCCATCAGCGAGCGCGGGGCGAAGTCGACGTAGGCCTCGTCGATCAGCACCACCCCGGGGAACCGCGCGCAGAAGGCCCGCACGGCCTCCTCCGGATGCAGCATGCCCGTCGGGGCGTTCGGGTTCGTCAGGTAGAACAGCGACGCGCCGCACCCGAGCGGATCGCGCCACTCGAACTCCGGCCCGAGGTCGACCGGGCGGCAGCCGATGCCCTCGATCTGCGCGAGCACGGGATAGAGCGAGTAGGACGGCTCGAACCAGCCGGCCGCGCCGTCGCGCTCGACGAAGGCGCGCGCGCAGAGCGCGAGGATCTCGTCCGACCCGTTCGCGACGAACACCTGGTCCGGCCGCGCGCCGTGGATCTCCGCGATGCGCTCGCACAGCCGGGCGGAGACCGGGTCGGGGTAGAGGCGGAGGACGTCCGCCGTCGCCCCGCGCAGCGCGGCGGCGACGGCCGGCGCCGGCGGATAGGGGTTCTCGTTCGTGTTGAGCTTGACGACGCCCGGCTCGCTCGGCTGCTCGCCCGGCACGTAGCCCGACATCGCGTCGACGGCGCGGCGGATCCGGTGCGGATTCATCCGAACTGCGCCAGGTACCGCACGTCGTTCTCGTAGAGCATGCGGATGTCGGGGATGCCGTAGAGGATCATCGCGATCCGCTCGATGCCCATGCCGAAGGCGTAGCCGCAGACGCCGTGGCGGTCGTAGCCGACGGCCTTCAGCACGTTCGGGTGCACCATGCCCGCGCCCGCGATCTCGATCCAGCCGCTGTGCTTGCAGACGCGGCAGCCCGCGCCCCCGCAGACGTGGCACGAGAAGTCGACCTCGACGCTCGGCTCCGTGAACGGGAAGAAGTGCGGACGGAACCGGACCTTGACGCCCGGCCCCATCATCTCGCGCGCGAAGTGGGTCAGGTCGCCCTTGAGGTCCGCCAGCGACACCTCGCGGTCGATGAACAGGCCCTCGATCTGGTGGAAGTTCGCGCTGTGCGTCGCATCCGGCGTGTCGCGCCGGTAGCAGCGCCCGGGGGCGATGATGCGGACCGGCGGCTCGTGGGCCTCCATGTAGCGGACCTGCACGGGCGAGGTGTGGCACCGGAGCAGGTCGCCGCCCGCGAGGTAGAACGTGTCCTGCGCGTCGCGCGACGGGTGGTCCGGCGGCGTGTTGAGCGCGTCGAAGTTGTTGCGGACGGTCTCGATGTCCGGCCCCTCGGCCACGGTGAAACCGATGGAGCGGAAGATCGACGTCGCGCGCGCGATGATCGCGCTGATCGGGTGCCGCGTGCCGAGCGCGCGCCATTCGCCGGGCAGCGATTCGTCGAACCCCTCGGCCGGACGGGACGCGGCGGCCTCCTCCAGCGCGGCCTTGCGCGCGTCGACCGCCGCCTGGACCGCATCCTTCAGCTCGTTGACCGAGCGGCCGTAGTCGCGGCGGCCCTCGGGCGGGATGTCCTTCAGGCGCCCCATCAGCGCCGGGATCAGGCCCTTCCGCCCGAGGTACGTCAGGCGCACGGCCTCCAGGGCGGCGGCATCGGCCGCCGCGGCCGCCTCGGCCACGGCCCGGCCGCGGAGCGCCGGGATGGTGTCGGAACCCGTGTTGTCGGTCATGTCATCCGCCCGGCCGGGCGATGCCCGGCCTGAAAACTTCCAATCCTTGGAAACCCCGGCTCGCGGGGCGTCCAAGGATTGGAAAACTCCGCCGGCCCGGTCCTACAGCCCGAGCGACTTCCGGCGCTGCTCGAGAAACGACTCCCACTCCTTGCGCTGGCTGGCCTGGACGAGTTCGGCGCGGACGCGCTCGCGCGCCTGCTCGAACGTCATCGGGCCGGCCTTGCGGTAGTCGGCGCGGCGCACCAGCCACACGGCGTTCTGGACGCCGAACGTGCGGCTCTCGCCGACCTTGAGGGACGCAAGCGACTTCCAGACCTCGGGGACGATCTCCTTCTCGGCGACCCACACATCGCCCGCGGCCGACACGAGCTGCCGGGCGCCGGCGGTCTGCAGGGCCGTTGCATCGAGCGCCGCAAGGCCGGCCGCCGCCTTGAGGGCCGCCACGGCGGAGGCGTTGGCGCTGTCCGACGCGAAGATGTCGAGCTTGTACGCCTCGGGCATGACCCAGCGGTCCTTCTCCTTCTTGAACGACGCCTGGATCTCCGCATCCGCCGGCTGCGCGGCGTGGCGGACCACGTCCTGCTGCAGCGCTTGGAGGAGGATCTGGAAGCGCGCCTGCATGAGCGCGCGCTGGACGTCGAGCCGCTCGTTCAGGCCGCGGCGCGCGGCCTCCTGCGCGAGCTCCTGCTCGATGACGCTGATGACGTAGTTGCGCTGGAGGTCGGGACTCGACGCCAGGGCGTTGACCGTCTGCCCCGCCACCGCTCCGCGGAGCAGTTCGGAGGCCACCGCCTGGTCGAGGACGTGCGTGCCCTGCTGCGCCACGACGCCCGTCGCCACCGCCCCTGCCAGCACCGCCGTAAGAACAAGCATCTTCTTCATGCGTACCTCTCATCGGCGCCCCGCGTTCGGAGCGCAATGTTGTCCACTATGCCATCAGGCTACGGGCCTGTCGAGACCTTGTCGGGCGGCCTTCTTCGCGCGAGCGTGGCGGACGAGGCGAAGCGCCGTGGCGACGGCGCAGGGGCGGCGGCCCGCCGTCCGGAGCGGAGGCCCGCCGGGTCCGAGCATCCGGAGGATCGAGGCCGCCGGCGCGGCGGCGGCGGGCGCGCCGTTGACGACGCTCGCGAAGCACCCGATCCGCCGCTCCTCGCCCGCCAGCGGAAGCGGATCGGATCCCGCCAGCACCCGGTGGCCGTCGCGCAGCCCGCGACGGATCAGGACCGGCGTCGGCCAGCCGAGGGGACGCAGCGCCGTGTCGGCCAGCGCCAGGACGGACGGACCGAACCGGTCCATCAGCGCGGCGACCCGCCGTCCGCGGCCGCCGAACCACTTGCCCGGCGCCCACGGAAGCACCGGCAGCGCGCCCGCCTCGCGCACGCGCCCGACCGCATCCTCCGCCGCGAGACCGTCCGGCACCTCCACACCACACCCCAGCGCAAGCACCTCGATCCGCTCGCGCGTCACGATCTGCCGCCCGGCGACGATCCAGAGGCCCTCCCCGCCCGCCGCCGGATTCACGCGCAGCGCCAGCCCGCCGGCCGCCGGGACGACCGTCCAGCCGGGCGCCGCCAGGCTCCCGTCGCACAACGCGTCGAAGGCGCGGCACCCGGCCGCCTCGGTGAGGCACAGCCCGGCCGCCCCGCCCGGCCCCGCCGCACGCACCAGCCGATCCCGCGCCGACTCCAAGGCCGGTGCGAGATCGTAGAACGCGTGCAGGTGGACGTGCGTATCGAGGGCCGTTCGCATGGCGCCGAGTCTAGCGGGTTTCACCGCCGGCGCCAGCCCGGACGGGAGTTCGCTTCCCTCCGTCCCGCCCCCGTGGCATTGTGGGCGGCTGAAACCCGGAGGACGTGGCATGAAGGTGTGGATGGCGGCGGTGGGACTCGCAGCGGCAACGGCGATGGCGGCGGAACCCGAGGTCGTGAAGCTCTGGCCCGCGGGCGCCCCCGACCTCGCGCAGGGCATCGACACCGAACGGTACCAGCCGGACAAGGGCGACGGCGTCAAGCGCCTGACCAACGTCACCGACCCGCGCCTCGAGATCTTCCGCCCGGAAAAGCCCAACGGCACCGCCGTCGTCGTCTGCCCCGGCGGCGGCTACAGCATCCTCGCCGTCACGCACGAGGGGCTCGCCGTCTGCGAGTGGCTCAACCGCCTCGGCGTCACCGCCGCGATGCTGATCTACCGCGTGCCCAACCAGCGCGACGGCGCCTACCAGGACGCCCAGCGCGCCGTCGGCCTCGTCCGGTCGCGCGCGAAGGACCTCGGCCTCCGGCCCGACCGGATCGGCGTCCTCGGCTTCTCCGCCGGCGGCCACCTCGCCGCCCGCGTCTCCGCCCACACCGGCCCGCGCACCTACGCGCGCGTCGACGCGGCGGACGACGCCTCGTGTCGCCCCGACTTCTCCGTGCTCGTCTACCCCGCCTACCTGACGACCACCAACGCCACCGGCGGCACCGACCTCACCCTGCCCGCCGGCAAGGACACCCCGCCCGCGATCATGATCCACGCCGCCAACGACCGCATCACGCCCGAGGGCAGCATCGCGTGGTTCCTCGCGCTGAAGCGGGCCGGCGTGCCGGCCGAGCTCCACGTCTACGCCGACGGCGGCCACGGCTTCGGCATGAAGGACATCCCGCAGGACATCCGTACCTGGCCCGACCGCTGCGCCGACTGGATGCGCAGCCGCGGACTCGTGCCGAAGCCCTGAAAGGCTCGAGGCCGCGGAAACGGCCCGCGCGGCCGCACGCGGGGCGCCGACGCCCCCGCCGCCGGACGCATCTCCGGCCCCGCTCAGGGTGACGGCCGGGGGCGGGCGCAAAGTAGTCCTCACGCTCCGCGTGAGGACATCTCCGCAATCCGGATTCTCATCACGCGGAGCGTGATGACGACCATGCGGGGCCACCGCCGATCCTGCGCGAGATGACGGCCGGGGGCGGGCGCAAAGTAGTCCTCACGCTCCGCGTGAGGACATCTCCACAACCCGCATTCTCATCACGCGGAGCGTGATGACTACTATGGGGCCGCTGCCGGTCTTGCGCGGGATGACGGCCGGGGGCGGGCGCAAAGTAGTCCTCACGCTCCGCGTGAGGACATCTCCGCAATCCGGATTATCATCACGCGGAGCGTGATGACTACTGTGGGGGCCGCTGCCGGCCCTGCGCGGGGTGACGGCCGGAGGCGGGCGCAAAGTAGTCCTCACGCTCCGCGTGAGGACATCTCCACAATCCGCATTCTCATCACGCGGAGCGTGATGACTACTATGGGGGCCGCTGCCGGTCTTGCGCGGGGTGGCGGCCGGAGGGGAGCATCTCCGGTCCTGCGCAGCGATGACGAAGGCGCCCGCATGATGAGGTCAGTGAATCGGTCGTGCGCCCCCGCCGCCTGAGCCCCGCTCGACACCGCCGCGGGAAACGTCTACACGTTGCGCGGGGAACAACTCGCGATGGACGCTGGATCCGTTCTCGATCTCGTGGTGCGCAACCGGCTCGTCCTGG
>VGWF01000055.1 GCA_016873715.1 Lentisphaerota bacterium | reverse complement strand
TGGCGCGTTGCACAACAACAAGACCGGCCAGCCCGAGCCGGTGGAATTGCAGCCCACGGGATCGGCTCTGCGCCGCCGCGTCACTTTCCCTGTTTTCAATTCGTCGACAAGCGATAGGATAGCGGAATGAGAACATCGATCACCACCCTCACCCTCCTGTTGGCGCTCGGCTTCGCGGGACGCGGAGCGGAACCGAAGCCGCAGCCCGAATCCTCCACCAACTCCGCCAATCCAGTGGATTCCTTCCCTGCCCCGCCCGACCTCCAGTCCGTCGAGCGCATGTGGGAATCCGGCCAGACGCTTCCCGCCGAGATCGCCGCGCGGTTTCCGAATCCACCGCTGCAGGTGCCCGCGGACACCGGGATCAATGTGCTCGTGGATCTGGCCCACCAGTGCGCCTTCGCCACGATGTGGACCCTGCCGGGCATGCTCCACCCGCTGGGGTTCCGCTCGATGGTGAGCCACGCTTCGCTGGATACCGTGCTCACGCCGGGCAAACCCAGCCGCATGCGCGTCCCCGTGGGCAAGGCGGCCGACGGCAAACCGTTGCGTTCCTTCGGCTGGGTGCCGAATCCGCAGTTCGATGTGCTGATCACATTCCAGGCAGATCCCAACGCCCAGCTCTACCTGCCGGAAGAACGCGCCGCGGTCGAGACCTTCGTGAAGGAGGGAGGCGGCGTTGTGATCCTCGGCAACGGCATCGGACGCTCGGATGCCAAGCACTGCGAAGTCTGGGCCGATCGCAGCCTGGGCACGACCTTCGGGGTGGACTTCAAGGGCGCCGCCGCGCAGCCCGCGCAACCGTTGTTGGGTCGGGATTGGGAGATCCTTCGGAGCCATGCGAACGGGGTGCCCAGCGTGGCGCGTCGCATCGTGGGCAAGGGCCGCGTTGTGCTGGTGTCTTCCATGAGCGAGTTCGTCTGGAACGGGAAGACCGAGGATGAGGCCGCCAAAGCGGAGAAACGCGCCTTGTTGAAGGATACGGTGGCCTGGGCCGCCGGCGGAAACGCGCCGGTCGGCGGGGAAGCGCGATTTCCGCAGACCCACGGTGGCGGCGGGGGGATCTACCCGGAGTTGGAGGAGCGGCAGAAAGGCGTCGTGGTCTACTACGCCCGCAACCAGAAGTCGCAGATCCTCGATGTCGTGCGAAAGGAGGTTCCGAAGGTCACCGACAAGCTCTTCGCATGGCTGCCCTCGCCGGTTCCGGAGGAGCCCATGTTTGTCATCCTCGCCGCAGGAGACGGGGGCGGCTGGGCGGTGAACAACTGCTATCCGAAGGAAACCGGCACAATCTCGCTCGACGCGATCGGCTTGCTCGGCATTTACGCCCACGAACTGGGCCACACGATGAGCGGGCCGCGCAATGCCAAGGGCGAGGCGGCCGGGAACCACTGGATCGGGGGCAACCAGGGCGAGCCGCACGCCGGCTGGTGGCAGGGCAAGATCCTGGCGATGTACAGCGGCAACCCCGCGATGCGCAACTGCAACAAGCTGTTCGAGACCGACAAGAGCGCAACGGAGGTTGACCTCGGGCTCCTCAACGACCGCGAGGTCGTCACGAAGTGGGGCGCCGGCAAAATGTTCATGAAGATCTGGTGGATCTGGCAGAAACTCGACGACCGCTACGGAACCACCTGGTATCCGCGGTGGCGATGGGTCCAGCACACCCGCTGGCAGAACGACCCCGGACGGAAGCTCTCCATGGAAGAAACGGTCGAGGACATGAGCATTGCCTGCGGCGAGGATCTCTTCCCGTTCTTCAAGAAGGTCGGCACGACCCTGACACGAGACCGGCTCGAGACCATCTCGTTCCTGGGCAACTCGCTCAGCCTGCAAGTGGCCCCGCTGGAGGTCACACCCGCCGGGAATGCCCGCTTCGATGCCATCGGCGATTACACCAAGCCCATCCCGTTGCCCCCGCCGGACCCTCACAGGATCCCGCAGTGAATAGGGACCGGAGGCGGCGAAACGGGCCGGGAGGGCGAGAGACGCATGTGAAAGCGCGGCTTCCGTCCGCCCCCAACGGGCGTGTCCCCGAGCCACAGGGGAAACGGTTTCTCATCGGGCTGATCGTCGCGGCGTGGGGACTGGCCCGGCCCGGGGCCGCGGAGGCGGCGCCTGTGCCCCCCGCGATGGACGCCCCGAGCGAGGCGATCCCACCGGCTGACGCCGTGGCCGCCAGGCTTGAGCCGGCCCGGGAGCGGCTCTTCGCGGCGCGGGAGAACAGCCTCGGCATGAAGTTCGTGCCGGTACCGGGGACGAAGGCGGCGTTCTGCGTGTGGGAGACGCGCAACCGGGATTTTCGCGCGTTCAAGGCCGACCACGACAGCGGGAGCTTCGAGAACCAGAGCCTGAACGGTGCCGATCAGCCGGTCGTGAACGTGTCATGGGATGACGCGAAGGCATTCTGCGACTGGCTGACGCGAACCGAACGGCAGAAGGGGCTCATCGGGAAGGCGCAGTCCTACCGGCTGCCGACGGAAAGCGAGTGGGGCGTGGCGGTGGGGTTGAACGACGCGCGCGGCGGGACGTCGACGAACCAGGGCGAGCGGATAACCGCCGACTATCCATGGGGCCGCGAGTGGCCGCCACCGAAGGGGGCGGGAAACTACTCCGGAGCGGAAAGCGCGTGGAGTTCGGCGAGAATGAACGGCTACCGTGACCACCATGCGGTGACGGCGCCGGTCGGCTCGTACGGCCCGAATCGTCATGGGCTGTTCGATCTTGGGGGCAACGTGTGGGAATGGTGCGAGGACTGGTACGATTCCTCTCAGCAGTTCCGGGCGCTGCGGGGCGGCTCCTGGGGCACCACGGGGCCCGGGGATTCCATGCTTTCCTCCGGCCGTGGCCGGGGCCGCCCCGGGGAACGCGGCAGTTTCGGCGGATTCCGCGTGGTCTTGTCTTCGCCCTCCCCCTGACAACGTGATCCTGCGGGAGGGACGCCCCCTCCCCCGCATGCCGCGGCGCAGTCCGAAGGGCGAAGACGGGACTACCGACGCCGAACAGGTCTGCTTGTCCTCCGAAGCCTCGGCGCAGGAGGATGGCGTACGCGAACGGCTGCTCCGTCGCGGCAGGACTGGACTGTCTCTCATCCACGCGCGGGCTCGACAAGCGCCTGCGCTCCGGGCCGTCCGGAGCATGCCCCGACTCGCCCGGAGCTCCTTCGTGTCTCGTTCTTGCCAACCCGCAGGCGCTCTGGCAGCTTCACCACCATGCGAACGCGGCGTCAGGCCGGTCCCGACGGGCAAGCCTGCCCTGCGAAGCCCGCAGGGCGAAGCAGGGTGCACGTACCGCCCGAAAAGCGACTTCTTATCAGGAGCCCGATCAATCGGTGACCATTGCATCTGTGGGGTGGACCATGAACCTCAAGAACCTCCTGGAGTCGCCGGGCGGTGCTGAACTCGTGCGCCGCAAAGTCCGACGCCTTGTCATCATGGGCGGGCAATGGGATCCGCCGGATACTCTCCTCTTCGACTCCATGAACCTCGCCGGACAGAACTCCATCGCCCCTGCCTACGAGGCCGGCAAGTTCATCGTTGACCAGTGGCCGACGGAAATGGTCTTCACCGGAATCCTCATGGGCCGGGCGGTCAAGACCGGCGACGCACTCAAGCAAACACCGGAGTTGAACCCCGTTCGCGAGGTCTATCGTCTGTGCAAGGCCGCGCGCAAGCAGGCCAACTGGGATCATCCCAGCTACGACCAGGAAGCGGTGTTGTTCGCGGCGCGCGGAGAGGGCGATCTCTTCCGGCGCCACGGCGGCGGCGCGCCCGAGATGCTGCTTCAAAACGATCCCAAGACAGGCAAGCCCGCCTGGCGAACCCGCTGGCGCACGGATCGCGTGTCGGCTCACGGTTACCTGACGTTGGCGCGCGAACCGGCCAAGGTCGCCCAAGCCATCGAAAGCCTGATGATTCAACCGCCGCGGCCACCAGGGAATGGGACACCGTGAAGCGCTTCCATTCCGTCCGACTCTCGTCGTCGGGCCCGATATCGTCCGGCTCTCGCTTGTGTCTTCTCTTGACGCTCCTCGCATTGGCCCACTTGCCGTGGTTGGTTGGCCCGGCCTCCGCGGCCAGCACCTATCGCCCCCAGCTTCTCAAGGCCGGCCCTCCACCCACCCGGCTGGTGGTGCTCGACCTCACCGCGGACAAGGCCGGCGGCGAGGAGATCGGCGTGTCACCCGGCTTCGACCGCGCCAAGGCGAATAACGCGAAGAAGCAGTACCGCATGTATCCGTTCTACTCGGAGGCCAAGGAGGCGCTGGGCACGCACGCCTGCCTGCAGGGGCTCATCAACCGCCGCGGCGGCGAGAAGGTCTATTTCACCAGCTTTCCCATCCGCTGGCTGTGGGACGGGGACGCCGGAGGACCTGGCAACGCGAGCAAGGACATCCTGGCGCAGAATCTGATTCCCGTGCCGCGCGAGGACCGAACCGCCGAGCTTTCCCATGCGCCCTACACCGGCAAGCAGTATCCCGCGCTGCTCTGGCTGCTCGACCATTACGTCGCCAACAAGCAGGTGCCGGTGCGCGGCAAGATCATCGCCCCCGCCGCGACCGGTTTTGATGTCAACATGGCCATCTGCGCGGCGATCACGGCCTCCGGGTTCGAGGATGGCTTGTTCGTCAGCGAGAAGACGCTCCCGTTCCTGGAGGCCAACGGCTGGGGCGACGACAAGTTGCCCGTGCTGTTCGACCTGCGCGGCAAGAGCAACCTTGAGGCGGCCCGGTGGGTGATCGAGCGCTACGGCTCCCGAGCGGATTTGAACAAGACCCTGGCGATCGTGCAGGACAACGGCGGCGACCTCAACGTGCCGGCCTGGTTCGACTACATCGCCGCGACCAGGACGCTGGCATTCTTCCTCCGCACCGCCGAGACCGGTCCCGAGAAGGATCTCTATCAGGATCTGCTGGTCGGTCCGGACCCGAAGAATCCCCGCTTTCCCTACGGCACACTGATGATCGGCGGCGTGGAGAATCAGAAGGACGGGATTCAGTTGCTGGAGCGCATGGGTTACAACCCCACGTATGGCCATCTCCCCAACGCCTCGGTGACCTCGGCCCTGGAAACCGACCCGGCACAGTTCCGTCCGGCGGCGAAACGCGCCCCGCTCACGATTGACCCGAACGGCGCCTACATCGCCTACAACGAGGCGGACGGCGACGCGCTGGATTTCACCCTGACGATGTTCAAACACCTGTTGCGCGACCCGGCGGCCGGCCAGGCCCCGCTCGGCTTTCGCGTCAACCCGCTGCTGATTGACCTGTTTCCAACCCTGTTCGAGTGGTTTACGAAGTGCCATCCGCACAACACCGACCTCGTGATGAGCATGAACGACGCGTCGAGTCCCTACACGCCGGAGGGCGAGGCGTTCTGGCGGGCGCGCTACAAGTACTACTTCGAGCACTGCAACGGAGCCATGGCGATCCTCAATCACTTCAACCCGTGGCGTCCCGCCGTGGACAACGCCTTTCGCATCGGCAAGCCCGAGGGCATCCAGCCGTTGATGATCATCGCCGGGCATATCAACCCCGCCGGCCAGGATTCCACGCTGGAAGTGCGCCAGGGTGTTGTCTATGCCCGGCCCGGTGTCAGCGACGAGGGATTCATCGAGGGCAAACCCTGGGACGCGCCCGAGTGCAGCGAGAAACGGATTCAGCATGAGATCGGCAACATCAAGGCGCACCTGGCCAACAACGCCAAGCCGGGCGAGCCGCTGTTCATCATGGAACGCGGCTGGATCTCCACCGGCGCGCGCACGCCCGGCGACGCCTTCGAAACGATGAAGCGGCTCAGAGCGGACAAGTCCATCACCCGCAATCCCCACTTCGTGACGCCCGGCCAACTGGCGACGACCTTCGCCGCCTACCAGCAATCTCGAGGCAGCGCCGCCGCCGAACCCGTCCGCAATCTGGCGAACCGGTCCTATTGGCTGGGCAACACGTTCCCCGGCGGCTCGCGCGAGGATCACGTGCAGATGATCGTCAACGATCTCGCGGTGCAGGGCGACCGGCTGTTCGCGAACTCCACCTGGGACGAGGGCAACAACTTCATGGTCGTCCACAGCACCAAGGACGGCACGGTGCTCGGCAAGGTGCCGATGCAGCAGGTCGCCGACAACTGGGTGGAAGGCGCTTACGGCATCGCGGCGGACGATCAGTATGTCTACGTGGGCGGCTACACGAAGAAGTGGTCGCAAGCGCTCAACGGCGACGAGCATCTGCACGTCATCTTCCGTTTCAACCACGACGCCTCAAACGCGGCTTTCCCGGGCGGCGTACTCAAGGGCAACGCCATCATCCTCAGCACACAGACCAACTTCTACGTCGAGCCGGCCGGCTTCGACGACTTCAAGAAGATCGCCGGCGCGGCGGTGTATCAGGGCGACCTGTTTGTCTCCGACCCGAACGCCGGCAAGGTCCACGTCATCAAGACGGCGGACATGCGGGTGCAGCCCGGGCGGGCGCTGGACCTGAAACGTCCGCGCTGGCTGGCCGTGGATCGCGACGGTTATCTGTGGGTGGTGGACGGCGACGCCAAACGCGTGAAGAAGTTCACGCGCGGCAAGGACGGCGAGAAGGGCGCGTTCACCGGCGTGGAAATCAAAGACGTCGAACTGCCCGCGGGCATTTGCGTGGATCGCGACGGCAATCTCCTCGTGGCGGACAACGGCCTCGCGCGCCAACAGGTCCGCACCTACCGCACCGACGGCACGTTGCTCAGGACGTTCGGACGTCCGGCCTACGGCAAAGCCGGTGGCGACACGTTCTTCGGCCTCACGGCCGCGGCAGCGGATGCGCAGGGCAACCTTTACACAGCCGCGCACGGAGTTCCGGGCGAGAAGTATCGCGACCTGCGCCACGATCGGGTGGGACGCGGCGCGGAGGTGGCGAAGTTTTCCGCCGACGGCCAGCGGCAATGGACGTTGTATGGGCTCGAGTGGGTGACCTGCGGCGACCTCGATCCCGGAAGTGAGACTGATTACTTCACCGCCGACAACTGGTATGAGCTCGACCATTCCATCCCGACCCAGCCCGGCATTGCCAATAGGAGCTGGCACGTCAAGGCGTGGACGATGGATCCGATCCGGTATCCTGACGATTCACGCCTGCACGTCTTCTCCATGGCGGCGCGTGTCGAACGGGTGCAGGGACGCCGGCTCATGCTGGTCACCTCCGACGGCAACTATCAATTCATCGGCATCTACCGGTTCGATGCTGCGGTGGCCGTCCCGGTGGCGCTGCTTTCCCGCGACTTCTCCTACTGGCATCCGATGACCGGCGAGAAATGGCCGAAGGACGCGCCCACCGGCGCTGGACTGTGGGTGGACGAGGACGGCGACGGTGCGTTTGACACGAACGAGTTCCAGCCGCTGGGCCGCAAGCTCGACGGCTGGGGCAAGGGCGACATGCAGATCACACCTGATGGCGCGCTCTATTTTCACGACTGGAACACCCTCTTCCGCGTGCCATTCGAGGGCTTCGATTCGCACGGCACGCCGAAGTGGAAACTGTCGAAGGCCGTGGCCGCCGCCCTGCCCGAGGCGGACATCGGCAAGCTCATCCGTATTTCCTACGTGCCCGGTACGGACGTGGCGCTGGTCGGCTGTTACGCCCGGGAGGACGCTGGCCTGATGATCGACAAGCTCGTTGGTAACGACGTGCGGCGTTACAACCACTGGTCGAAGCTGTTTGACGGCGATCCCGCCACGCAACCGGATCGGGCATGGCGCATCACGCCGCCCGAGTTGCCCTACAAGCCGAGCGACGGCGGACATCACGCGCGCATTGACAAGCACTCGCCCGTCGCCCTGCACGCGGTGGACGACGACTACTTCTTCGTCGGCTACGACATGCATTCGCAGCCCGGGCCAGACGGCCAGTATGCCAAGAAGGGCTATCCGGATATCCGCGTGTATCGGATGAAGGACGCGCGCTTCGTCGGGATCATCGAGCCGCAGAAGGAGCTTCTTTTCGGCACCGGCGCGGCGCTGGACATCGCCCAAGGCTCGATGTCCGTGCACCGGCTCAAGGATGGCCGCTACGCCATCTTCACCGAGGATTACTGCGGCGGGAAGAACCCGTACTATCTATGGAAACCAGAGGCGGACAGAACGGGCGACCACTGAGGCCATGATGAACCACCCAAGCGCAATCGAACCGGTGAAACCCACGCTCGCCATCCTCGCCGCACTTCTGCTCGCGCCGCCGGCCGCGGTGCACGCAGCCGCCGCCACGGCCAGCACCGCCCCCGCCGAAGCCAGTTTGATCGAAGGTTCCATCAAGGCCGGCTGGCTGAAGGGCCTGCGCGCGGTCGAGTTGATTCGTGCGGACATCCTCTCCATCACGCTCGATGCGGGACTCACAGGCGCCCTCGAACCGGCTCAGTATCGTGCGGCCAAGGTTCCCAAACAGCGCGCGAAGCTCGAGCCGTTCGCCGCGCCGGAGCCGTTCAGCATCACAAGCACGAGCGATGCGGACTTCCGCGAACCGGTGCGCCCGCTTAAGGTCGGCCAGTGCAGTTACGAGGGCCACAACAGTGTGCATCATGGCAAGTCGGGCCTGCCATCCTGCACGATCTTCCACACCGACTGCTTCCTCTTCCTGCCCAAACCGATGAAGTCGGGTCACAGCTACACGGTCACGGTGACGCAGCCCGGCGGGAAGGACGCACGTCTCGCCTGCACCGCCACACTGGCCTACGACGACACGAAGACCGCCACGAAGGTGCTCAAGGTGAACCAGGTCGCCTACAGCGCGCTCGCCAAACAGCGTTTTGCCTATCTCGGCTGGTGGGCCGGCAGCGCAGGCAAGGTGGATTACGCAGCGATCAAGGAGTTCGAAGTGCTGGACGAAGCGACCGGCCGGATCGCGTTGAGCGGCGGGGTGAAGCTACGCAGTGAGCAGGAGAAGCTCATGGGCGAGGACGTTTATGAAATGGACCTCGCGGCGCTGCCGCCGGGCCGTTACCACGTACGCGTGCCGGGGCTGGGCTGTTCGGACGCGTTTGCGGTCGGCGGCGCCGGCGTCCACGAGCTCTACTACCATACGTTGCGCGCGTTCTTCCATCAGCGGTGCGGGCAGGAGTTCAAGGAACCGTGGACATGGGCGAAGAAGCCGGCCTGTCACAGCGAGATCCTCGCCAGCGGTTGCCTGCCCACCGGCAGTCCGTTCATCATTCCCGAAGCGGCGGGCGGAACGATGCCCCAAACCACCGAGCCGAAAACCGGCGAGAAACCACGGCACTTCCAGGGCGGCTACCACGATGCGGCGGACTACGACGTGTTCAGCTATCACCTGCCGGCGGTGAGCGACCTCCTCACGCTTCACGAGCTGTTCCCCGACGCCTTTGGCGACGGCGACCTCGACCTGCCCGAAAGCGGGAACAAGATCCCCGACCTTCTCGACGAAGCGGCCTGGGGCTTGTCGGCGTTTCTCGAACTCCAACATCCCAATGGCGCCGTGCCGCTGGGGCGCGGCAATTTGCAGGATGGCATAAGCCAGACCTTCGAGAAGGGCTACAACCAATGGAACAAGAACGGCATCATTCCGCCGCACGGCTTGCTGCCGCCCAAAGGCGAGTCCACGCCGGTATTCGCGGCGGTCGCGGCGCAATTCGCGCGCGTGTTCAAGCCGTTCGACGCGGCGCTGGCCGGCCGGTATCTGACGGCGGCGGAGAAGGCCTTCGCTTACGCCGCCACCAACACCCCCCCGACGATCCACGCGGCCTACACCACCGCGGAGTTTCCGCTGAAGAAGTCCGAGGGCCGGAACTGGGAGGGGGCCTGGTTTGGCGCGTGCAATTGGGCCGCCGCCGAGTTGCTGCGCGCGACGGGCAAGCCCGAATACGCCGCGTTCATCCAGGCGCACGAGAAACAGGTGACGATGATGAATGCGCCCTATGCCGCCGAGCGAGCCGGGGCGATCGCCCAGGCGGAGGGGGTTGAACCGAAGATCCGCGATCGCTGCCGCCGCGAGTTGCTCGGCGACAGCCGCGTGCAAACCACCGCCACCATGCCGTACCGCATGAGCTTCGCCTACTGGGAGAAGAACAGCGGCTGGTGGGGTTCGATGCAGGGCATCAACGCCGCCGACCGATTCGTGCGCGCCTATGCCCTGAGCAAGGACCAGAAGCACCTCGACGCGCTCAGCCTCAACGCCGACTGGCACCTGGGCTGCAATCCGCGCTCCGAGACGTGGATCTCCAACCTGGGCCACCGCTTCCCGCGCCGCCCGGAGATCAGCCACTTCCTCTACGAGAAGCCGGCCGAGGAACTGGGCGGCAAGACCGTGCGCGGCATCAGTCTCTACGGTTTGGGGCCAGCCTTGCCTGATTGGTTCGGCCCATGGCCCATGCACCGCAGCCGCCGCGACGTGTGGGCCGACGGCGCGGAGGTCTACAGCGAGTTCACCGTGCCCCAGACCCTCTCGCCCGCCGCTCTGGCCTACGGCACGCTCTACGCGCTGGAGAAGCTGGCTGGTCGCATTCCGCCCCACTCGAAACCCAATCCGCTGGACCGATGAGTTCGCATCCCTTGAAGAGGACTCTGCATGAACGCGACCGAAGCAACGAACCCTCCACTGCCACGGAGAAACGTGGCCACAGGCGAGCGCTAGAATGAAAACCAAAGCGAAACAACACGGGACAACAATGAAACCAACCCCCACCCTGCTCGCCGCCCTGCTGTTCGCGCCACTGGCCGCGCTACACGCTGCCGATGCCCCGAAACCCAACATCCTGTTCATCGTGGCTGACGATATGGGCTACGCCGACTGCGGCTCGCAGGGGTGCAAGGATGTGCCGACGCCGCACCTCGACTCGCTCGCGGCGCAAGGCATCCGGTTCACCGACGGCTACGTCTCGGGCACGGTCTGTAGCCCGACGCGCGCGGGCCTGATGACGGGGCGCTATCACTATCGCGACGGCATTCACAACTGGGTGCCGCCGGGCAAACCCGGACTGAATGCCGGAGTGCCCACCGTCGCGGGCTACCTGAACTCCGCGGGCTACCGCACGGGCCTCGTGGGCAAATGGCATCTCGGCGAGCAGCCGGAGTGTCATCCGATGAAGCGCGGCTTCGCCGAGTTCTTCGGCTTCCTTGGCGGCGGGCGCAGTTACTTCCCCGACAAGCCGAAGGCCGCGGACGCGAAGATCAACCTCTACACGGCGGTGCTGCACGGTGACGAGCCCGTCGCGCTGAAGGACTATGCGACGCACGACTTCGGCCGCGAGGCGGTGGCGTTCATCCAGCGGCAGAAGGGCAGTGACAAACCGTTCTTCCTCTACCTTGCGTTCAACGCGGTGCATACGCCGATGGAGTCGCCGGAAGATTACCTCGCGCGCTTCCCGGACATCGCGGACAAGAAGCGGCGCACGTACGCGGGCATGCTCGCAGCGATGGACGACAACATCGGCCGCGTGCTCCAAGCTGTGCGCGACGCGGGCTTCGAGCAGAACACGCTCATCTGTTTTCACAGCGACAACGGTGGCCCGATCACACGCAACGCGCCGAACGCTTCCATGAACACGCCGTTGCGCGGCGGCAAGGGACAGACCTGGGAAGGCGGCATCCGCGTGCCGATGTTCGTGAAGTGGAGCGGACGCTTGAAGCCGGGCACCTACTCGCAGCCGGTGATCCAGATGGACCTGACCGCCACCGTGCTTGCGCTCGCGGGCGTGAAACCCGACGCGAAGTGGCCGATGGACGGCGTGAACCTGATGCCGTTCCTCGAGGGCGGACACGGCGCACCGCACGAAATGCTGTGCTGGGACTATGAAAACCAGTGGGCCATCCGCAAAGGCCCCTGGAAGCTGGCCTTCGCCGGCCCTGAAAAGGGACAGAAGCAACCAGTCCTCGCACTCTACGATCTCACCAAGGACATCAGCGAAGCCAGCGACCTCTCCGCGCAACATCCCGAAGTCGTGAAGCAGCTTCAGGCCGACCGGCAGTCCTGGAGCAAGGAGGTCGTTGCCAACAAACCCAGTTTCACCGCGAACTCCGAAAAGGCGGCCAAGTCTCCATGAAGCAGACACATACGTCATGGTTCCCACCGCTGCCCGGCTCTCGGGCCTGGCCGGTAGCGCCAGGTCCGTGTCGGCCGGGTGCCACGTCTGGGAGGAAACGTAGATCGTCCTGACGCCGCGAAGTCCCGCACCAACCCCATGAAACCCACCCTCCCTCTCCTCGCCGCCCTGCTGCTCGCGTTGCCGACTGTAGTTCACGCTGCGGCTCGCTGCGAAGCGACAAGCCATGGAAGCCATCGAAGCCGATAACATGCAGGCGTTCATCGCGATTCAGTCGAACACCCGTATACAAATCAAGCCGACAAAATGACTATGACAACACACAACCAACGGCCGCGCCGTTCATTGCTCCAGGCTGCAACCCTGCTGCTCCTGGTGATCGCTCCCGCTTGGACGGGCACGACAGCCGAACCGCCAGCCCAGAAACTGACCGCTACTGGGTCCGCCTCTGGCCGTGAAACGGCACCTTTTACCCCGCCCCGATTCAAGCCTCCCGCCGGCGCGGTTTTGATTTCGCCGGGCACGGATATCCAATCGGTTGTTGATAAGCATCCGGCAGGGACGGCGTTTCTCCTGAAGGCGGGTGTTCACCGGCTGCAATCTATCGTACCGAAAGATAATATGTCCTTCTATGGCGAGGTGGACAAGGACGGCCGTCTGCTGACAACTATCAACGGGGCCAACCTGATCACCCAGTTTGAACGAGAGGGCGAATTGTGGGTGATCGCCGGGCAGACGCAGGAAGGGCGTCGTACCGCCTACGACCAACACAAGGGAGCGAAGCGGTACGGAGCGATGGATATCATGTCCGGATGGGAAGGAACCACGTTCTGCGAAGATGTCTTCATCAACCACCGGCATCTGCGCCATGTGGGCGGGGCCGGCCTGCGGTTCCAATGGGAAGGCCCTGGCATGAAGGATAAACGGTCGGTCGGTGGGGCAGGCAACGGCGGTAAGCAGAAGATGGCGTTCGATTTTACGAAGGGGAAAGGGAAGGAGACGTCCGAGAGTGGCGATGACGATTCCGTGGTGTTGTTCGTGGACCGCACAGGCAAGACGGCGGGGATCAAGTCGGAATTCTTCGATTTCGAAGCGTCCTTGACGAAGATCCCCGATTTGTCAGGCAAGAAGCCGGACTTTGAACGCATCGACGAGAACATCGGTACCGATTACAAGATCAACGGGTATGTCTGGCCAGGATTGGATGACAGGTTTGCCGACACCTTCGCCAGCCGCCACACCGGATTCCTGAAGATCACGAAGGCGGGGAAATACGCTTTCCATCTGTCCTCCGACGATGGCTCGAAGCTGTGGATTGATGGCGCCTGTGTGATTGATAATGACGGCCTGCAGACGTTGCGGGAGATGGATCCGCTTCCCAGCCATTTCCAGCCCAATGACGGGCATTACGTGATGAAGGAGAAGTCCGGGTCGGTAGACCTCAAGGAGGGCCTCCATGAGCTGCGGATCGAGTTCTTCAAGAACAGGGGCTATGACCGCGTGCTCGAAGAGAAAGGGACGTGGTACTTCGATTATGCGACAGACCGGGTGTATATCGCCGATGATCCCGCGGGTAAGACGGTGGAGGTCAGCGCCTTGGCCGCCGGATTCAGCGGCATGGGGAAGAAGGGCAAGTCCGAGAAGGTCATCATCCGGAATCTGATTGTCGAGAAATTCGCCAACGGCGATGCCATGGGTGCCATTCAAGCCGGAGTCGAGTGGACCATCGAAGGCAACGAAACGCGTCTCAACCATGGCACGGGGATCGAGTTCAATGCGAATGGCGACACCGGCGGCGCGGCCCGATTCAACTATTCGCACGACAATGGCTCGCGTGGCATCGGCATTCAACTGGCCAACAAGGTGGTGGCCGAATACAACGAGCTGGCGTTCAACAACCGCCTCCACTATTCGAAGGGATGGAACGCGGCTGGGCTCAAGAACTCCTTCGGCGACTTCTGCATCATCCGTGGAAACTACATTCATGACAACGACTGCAAGGGGATCTGGATTGATGTGCTTGCCAATGACAACCTCGTCGAGGACAACGTGATCGTTGATAATTCCTCCGCGGGGATCGCCGTTGAGATCAGCACCCGCAACAAGGTCCGCAACAACATCTTCACCAACAACAATCACTGGCCCACCTATGACGGCGCGGAAATCTACATCCAGAGCTGTGGATGTAATGAGGTTTACAGCAATACGGTCGCGGTCTCCAAGTTCAAAGGGGATGGGATCAACATCGCGCTGGGCGACCGGAGCAAACCGCTCAGCGAGGATCCGAAACAAGAGCACAAGGACTGCTATTGCCATGACAATAAGGTCTACGACAATGACATCATCTACCAAGGCGAGTCCGGGCGGTCCGGTGTCAGCACCCAGAATCCGCCCGGATGGGATAGCAACAGGTTTGACGGAAACACCTATCATTTCCCTGCGGGCAGTCCGGCGGCGCGTTTCATGTGGGGCTATAAGCGGATGACCTTCGAGCAATTCCAGAAGACCGGCCTGGAAAAGGGCGGTTCCGTCGGCAATACCGTGAAGCCCATCCAGTGGGATTGGACGTGGTCCAAGGCGCGAGAGAAGAGGAGCAAATGAACGGACTACTGCGACGGAGAATGACGGTGATCGGCGTTGCACTGACGGTGTCTGTCTGCGGAACCTCACTGGCGCAGAATGTGCCAACGATCATCGTCCCCGGGAAAAAGAAATCGGAGAAGGTTGTCATCGATCCTGAGGTGACGCGGAATCTTGCGCAGCTCAACGAACGGTTCGCCGGGATCGCGAAGCTGTGGGAGTCTCGGGAACTCGAGGCAGCCCGCGGCGAGTATCGCAAGCTGTTGGCCATGCCCAGCGCTCCGGCACACTACCGGAGCTACGCGCATCTGCGGATCGCGCAGAGTTATGCGGCGGAGCAGAACACGGCGACAGCGAAGTCGGAGTACGAGAAGATCAAAGCGCAGGCGGAGTATCCTCCGGTCCATCGCTACGAGGCGGACGAAATCCTGAAGGAGATGGATCGGGTGGCGAAGGGGCTGCCGGCACGCGATGCGATGGCATCGCGGACGAAGATTCCGCCGGTTGGCAAGTTCGCCGTTGAGTTCTTCGTGGCACCGGCCGGCAACGATGCAAATCCGGGATCGAGGCAACAGCCGTTCGCGTCGCTGGAGAAAACACGGGACGCGATCCGCGCACTGAAGGCCAAGGGAGCGCTTCCCGGACCGGTTGGTGTGCGCTTGCTGCCGGGTGAGTATCGAGTGAAGGGGACCTTCGAACTGGCCAACGAGGATTCCGGCACCGAGACTGCGCCCATTGTTTATCGGGCGGACCAGAAGGGAACCGCCGTTCTCTATGGCGGCGCGCGGCTGAGCGGTTGGACGGTGGTCAACAATCCCGAGATTCTCGAACGGCTGCCCGAGGAAGCCAGAGGCAAGGTCTTCCAGTGCGATCTGCAGAAACTCGGCATCACCGACGTTGGCCGCATCACCGTAACCGGTTACGGCAAGCCGCGACAACCCGATGTCTTCCTGTACTGCAACGGCCGGAAACAGACCCTGGCCCGGTGGCCGAACAGCGGCTATGTCGAAGTGAAGAAGGTGATCAATCCCGGATCGGTGAAGGGCGGCATTAAGCCGGTATTCGAATATGCGGACGAGCGCCATGCGCGGTGGACAAAGGCGGAAGATCCGTGGCTCTACAGCTTCCTGGTCTTCAACTGGGTGCCGCGCCGGGTCCCGATCCGCCACATCGATACGAGTGCCAAGGCCATAGCCATCGATCCCTATGGCCATGCCGACAGGGATGGCATCGGAACCGTGCCCTGGCAGAAGGTGCTCCCCTACTTCGCGTTGAACATGCTTGAGTAGATCGACTCGCCGGGGGAATGGTACCTCGACCGGGGAAAGGGCCTTCTTTACTTTTACCCGCCGAGCAATCCCGATTCGTCGGTCATCGAACTCGGCATGCTGTCGCAGGTGATGGTCAGCATGGATAAGGTGTGCCATGTCCGTATGGAACATCTGAAATGGGACCTGTCCCGCGGGGACTGCATGACGATGAAGTCTTGCAGCGACATCCTGCTGGCGGGGTGTTCCCTGTCGCGCTTTGCCATGGGTGGCATCGATGTGCAAGACGGGAGGATGGTCGGCATCCTCGGATGCGATGTGACCGACATCGCGGGTCCCGCAGTACGGATGAACGGAGGAGACCGGCAGCGCCTTCTCCCGGCGGGCAACTTCATCGAGAACTGCCTGTTTGCGCGTCTCGCCGGGACCGCCGTCGGAATCAACGGCGTCGGCAACCGGGTCGCGCATAACCGGTTCGTGGATATCGAAGACAGCGCCGTCTATGGCATTGGCGGGCTGCTCGGCAACGATCATGTCATCGAGTTCAATGACGTCAGCCGCTGCGGCCTGCCCCTTGACCGGCACCCCGGCGCCGCCGGCGACATGGGCGTCATGGGCAGCTACGGAGATCCGACCTACCGCGCCATCTATCGTTACAACCGTTTCGCCGAGATCGGTGTCGAACTGGACGGCGGCCATGCGGCCATCCGCTTGGACGACGCCATTTCCGGCATGGTCATCTACGGCAATGTGTTCGACCGTTGCGGCGACAGCTTGAAGCCCAACGGCGGGATGGGCGCGCTCAACTACAACGCCGGACGCGACAACATATGCGACAACAACATCTTCATCCGTTGCCCAAAGGTGCAGACGGGCGGTTTCAATCCGAATAACGACTGCTGGGAGCGAATCCTGAAGAAGGGCACCATGACCGATCCGTTGTACCTGTCACGGTATCCTGACCTGAAGAACTACCTGAAGGACGGCGTGATCAACACGAGCGGATTCAATCATCTCTGGCGCAATATCATCGTGGACTGTCCGGTGATCGTCAGGCCCGGTTTCGGCGCTCCGATCGAGTCGTTTGACCTCATGGATCTGGCCGTCTATGCGGATCAGGATCCGGGCTTCGTCGCCATGGCGAAAGGCGACTACCGTCTTGCGAAGGATGCGCCTGTGCTGAATCGCATCGGGTTCCGTCCGATTCCCGTGGAGGAGATCGGGCTTTACGAAGACGACTATCGCGCCAGTTGGCCCGTTCGGCTCCCCGAAACCAAGGCAAGCGAACCATGAAGCGAACTCTCACTAAATGGAAATCGTCACGATGAAACCCTATCTTCCAACCATCAGTCTCCTGCTCGCGGTGCTCTGCGGGCAGGCCGCCGAAGTATCCCTGACTCCGCCGGTGTTTCTGCCGGATGGGCAGGAGTTCAAGACGTGGGCGCCGGACCTGCAGTTTTCGCGCAGCTACTACGTGAACCAGCGGCATCCGAAGGCGTCCGACCAGAACCCCGGCACGGCGGAGTTGCCGTTCCGCACCATCGGGCGGGCGGCCGAACTGCTGCAACCGGGCGAGCGGGTGGTGGTGGCGGCCGGCGTCTATCGAGAGCATGTCGCGCCGGCCCGCGGCGGCACGGGGCCGGACCGGATGATCAGTTACGAGGCGGCACCGGGCGCGGAGGTGGTCATCAAAGGCTCGGAACTCGCCCCTAACGAGTGGACACCCGCGACAGGCTGGCGAGGCCTCGATCCAACTGGCGCGGGGAAGATCTGGCGGCTGACACTCAAGCCGGAATGGTTCGCGGGTTACCATCCGTTTGCCCTCGTGAACCTGCCGCGGCTGGCGGCACAGGACTGCTTCACTCCCAAGGCGAATCTGCTGTCGACACTGCTGGCGAAACGCGGACTGGTCTTCCAGGACGGCCGGCCGCTCCGCCAGGTGAAGCAGCCCGGCGAACTGGCCGCGGCCGACGGGACTTGCTGGGCGGAATGGAACGGGCAGGCACTCTGCGTGCGCCTGCGCGGCGATGTCGCTCCGGCTGCTGCGTGCGTCGAGATCACCACGCGCGAACAAGCCTTCGCGCCGCGCGATTACGAACTGGGCTACATCCGGGTGAAGGGATTCACCATCGAACAGGTGGCGGACGGCTTCCCCTGGCCGCAACGGGCCGCGCTTTCGACCATGCGCGGGCATCATTGGCTGATCGAGGAAAACACCATCCGCTGGGTCAACGCGCTCGGCATGGACATCGGCCGCTCGGAGGTGGACATGGACGCGCCCGCCATCGCCGGGCACCACATCGTCCGCCGCAACCGCGTTTCCGACTGCGGCGTCTGCGGGATCGCCGGCACGGGGCCCCTGCAGGCGACGCTCATCGAGGAGAACTTCGTCGCGCGCTGCGGCTGGCAGAACGTCGAGGAGTACTACGAGTGCGCCGGCATCAAGACACACCACAACCATAATACGCTGATCCGCCGCAATCTGCTCACCGACATGGTCCATGCCTCGGGCATATGGATGGATTACGGCAACATCAATTCGCGTTGCTCGCAGAATGTCGTTCTCAACACCGACTCGATCTTCGGCGGCATCTTTCTAGAGGCATCGCAGGCACCCAACATGGCCGACAATAACTTCGTCTGGGGCTCGACCAAGCACGGGATTTACCAGCACGATTGTGACGACCTGCTCATCGCGCACAACTTCGTCGGCAAGGCCGCCGGCAGCGGCATCTGCATGAACGTGAACAAGAGCCGCACGGTCATGGGTCGCCTCGCCACCGCCAAGCGCAACCGTATTTTGAGCAACCTCATCTGGGACTGCGGCATGCCCCTGACCATCGCCGATCCGGAGAACGTCTCCGACGCCAATGTCGTCGCGACTTCCGAGAAGCCGTTCGATCTTGCCGCGTGGCAGGCGAAGACCGGATGGGACAAGAACTCGACCGCCGTGATCCTGCAGGCAACGTTTGATCCGGTGCCCCGGTCGTTCTCGCTGCGCTCCCCCGTGGCGCTGCCACGCGTCCCGCGCCTGCCCGGGATCGCGCAGGACATTCTGGGTGTGGCTTTCGAGGGTGATCACGTTCTGCCGGGAGCGTTTGGCCGGGAGCCGCTCGATGCGGTGATCCTGCTCCCGCAGTTGCCGAAATTCAGATGAGCCCGAGCCCATGAAACGCGCCGTCCTTGCGAGAAACGCCCTGCTGCCGGCACCTCCAACCCGTTGGCCTCCTGAGAGAATCACAGCAGCATAGGAAGAGATGCTCCCATGAAACCCACCCTCACCCTTCTCACCGTCCTGCTGATCGCGCCGCCGGTGACGCTGCGCGCCGCCGAGCCGGGTGCGGTGGTTCGTGCCCCCGGTTCTCCCGAGGGCCCCGTCCAGCCGGGCGACGTCCGCGATCTCGCCCCCGAGCTCAACTCCCCGCAACCGCGCCACATCGTACAGACCTGGGCCGGGCCGTGGATCACGAACCCCGATCTCCTGGGCACCGAACCTGCGTCCGTTCTCTTCCGCCGCACGTTCGACCTCGCCACCAAGCCGTCGTCCTTCGTCATCAACATCACCGCCGACAACCACTACACGCTGTTCGTCAATGGCACGCGGGTCTGCTTCGGCCCGCAGCTTTCCGACCTCCGCCACTGGCGTTACGAGACGGTGGACCTCGCGCCCTACCTCGACGCCGGCACCAACTCCGTCGCCGTCGAGGTCGTCAACTGGGGCCCCGACCGGTTCTTCGGCCTGCAGTCGCACCGCACCGGTTTGCTGATCAACGGCTTTTCCCCGGCCGCCAGCGTCGTCGCCACCGTCCCGGGCGCCCGCACCTGGAAGACGCTCGTCAACCGCGGACTCACCTTCCGCCCCGTCGCGTGGCGAAGCGGCAAGCCGGAGATCATCGGCGGCTTCTACGCCAACAATCCCACCGACGAACTCCACGCCGCCGCCTATCCCTGGGGCTGGGAGCAGAACGGCTTCAACGACTCCGCATGGAAGCCCGCCGTGTTTCTCGAGAACTCCCGCGCGATGGGCGGCGCCTTCGGCTGGATGACCGAACCACGCAACACCCCGATGCAAACCCAGCGCCGCGAACGCATCGCGCGTGTCGCCCGCACGTCCGGCCTCGAGGTGCCCGCCGCTTTCCTCGCCGGCGCCCGGCCGCTCTCGGTTCCGCCGCGCACCACCGCCACGGTTCTTCTCGATCACGCCCGCGTCACCACCGGCTACCCCGAGTTGATCTTCTCCGGCGGCCAGGGCGCCGAGGTGCGGCTCGTGTACGCGGAGAACCTCTTCGCGCCCGACAAGAGCAAGGGCCATCGCGACGACATCGCCGGCAAGGCCATCGCCGGCTACCAGGATGTCATCCACCCCGACGGCGGCGCCCGCCGTCTCTTCCGCCCGTCGTGGCTGCGCACCTTCCGATATCTCCAACTCAACATCACCACGGGCGACAGCCCGCTCGTCCTCGAGGATCTGACCAACCTCTTCACCGTCTCGCCCATCGCCCGCGTGGCGTCGTTCCGCTCCGACCAGCCCGTCCACGAGAAGATCTTCGATCTCTGCTGGCGCACCGTGGAACTCTGCACGCAGGACTACTTCTTGAGCGACGCCTACTACGAGACGATGCAATACGTCGGCGACACCAAGGTCCATGCCCTCGTCTGGCAGACCCTCACCGGCGACGACCGCCACTGGCGCAACGCCCTCGGCCAGTTCCATGATTCGCGCCTGCCCGACGGCAATCTCACGAGTTGCTACCCGCTGCGCGCAACCTTCGTCCATCCGACGTATTCGCTGATCTGGATCGACATGCTTTGGGATCATCTCCGCCTCCACGGCGACCGCGACTTCATCCGACCGTTCCTGCCGGGCATCCGCCACACGCTCGACGGCATCGCGCTGACCTGCGACCCTGACGGCCTGCCCGGCAAGACCAAGTGGGACTACTTCGTGGACTGGTTCCCGGAGGCCAAACGCGGCGGTGTCGCCCCGGGTTCCGAGAACGGCAGCTCGGCGGTGATCTCGCTGCACTACGTGTTCACCCTCCGGAATGCGGCGAGCCTCTACGAGAGCCTGGGCATGGCCGACGACGCGGCCCGCTTCCGCCGTGAAGCCGACCGCATCCGGCAGCGCGTCGTCGCCTTGTTCCATGACTCCGCGACCGGTCTCTTCCGCGAGAACGCCACCGGTTTCCGCAGCCAGCACGCCAACATCATGGCCGTCCTCACCGATGCCGTGCCGCCGGATCAGCAGCACGAGCTCCTCCGCAAGACCCTCGCCGATCCCACCCTCAGCCAGGCGACCTACTACTACCGCTTCTATCTCTTCGACGCCCTGCGCAAGGCCCGCGCCGCCGACCTCTTCGGCCCTGCGCTGGAGCCGTGGGTGAAGCTCATCGATCTCGGTCTCACGACCGCCGTTGAGCGTTTTGATTCGCCCACCAAACTCGTCCGGTCCGAATGCCACCCGTGGAGCACCGCGCCGGCCTGGGCTTATTTCACCGTGCTCGCCGGCATCGAACCCGCCGCCGTCGGCTTTGCCGAGGTCAACATGCGCCCGGACCCGGGCGAGTTGAAGTTCATCGAGGGCCGATACCCTCACGCCCGCGGCCCGATCGACTTCAGCCTCCGACGCGCGGGGCCCACCGGCCTGCAGGGCGAAGTCACGTTGCCCCCCGGCCTCACCGGAACCTTTACCTGGTCCGGCCGTTCCATCCGCCTTGTCCCCGGTCCGCAGCGCATCGACCTGTGACCGCACCGCGCCTCCCCAGTCTGCGCGGACGGAAGACGTGAAGCGGATCGAGGTTCCCGCGCGTGATAGATCGGGAGACGTGGTATCCTGACCGCGAAAGCCGGTTACTTGGAGATGATGATGCGTCTAGCGCTTCTTGGAGCGGTGGTGCTGGCGACGGCCGCCGGGGCGGAGGATCGGCCCTGGCCGGCCCCGGTCGAGGGGTTCGTCGCGCCGGCGGCGAACGAGCATCCGCGGCTCTTCTTCCGCCGTGCCGATCTGCCGGCGCTGCGCGAGCGGGCGAAGACGCCGGAGGGCGCGGCGATCGTCGCGCGGCTGAAGACCCTGCTCGGCGGCGGCGAGGCGATGCCCGAACGCGTCAATCCGCAGACGCGGGCGTACGAGAAGAACGAGCCGATGCCCGAGGGCACGTACAGCATCAGCCATGCGGCGGGCTTCGGCCTCCTCTATCAACTCACCGGCGACCGGAAATACGCAGACCTCGGCCGCCAGTGCTTCGAGAAGGCGTGGGAGGGCGTCCGCGATTCTGATTCCGAGGCGCGCTACGCCTGGGTGGCGCCCGGCGGCTGCCTTCGCGCCGGTCCGACGCTCGCGTGGTATGCGCTCGGCTACGACCTGTGCTTCGACGGCTGGCCGGAGGACTTCCGCAAACGATGTGCCGCGGAGATACAGGACTACACCCAGAGCGAGAAGGGCAAGGGCGCCGAGGGCAAGGGGGAAGCGATCACGCTGGAACGGCTGGCGGTGAAACCCAAGCACCCGCCCGGCAGCAACCACTACGGCGCACAGATCGGCGGCGCGGTCATCGCCCTGCTCGCCATCCGGGGCGACGACGGCACGGACCCGGCCAGGATCGAGAAGTGGCTCGCCGCAGCGGAGAAGAACCTCCTCGTCGAAATGACGCAGGGATGGGGCGACCACGGTTGGTTCGCGGAGGGCGAGGGTCCGGCGGGCGTCGCCGCGGACACCGCCCTGATCCCGGCCTTCCAGGCGATGCGCGTCGCCGGCGGGAAGGACTTCCTTTCACCCCGGCCGCACGTGCCCTGGATGACGATGAAGTGGGTGATGCTCTCGCAAATCCGGCCGGATGCGAAGGCGGGCAAGGAGATCTACCCGCTGCACAGCGGCACCTACGATCACAACGTGTGGGCGCGGACGGCCCTCAGCGGCAGCGGCCACTTCGCCCAGGGCTTCGGCGCCATCTGCACCGAGCAGAAGCCCGCGCTGCTCTGGCTCTACAACCGGCTGTTCCGCCAGGCCGACGAAAAGCGCGGCGCGCCCTTCGACACCGTGAGCCCCTACCCGCACCGGGCGGTCCTCTCGTTCGTCAACTGGCCGTTCGGCGAGACCGAGACGAACCCGGGGGACGTCCTGCCGCGCGCCGTCGAGGACAAGGCCGCCGGGCACTACATGTTCCGCAACCGATGGAGCGACGCCGACGACATCGTCGTCAGCGCCCTGCTGCGTTCCTCGAAGGGCCACTACGGCGTCAATGCCGGGCAGATCCTGGTCTGGGGTCTCGGGCGGAAGACCGCGTTCCCCGTCCGGGTGTCCGGCGCCACGACGTTCTTCGAGTCCGGCCCGAACGGCGGCGTGGTCAGCACGTCGGCCGGATCGTTCGGTGTGAACTTCAGCGGGAAATCCGGCGCCGACGCCGTTCTCGTGCTGGGCGGTCCGATCCGGGGCGGTGTGGCGGAGAAGATCTCCGGCCCGGTGGCGATCCGGGCGGTGTCCACGCCCGGCGGCGGCTCGTTCGTGGTCATGACCCTGGCCGCCGGGGGGCGGCATCCCGAGGCGAAGGCGGACGGGGACGCGCTGCGGCTCGGCGAACAGCGGATCGCGTTTGAGAACGGAAACCTGAGGTTCGACTAGGAGGATTCCCTCGTGAACTTCCCGGGGCGGGTCATGCTGGCCGTTGCGTCGGCCGCGATGGTGTCGCTTTCGATGACGGCCGGCGAGCCCGCGCGCGCGCGGGCGCCGCTTCGCATCCACCCGGAGAACCCGCGCTACTTCACCGACGGCGCGCGGGCGGCGGACGGCTCGCTGAAGGCGGTCCTTCTGACCGGCTCCCACACTTGGAACAACCTGGCGGACATGGGACGCGGCGACCCGCCGGAGCCGTTCGATTTCGACGCCTACCTCGCCTTTCTCGATAAGCATCATCACAACTTCATCCGCCTGTGGGCGTGGGACTCGACCACGTGGGACACCCGCGCCAACGGGGGGCTGGGCAAGGACTTCATTCATCGCGTCGCCCCGCTTCCGTGGGCGCGGACGGGTCCGGGCCTGGCGCTGGACGGCAAGCCGAAGTTCGACCTGTCGAAATACGAGCCCCCGTACTTCGAGCGGCTGCGCTCGCGCGTGGAGGCGGCGGGCCGGCGCGGGATCTACGTGAGCGTCATGCTCTTCGAGGGCTGGGGCCTGATGCACGGCAACCGCCGGCGTGGCGCCGAAGACGGCTGGGCCTGGCGGTCGCATCCGTTCAATCCGGCCAACAACGTGAACCAACTCGCCATCGCGGGGGCGGACGAACGGAGCGGGAAAGTCCACAGCCTGCAAAACCCGGCGGCGAACGAGTTGCAGGCGGCCTATCTCCGCAAGGTGGTGGACACCGTCAACGATCTGGACAACGTGCTCTACGAGGTGCTGAACGAGGGCGGCGAGAAGGAGTGGAACTGGTGGGTGATCCGGACCCTCGAAGCATACCAGCAGACCAAGCCGCGCCGGCATCCGATCGGCAACACCGGCCATGGCGCGGAGCGGCTGGCCAGCCTGCTGGCCAGTCCCGCGGACTGGGTCTCGCCGGGCCGGATGGACGGCTTCGCGGAGGATCCGCCCGCGTGGAACGAGAAGAAGGTCAGCCTGCTCGACACGGACCACATCTGGGGCGTGGGCGGCCAGGCGGCCTGGGTCTGGAAGGGTCTGCTGCGCGGACACAACCCGATCTTCATGGACCCGTACGACGGCTCCGTCCTGGGCGAAGACCGCGGCTGGAACCCGCTCCGCGCGGCGATGGGTCACGCGCGCCGCCTCGCCGAGCGGGTGAACCTGGCAGCCCTTGAACCCCGCGACGGACTCGCCTCCACCGGCTATTGCCTGGCCGATCCGGGAAACGAGTACCTCGTCTATCAGCCCGAGAAGGGCCGCGGGTTCACGGTGGAACTGAAGGCCGGCGACTATCGGTGGGAATGGATCGATCCCGCCACGGGCGCCCCCGCCGGCGACGGTCGCCTCGAGACTCCCGGCGGCACCCAGGAGTTCAAGGCGCCCTTCCCCGGGGATGCCGTGCTGCACGTCAGGAAGGCCCGTTGAACGGAAGGGCGGACCGAAGGACCCGATGCCCATGAAGCCCCACAGCGCGGCGGTACAGCGCGTCACACCGCTGATGTTCTCCGTTCTCCTTGCTGCCGCGGGCCTCGCCCGCGCGAACACGATCGTCGTCCGCGATGCCGGGGCGCTGCGCACCGCCCTGCGCGATCTCAAGCCCGGCACGACGCTCACGATTGCCCCGGGCGAGTATCCCGGGGGCCATGCGGTGGCCGAAGTCGAACGGCTCACCATCGAGGCGCTTGATCCACGGCAGCCGCCCGTGTTCAAGGGCGGCCGGACCGGTTTCCAGTTCTCCCGCTGTGCGGACTTGACGCTTCGCCGACTGCGCATCAGCGGGCAGAGCGTGAACGGCCTCAATATCGACGACGGCGGCGAGCTGGCGCGTCCGGTCACGGGCGTCACGCTCGAGCATATCGAGGTCAGCGACATCGGCCCGACGGGGAACCACGACGGCATCAAGTGTTCCGGCCTCGACCGGGCGACGATCAGCAACTGCACCATCGCCGGCTGGGGCGGACAGGGCATCGATTTCGTGGGCTGTCACCGCACACTGATCACCGGCTGCCGGCTGATCGGCAAAAAGGGCTACAGCGCCAGCGCCGGGATCCAGCTCAAGGGCGGATCGAGCGAGATCGTCGTCGAGAACTGCCACTTCACGAATGCCGGCGAACGGCCCCTCAACCTTGGCGGCTCCACCGGCCTGCCCTACTTCCGACCGCAGGGCGCCAGGCACGAAGCGGCCCGGCTGATCGTGCGCAACAACACCATCGAGGGCAGTCCCTGCGCGGCGGCTTTCGTGGGGGTGGACGGCGCGGAGTTCACCGGCAACACGATCCGGTATCCCGAGAAGTGGATCTTCCGCATCCTGCAGGAGACGCGCGAGCCGGGCTTCGCGCCCTGCGGGAACGTGCTCATCAGGGACAACCGAATCACCTTCCACCGCGCCCACGTCCGGACCGACATCAACATCGGCGACGGCACCGCGCCGGAAACGTTCCGCTTCGAGAGCAACCATTGGCTCGCCGAGGATGCGCCGCAGGCGTCCCGGCCCACGCTGCCCGTTGACGAGAAGGGTGGAGTATACGGCACGATCACGACCAACGCAGGGCCAACGGCGGTGCGTGCGGCGCCCTCGCCCTACCCGACTCCATACCGATCATAAGACGGACTTGGCATAACGATGGGGAACCAGCATGAAGAACACGCGCATACTTCTAGCCGCCCTTCCACTTGCGCCGGTGGTGGCGTTGGCCGCGGGCCTTGAGGTGGTGACGGATTCCGCGACCGGCGGGCCGGGGAGGTTTGCGGTGGAGGAGATCCGCCGTGAGGCTGCTGCGAAGGGGATGACGTCGGGTGAAGACGCTAAAGGGGCTCGCGTCCTGCTCGCGGTCGAAACGGACAAGGTCTCTGTCGCGCAGGGATACAGCATTCGCGTGCGGGACGAGGGCGGGCGGCGCGTCATCGCGGTGAACGGGGCGGACCCTGCGGGCGCCATGTATGGCGGTCTGGATGTGGCGGAGGCGATTCGGACGGGGACGTTCGATGCCTTGAAGGACTCGGATCATCAGCCACACATCGCGCAGCGCGGGATCAAGTTCAACATCCCGCTGGATCTGCGCACGCCGAGCTACACGGACTGCTCGGACGCGGCGCAGGCGAACATCCCGGAGGTATGGGACCGCGGGTTCTGGATCCGCTATCTCGATGCGATGGCGCGGCATCGCTACAATGTCCTTTCGCTTTGGAGCCTTCATCCGTTCCCGTCGCTGGTTAAGGTGCCGGAATTCCCCGAAGTCGCGCTGCACGACGTCTGGCGGACGCGCGCGAAGCTGGATGACACGTTCAGCTTTGCCGGCACCGACATGGTCCGTCCCGCGATGCTCGCGGACCACGAGGTGCTGAAGCGGATGACGATCGACGACAAGATCGCGTTCTGGCGCTGGGGCATGCAGCAGGCGGAGGACCGCGGCATCCGGGTCTATGTCTTCACCTGGAACGTCTTCACCTTCGGCGCGGATGGGAAACACGGCATCACCGATGACCTCGAGAACAAGACCACGAAGGAGTACTTCCGCGCCAGCGTGCGGGAAATGGTGAAGACGTACCCCCTGCTCGCCGGCATGGGCATCACCGCGGGCGAGGGCATGCCGCACAACATGGACTCCAAGGTCAAGGAGCGCTGGCTGTGGGAGACCTATGGCCAGGGTGCGCGCGATGCATTGAAGGACGACCCGAAGCGCGAATTCCGCATGATCCATCGGTTCCACTGGACCGCGCAGGGCGACATCCTCGACGCCTTCAAGGACTTCCCAGGGCCGTTCGACTTCAGCTTCAAGTACTCCGTCGCGCACATGTACTCGATCACGAACCCGCCGTTCATCCAGCCGTTGCTGGAGGGACTCGCGCCGGGCCGCAAGACGTGGCTCACCGTCCGCAACGACGACCTCTACACCTTCCGCTTCGGCGATCCCGTGTACGCCCGCGACTATATCCTGAACATCCCGCCCGCCGACAAGATCGCGGGCTTCTACATGGGGCCGGACGGCTACTGCTGGGGCCGCGACTTCCTGGAACGAAATCCCGCGCCCGGGCCGCGACCGCTGGTGATGGAGAAGCAGTGGTACTCGTTCATGCTCTGGGGGCGCCTGGCCTACGAACCATCGCTGCCCGATTCGCAATTCGAGCGAGCGCTTGCCGCGCGCCATCCCACCGCGCCGCCGGCACAGCTTTTCCGCTCGCTGCAAGGCGCGTCGCAGGTCATGCCGCTGATCACGCGCTTCTTCTGGGGCGACATCGACCTGAAGTGGTTTCCCGAAGCGTGTCTGAGCCATCCGAAGAGCAAGGGCTTCTACACCGTGCGGCATTTCATGGAAGGCACGGCGATGCCCGGCGCGAACGTGCTGAAAATCCGCGACTGGCGCGAGCGCCTTGCTGCCGGCAAGCCGATGGAGCAGACCACTCCGCTCGAAATCGCCGACGCGCTGGAGAAGGCCGCATCGGGAACGTTCGCCGCGCTCGACGAGCTCCGTACGCCGGCCAGGCAGGACGCAGAGCTGCTCAAGAACGTGAACGACTGCGAGGCGCTGGCGAATCTCGGCCGCTACTACGCCGCCAAGATCCGCGGGGCCTGCGCGCTGGCCCTGTTCGATGCGAACGGAGACAGGCCCGCTCACGACCAGTCGCTCCGCCACCTCGGCGAAGCGCTGACCCACTGGAAGCAGTATGCCGCCATCCGCGACGCCCACTATGTCCCCGCCCTCTACAACCGCATCGGCTTCGTGGACATCACCGCGCTGACCGAGCAAGTCGCCGCCGATCTGGACCTCGCCCGCGGCTGGAAACCGGGAACGCTCAAGGACGGCGACAAGCGCGGCGGAACCGAGAAGGGGTTTCGCAAGTGAACCGTGCCCTGAGGCGCACGGCCCCGGCCCGATAAGTCGCTTCCCGCGGCTGGGACTGGCAGCGCAGGCGGGCGAAGTCCGCGAACGGCGCGAGCCGCTTGGGCTTGTGAAGCGCCTTTTGTTGCGTGAACATGCGGCATGCGGACAACGAGCGTTCTGGTTGCAGATCACCAAGTGAGTCCGAACGGAAGCACCATGGTCGCCGTCATCGAGCGGCTCAACGCCCGCGGCCGACGCGGAACCCGCCATGCGGCGACGCGGTCCGCGATACGCCTGGAGACGCCGGGTGAGGCGCGGAAGCTACTGGAAGGCATAAACCGATGAACCCAGTCCGGAAGCAGTCGGAACGAGCCCTCATCGCCTCTCTGCACCGCCGGCTCACGGCGGCGGCGGATGCGAAGACGCGCGGCTTCTGGGAACGGTATCTGAAAGGCGTCATCCCCTTCCGGGGCGTCCCGATGGCCAAGGTGCGCGTTGCTGTGAACCACTGGTTTGCCCGCGACGGCGTTGCGGCGCTTCCCCTCGCGCAGCGCAAACGGCTTGCGCTCGCCCTGTTCACCGGCGAACACTGCGAGGACAAACTGGCCGGCATGCTGGCGCTCTCCGAGCACCTGCTGCCGCACCTCCGCATCGCGGATCTCAAGGCGCTGGGCCGGCTTTTCGAGGCGAACCACGTTGCCGATTGGAACACCTGCGATTGGTTCTGCGTAAAGGTGCTGGGACGCTTCGTCGCCCGCGACCTACCGGACCCGACCGCCGCCGAGGCGATCGCAGGCTGGAAACACGCCCGCACCCTCTGGCAACGCCGCGCCTCGAACGTCGCGTTCGTCTACCTTGCACGGAACGGCGATCGCAACTTCCCCGGCTTCGTCCAACTGATGCTCGATACCTGCGCCACCACCGTCCAATGCCCCGAACGCTTTGCGCAAACGGGCGTCGGCTGGTTGTTGCGGGAACTGTCCCTGGCGGATCGCCCCCGGGTGGCGGCGTTTGCGGAGAAGCATGTGCGACAGCTCTCCCGCGAAGGCATGCGTTACCTCGTGGAGAAGATGCCCGCCGCCGACGCCGGCGACCTGCTGCGACTCCATGCGGCCGGATCGCGAACCTCCGCGCCTGACGAGCAAGTCCCAAGAACGGGCGGGCGCGCCCGCCGCGGCAACCTTGGGGACAAACACGGATCGATCTGAGGATGGCCATGAACAGTCAACGAAACCTCGCGGCGAATCCAGAGGCGCACGGGTACGGCCGTGATGCGCAGGCCGCCCGGTGGAGGATTCGCCATGCCCTGACCCTCTTGTGCCCTGCCCTGGCCGGGTCAGCCACCGCCCCAAGCCCGACCGTTCCCCGTGCTCTTCTCGCCGCCCTGCTGCTCGCGCCGTTGACCGAGCCCCTCGCTGCGGAATTCCATGTCGCCACCACCGGCAGCGATGCCAACCCGGGCACGGAGGCGAAACCGTTCGCGACGCTCGAACGGGCGCGGGATGAGATCCGCAAGCTGAAGCAGACGCGGCCGCTGAAGGAAGCGATCGCGGTGGTGGTGCATGGCGGCGTCTATCACCTGGTCCAACCGTTGGTGTTCACGCCTGAGGATTCCGGCACACCGGACGCACCCATCGTGTATCAAGCCGCAGGTGGCGCGGAACCGGTTCTGAGCGGTGGCGTCGCGATCGCGGGCTGGACAAAGACAGCGGAAGGACGCTGGCAGACGACCTTGCCACCTGTGGCGGCAGGCCAGTGGAGGTTTGCCCAACTCTACGTGGACGATCAGCGGCGCTTCCGCCCGGTATGGCCCAAGGAAGGGTACTTCTTCATCGCGGGCCGCGTGCCACCGTCCACCCCCGGATGGAATGAAGACGGCTTCCGTTTCCGCAAAGGGGAAATCGACGCCGGTTGGCACAACCTGTCCGACGTTGAGGCGGTGATCTTCCACGCTTGGACGATTTCCCGACTTCCGATCAAGCACGTGGACGTGCCCAACAGCTTGGTGCGGTTTACGGGCTGCACACAAAACGACTCGTTCGCCGCGCTCACCAAGTCGCAATGGTATCGCTTGGAGAATGTGCGGGAGGCGCTCCAGACGGGCCAGTGGTACCTGGATCGGATGACCGGCGTGCTGACCTACGCACCATTACCCGGCGAAGAGTCGGACAGCAGCCGCGTCATCGCGCCGCGCCTGCGTCAGGTGGTCGAGTTGCGGGGCGATATCGAGAAGGGCCGGTTTGTCGAACACATCACGCTGCGCGGGTTGACCTTCGCACACACGGCCTGGAACACACCGGCCAATGGCTTCCGCGACGGGCAAGGCGGATGCCAGGAAGACGCCGCCGTGATGGCGGTCAATGCGCGTGCTTGCACGCTCGAACGCTGCATCGTGCGGCACACGGGGAACCATGGCGTTCAGTTTGGGGCCGGCTGCAGCTCCTGTCGCGCGGACGGCTGCGAGTTCTTTGATTGCGGCATGGGCGGCGTGAAGATCGGCACCTTCGCCTACCCCAACGAGCCGGACGCACGCCGGTGGGCGGACAACTGCACCGTGCGCGACACGCTCGTAACCGGGTGCGGACGCGTCTATCCGGGCGCGGTTGGCCTTTTGGTCGGACACGCCAACCATTGCACGCTCGAACAAAACGAGGTGCGGGACCAGTATTACAGCGGCGTGTCGGTCGGCTGGCGTTGGGAAAAAGGATTCAGTCCCGCGCATCACAATCTGGTGGTCCGAAATCACCTGCACCATCTCGGCTGCGGCGTGCTCTCCGACATGGCGGGCATCTACACGCTGGGACAATCGCCCGGCACGGTGTTGGCGGGAAACCATATTCATGACGTGAATCGCTCGCGTTACGGCGGATGGGGCATCTACTTCGATGCCTGGTCGTCGTCCATCACGGCCCAGGGGAATCTCGTCTATCGCACCCAAGATGCCGGCCTGCACCAGAACTACGCGCAGGAGAATATTGTCCGCGGCAACCTTTTCGCATTCGGAAGCAACGGCGCGTTCCGCATCTGCGACATTGGCAAGAGCGGGCCGCTGTTGCTCGAAGGCAACGTCTTCGTCTGGCGGGGGGCACCGTTCGTCGAGGAACTTCCCCGGGGGCCGCTGGATGCCAAGGTCACATTCCGGCGCAACCTATACTGGAGTATGGACCAAAA
>VGWF01000054.1 GCA_016873715.1 Lentisphaerota bacterium | reverse complement strand
TGCCACACCAACGCGACGCCGCAGTGGGCCGACGCGAAGGTGCGCGCGTGGCGGACGCGCGACTACCAGGCGCCGGTCCTCGAGGTCGGCCGGCTCGTCCAGGCGGCGCGCTCGAACGAGTGGACGAAGCTGGACGGCATGCTGGAGTACCTGGCGCGGTCCAACCGCGAGCCGGTCGTCTCGGCCTCGCTGCTGCGGTTGATGGTCAACTGCCCCGATCCGCGCGTCGCGCCCGCCGCGAGGGCGCGGATGGCCGCGGACGCCTCGCCCCTGGTCCGCGGGGCGGCGGCGGAGCTGCTGGCCTACCACCGCGCCGAACGCGCCAGTCTCGACGCCCTTCTGGCGGGCTGTCGCGACGACTTCCGCCTCGTCCGCGTCCGCTCGGCGATCGCGCTCTCCGGCGCGCTGCTCGACGGGGTCGCGCCGGAGGCCCGCGCGGCCTTCGACAAGGCCCTCGCCGAGTACCGCGCGTCGCTCGACTGCCGGCCCGACGAGTGGTCGTCGCACTACAACATCGGCAACCTTCACCTCGACTCCGGCGAGCCCGCCCGCGCGGTCCCCGCCTTCGAGACCGCCGCGCGCCTCGCGCCGGAGCAGCTGATGCCGTGGGTCAACGGCGCCATGGCGCACGCGCGGACCGGCAACATGGGCGCCAGCGAGACGTGGCTCCGCACCGCGCTCCAGCGCGACCCGACGAACGCCGTCGCGAACTTCAACCTCGGCCTCGCCGTGGCCGAACGCGGCGACCTCGCCGAGGCGGAGAAGCTCCTGCGGCAGGCGGTGAACGCCGACCCGCGCATGGCCGAGGCCGCGTTCAACCTGGGCGTGCTCGTCGGCCGGCGCGATCCGGCCGGCGCGGCCGAATGGACCGCGAAGGCCGCCGCCCTCCGCCCGCGCGACGGGCGCTACGCCTACACGCACGCCTTCTTCCTCCGGCAGGCCGGACGCGTCGCCGAGGCCCGCGGCGTGCTGGAGGAACAGATGAAGTCGGCGCCGGTCAACCCCGAGACGGCCGTCCTGCTCGGCGAGCTGTACGAGGCCGGGGGACAGCGCGACGACGCGAAGCGCGTCTACCAGCGCGCCCTCGAGGATCCCTCGCTGCCCGCCGACGCGGTCCGCTTCCTCCGCCAGAAGCTGCGGTCGCTGTAATCCCGCCCGCCGGACCGCTCCCGGACGGGGCCGGCCGCGCCCGGAAGCGAAAGGCCCCGGCGGTTTCCCGCCGGGGCCCTCCCGATTCAGGCTGCGGACCGGATCAGCCCTTCTTCGCCTTCAGCGCCGCCTGCGCCGCCGCGAGGCGGGCGATCGGCACGCGGAACGGCGAGCAGCTCACGTAGTTGAGCCCGCTCTTGAAGCAGAACTCGACCGAGGCGGGGTCGCCGCCCTGTTCGCCGCAGATGCCGACCTTGAGGTCCTTGCGAACCTTGCGGCCCTTCTGCACGGACATCTGGATGAGCTGCCCGATGCCGTCCTGGTCGATCGTCTGGAACGGATCGGCCGCCAGGATCTTCTTGTCCAGGTAGTCGCCCAGGAAGCCGCCGATGTCGTCGCGGCTGAACCCGAAGCCCATCTGGGTCAGGTCGTTCGTGCCGAAGCTGAAGAACTCGGCCTCGGACGCCATGCGGTCGGCCAGCAGCGCCGCGCGCGGGATCTCGATCATCGTCCCGATCATCACGGGGATGTCGCGCACGCCCATCGCCTTGCAGACCCCGGCCTTGACCTTCGCAATCAGCGCCTTCTGGTGCTTGAGCTCGTTGGCGTCGCAGGTGACCGGGATCATGATCTCCGGCTTGCACTTCTTCTTCGCCTTGTTGAGCTCGGCCGCTGCCTCGTAGATGGCGCGGACCTGCATCTCGGTGACCTCGGGATAGGTCACGCCGAGGCGGACGCCGCGGTGCCCCATCATCGGGTTGTTCTCATGCAGCGCGTCGCCGCGGGCCTTGACCTCCTCCGGCGTGATGCCGAGGGCCTTGGCCAGCTCCGCCTGCTTCTCCGCGCTCTGCGGCACGAACTCGTGCAGCGGCGGATCGAGCATGCGGATGGTGACCGGCAGGCCTTCCATCGCCTCGAGGGTCGCCTTGATGTCGCGCTTGACGAACGTGAACAGCTCGTTCACCGCCGCCTTGCGCTCGGCGGGCGTCGAGCTGAGGATCATCTTGCGCAGCACGAAGAGGGGCTCGTCGGACCCCGCGCCGTAGAACATGTGCTCGGTGCGGAACAGGCCGATGCCCTCGGCGCCGTAGGCGCGCGCGATCCGCGCATCCTCGGGGGTGTCCGCGTTCGTGCGGACGCCGAGCGTGCGGAACTTGTCGACGATCTTCATGAACGCCTGGAACCGGGGGTTCTCGGTGGCGTCGATCATCTTGAGCCCGCCCTCGTAGACGACGCCCTTGGTGCCGTTCAGCGTCACGAACGCGCCCTCGGCGTAGGTCTTGCCGGCAACGCTCATGCACTTGCCGTGGACGTCGACGTGGATCTCGCCGGCGCCGACGATGCAGCACTTGCCCCAGCCGCGGGCGACCAGCGCCGCGTGCGACGTCATGCCGCCGCGGGCCGTCAGGATGCCCTGGGCCGTGCGCATGCCCTCGATGTCCTCGGGGTTCGTCTCCTCGCGGACGAGGATGACCTTCCTGCCCTTCGCGGCCCACGCCACGGCGTCCTCGGCCGTGAAGACGATCTGGCCGGCGGCTCCGCCGGGACCCGCGGGAAGACCCTTGCCCACGATCGTGGCGGCCTTCTCGGCGGCCGGATCGACGAACGGATGCAGGAGCTGGTCGAGATGGCCGGGCTCCACGCGCGTGATGACCGTCTTCTCGTCGATCATCCTCTCCTTGAGCATGTCCATCGCCATGTTCAGCGCCGCCGTGCCCGTGCGCTTGCCGTTGCGGCACTGGAGCATGTAGAGGACGCCTTCCTGGATCGTGAACTCGATGTCCTGCATGTCCTTGTAGTGCTTCTCAAGGCGCGTGCGGATGTCGAAGAGCTGCTTGTAGAGCACCGGCATCGCCTCCTCGAGCGACTGCAGGTGCTTGTTCTGGTCGTTCTTCGTGGCGTTGTTCACCGGGCTCGGCGTGCGGATGCCGGCGACGACGTCCTCACCCTGCGCGTTGACCAGCCACTCGCCGTAGAACTTGTTCTCGCCCGTCGCGGGATTGCGGCTGAACGCCACGCCCGTCGCGGAGCCCTCGCCCATGTTGCCGAAGACCATCGCCTGGACGTTGACCGCGGTGCCCCACTCGTCCGGGATGCCCTCGATGCGGCGGTAGGAGACGGCGCGCTTGCCGTTCCAGCTCTTGAACACGGCGCCGATGCCGCCCCACAGCTGCTTCCACGGGTCGTCCGGGAAGTCCTTGCCGAGAACCTGCTTCACGCGCTGCTTGAAGGCGACGACGAGGTTCTTGAGGTCCTCGGCCGTCAGGTCCGTGTCGGACTTGTAGCCCTTCGCCTTCTTGACGTCGCCGAGCATGCCGTCGAGCTGCTTGCGGATCCCCTTGCCCTCTTCGGGCTCGATGCCCTCGGCCTTCTCCATCACGACGTCGGCGTACATCATGATCAGCCGGCGGTACGCGTCGTACACGAAGCGCTCGTTGCCCGTCTTCTGGACCAGGCCCGGGATCGTGCTCGACGAGAGGCCGACGTTCAGCACCGTCTCCATCATGCCCGGCATCGACTTGCGGGCGCCGGAGCGGCAGGACACGAGCAGCGGGTAAAACGCATCGCCGAACTTCAGGCCCATGACCTTCTCCATCTTCGCGACGGCGGCCTTCACCTGCGCATCGACGATCGCCGGGTACTTCCCGCCGGCCGCAAAGTAGTCCACACAGCACTCGGTCGTGACCGTGAAGCCCGCGGGCACGGGCAGCTTGATCAAGCACATCTCGGCGAGGTTCGCGCCCTTGCCGCCGAGCAGATTCTTCATGTCCGCCTTGCCGTCGGCCGTGTTGCCGCCGAACGAGTAGACGTACTTCTTAGCCTTGGCCATGATCCGAACTCCTGTCTTGGGTTGTGTTGCCGGTTCCCGCCCGGGAACCCGGCCTGTGGGTCTCCTGAGCGAAA
The DNA here is from genome assembly GCA_016873715.1 of Lentisphaerota bacterium. Classification (GTDB taxonomy): domain Bacteria; phylum Verrucomicrobiota; class Kiritimatiellia; order PWTM01; family PWTM01; genus VGWF01. Next base: position 27,497 of record VGWF01000054.1, on the reverse strand, counting down.
AAAAGACCGCGAAACGCTACCGGAATGCCCCCCCGAAGTCAATCGCGGACCGCTGTCCGGCCGCCGTCCGGCCAGTCACTGCGACCCCGTTCGTTCAACGACCGTTTCATCCAATAACAGGATGAGAGGGCGCGCCGAACCCGCATCGCCGCCCGGCGGACGGCCTACTTCTCCACGGGTATCACGATGCCGCGCAGGATGATGCGCTGACAGAAGAGGAATACCAGCAGCGTCGGGACCGCCGCGACGAGAAGGGAGGCATGGATGACGCCCATACCGCTTCGGTTCTGGAGCTGGTAGAGCCAGACCATCAGCGTCCACATCCGCTCGTCCTGGCAGATGAGCAGCGCGAACATGAAGTTCGAATAGGCCGCCGTGAAGGCATGGAGCGCGATGACCGCCAGGATCGGGCGCGAGAGGCTCATCGTCAGCGTCCAGAAGATCGTCCACTCCCCCGCCCCGTCGAGCTCGGCGCTCTCGTAGAGCTCCCGCGGCAGCGAATCGAAGAAGCCCTTGAGCAGGAAGATCGAGTAGCCGTTCGCGAGCCCCGGCAGGATCAGCGCGGCGAAGGTGTTGAGGAGCCCGAGGTCGCGCAGCATCAGGAAGGCCGGGATCTGCGTCACCATCGCGGGGAAGGCCATCGTCAGCATCAGGAAGAGCAGGATCGCGTAGGTCGCCCGAGGCCGGTAGCGGCTGAGCGCGTAGGCGGCCAGCGGGTTCACGATCAGCGCGCACAGCACCGCGAGCGCGCAGTAGATCGCGGTGTTCCGCAGCCCCCGTCCGTGCCGCGCGACGTGGTCGACGACCGTCCGGAAGTTCCGCACGGCGAACTCGCGCCGGATCGCGGGCGCCGCGGCGGCGAACCGCCGGTGCTGCGCGGCCGCCAGCGGCGCGCGGACCGCCTCGAACGAGACGACCGGCTGGCCGAGCGCGGCGCCGGCCGCCGCCGCGTCGCCGTTGAATCGCGCGCGAAGGTGGTCGCGGAACCGGCCTTCGACGGTGTCGAGGGAGAGCCGCGCCGCCTCGACGGCGGAGAGATCCCCCGGCGCCGCCGCGCCGTCGACGCGCACGAAGGCCGGCGGCGCGATCTCGCGGACGAAGAGCTCCCAGTCCGCCCGCGCCCCGCCCGGCGCCGGCGCGCGGCGCGGCAGCGGGACGGCGCCGAACGAAGCGTGCTCCGTGCCGTGCGCGCGGTTGAGGGCGGCCAGGTCGCGGCCGTAGCGGGACCGCAGGAAGACGCGGCGGTAGAACCCCTCCAGCGAGAAGTCGAAGCACATCCACGCCGGTTGCCGCGCCTTGAACTCGAGGAACGCGTCGGAGAACGGCCCCGGCGGCAGCGCGTTCCGCCGCGAGTTGCGGTCCTCGACCTGCAGGTGGAAGCCCGACCAGCCCGAGAGGTCCGTCCCCCACTCCCGGTTCAGCCGCGCAAAGTCCCCGCCGAAGCGCGCCGACAGCTCCTCCCGGAAGGTCCGCATCGCGAGCGGAACGGTCCTCGAGACCTCGGCGCGGATGAACCCGAGTCCCTGCAGCCGCGCGGCCGCCCCGTCGCCCGCGAGAAAGGCCTCCCACGCGTCGACGAGGGCCGCCGGCGTCGCGTCGGGCTCCGGGAAGCGCTCGAACGAGATCGCGTCGGCGTCGAGATTCGCCACGGCCAGGTCGAGCGACTCGTTCGCCAGCGCCTCGACGTAACGCCGCCACAGCGCCGCGTCGTCCTCGAGGTAGGCCGGAACCAGCGTCCGCTCGCGCTGGTCCGACGCGCCCCGCAGGCTGCCCCCGCACATCTCGAGGAGCGGCCAGGCCATCGTCACGGCGCCCGCGGCCAGCAGCACGTACATGCCCGCGACCAGCGCCCGCGTTCGCGGCGCCCGTCGGCCGATGGGGGAGAGGATGGGCATGGCCTTACCGGTCCGCCCCGGCGGTGCGGAACTCGAGACGCGAGATCATGCGGAGTTGCTGGATCGTGAAGCCGAGGAGGAGCGAGCCGAGCACCCACGCCATCGCGGTCGCGGGACCGAACTGGAGAAAGACGAAGGCCTTGTAGAAGATGTGAAGCTCGGCGACCTCGGTGCCCGCGGCGCCGCCGGTCATCGCGAGGATGTGGCCGCCGGCGTGCAGCCAGGCGCCGACGAAGACGCCGATGAAGTTGATCGTCAGCAGCGGGCGGAGCACGGGGACGACGACGAAGAGGATCTTGTCGGCGAAGGTGGCGCCGTCCATCTCCGCCGCCTCGTACAGGTCGTCCGGCACGCCCTTGAGCGCGGCGAGGTAGATGAGGCAGCCCGGTCCGATCCCCGCCCAGAGCATCGGGAGCACGCAGGCGAGCATCGAGGTGCGGGTGTCGGCGAGCCATCGCACCGGCTCGGGCCAGGTCAGCAGCAGGCGGCGCAGGGGGGCGACCTCCGTCCGCGCCAGCATCGGTTCCGCCGCGGAAACCGCCAGCGAGAGCAGCGCCACGCCGGCGAGACCGAGCGCCGCCGCCGCCCCCCCGCGCCGGTGCAGCGCGAGCCGCCGCGCGAAGGCGAGGCACAGCCACGCGGCGAGCGCGCCGGCCAGCAGGAAGCCCCACGCGGGCACGCGCAGCAGGAGGGCGTTGAGCCAGCCGCGCTCGGTCGGGTCGTAGAAGGTCTTCCAGAGCAGCGTGACGACGAGTCCGCTCAGCACCGCCGGAAGGTAGAAGAGCGTGCGGAAGAGCACGCGGCCGCGCGGGATCTCCTGCAGCAGGATGGCGAGGCCGACGGGCGGCAGGAAGGTCAGCGCGATGACGAGCACGCTGTACCGGAGCGAATTCCAGACCGAGCGCCACCAGTCGGCGTCCCAGAGGACGTCGCCGAAGTTGTCGAGGCCGACCCACGCCGAGCCGCCCATGAGGCGGTAGTCCTGCAACGCCATCAACGAGCCGCGCGCGAGCGGGACGTACTGCCACGCGAGGATCGTCAGCATCGCCGGCGCCAGGAGAAGCCACGCCCACGCCAGCCGCCGGCTGCGGCGGTTGTCCGGCGTCGACGGCCCGCCGAGCGCGCGGGCGACGCCGCGCACCGCGAGGCCGAACCCGGCCGCGATCGCCAGCAGCGCCGCCGCGGCCGTCGCGCGCCGCGCCGCGAGTTCGCCCGGCGTTCGGCGGCCGAGCATCTCGCGCTCCGCACGGCGCGCCGCCGTCGCGAGAAGCCCGCGCAACGCCGCCGTCCGCTCCGGCCCCGCCGCGGGAAGGCGGTCGCGGACGGCGAGCGACTCGGCCTCCTCGATCGGCCGCGTCAGCAGGTCGTAGATCGAGTTCGCGCCGGGGCCGAACGGCTCGGGGCGCCCGGTCCCGACCGCGATGCGGTGCGTCTCCGCCCACTCGCGCGGGGCGAGGCGCAATTCGGCCGTGTGGCCGAACCGCTCGAGCAGCCGCGGATTCACGAAGCGGCCGTAGCCGGACTCGACGAAGACCTGCGTCCGCAGCCGCGCCGCCTCGTCGCCGTCGAAGTAGCGCATGTACTCCCACGCCGCATCGCGCACCGCGCGGTCCGCGATGCCCGCGTACAGGCCCATCATGCGGCTGTTCAACTCGCCCGCGCGCAGGCCGCCGGGACCGGCCGGGACGGGCGCGATGCCGGTCAGGTCGGGGTTGATCTGCGCGAAGAGCTGCTCGCCCATGTACTCGAACCGCATCGCGATGTCGCCGCGGCTCCAGCGGGCCTCGATCTCCGTTCCGTCGCGGTGCGCGTAGCCGCGGCGCGGGCGTCCGGCGGCGTCGGTCCAGGGCTCGGCGAGAATCCGCGTGTAGAAGTCCAGCGCGACCGCCGCCTCGGCGCTGTCGAAGACGATCCGCCAGCCGTCGCCGCCGGGGCCGGTCACCATCACGTCGCCGCCGGCGGACCACAGGAAGGCGGTCCACCAGTGCGACTCGTGCTTGCCGCGCGGGAAGGCGACGCCGTAGCGCCCGCGCCCGGGGTCGGCGAGGCGGCGGCAGGCGGCGAGGAAGTCGTCCCACGTCCACGCCGGCCCGGGGTACGGCACGCCGGCCTCGTCGAAGAGGTCCTTGCGGAACAGCACGACGCGCCCGAGCGCGCCGCCGTAGGGCATCGCCCAGACGTGCGTGCCGCCCGGGCCCGCGCGACGGATCACCGGCTCGATCAGAGGATGAACGCGGCCGCGCCACTCGTCGGCCGGCACCGCCGCCGCGTAGCCGTCCTCCGGCCGGTCGAGCGGATGCAGGAAGCCCTGGCGGATGTAGGTGTCGGACTGGCGGAAGTTGACGTAGAGCACGTCGGGCGCGACCCCGCCCGCGATCGCCAGCAGCGCGCCTTCGACCCCCTTGACCTCGATGCCCGTCGGCCGGTGCAGTTCGACCTCCACGGGCCGGCCGGCCGGGATCCCGTAGCCGCCCGCCGCCCGCGACCGTTCGATGCGCGGCGCCATCAGCTCCGCGAACCGCCGCTGGAAGCCGCGCACGACCGCCTGGTCGGCCCGCGTGCCGACATCGGTCTTCCCCGCCTCGGGCAGGTTGCAGACCGTCAGGTGCACGATCGTGCGGTCCGGCCGCACCTCGATGGACCCCGCCGGCGCGGCGCCCGCGGAGGCCAGCAGCGCGCACACGCCCACCCCCGCGCCGCGCGCGCGCGCCATCCGCCGCCTCTGGATCCCCCCGGCCATGCGTCGCGCAGTGTGCGGGGAGACCGTGGAAGGCACAAGCGCGGAGTCGGATGATGCGTCGACATCATCCGGCCCGATGCTAGGATGAGTGCATGATGCCGACCCGACTCCGGACGATGACGGGCTGGACCGGACCCGGGCTGTCGCCCGCACGCCGCCCTCGCCCCGGAGCCCGGCGCACCCCGGCCTCGGCCAGCTCCGATTCCCCCGGCTTCCCCGGGCTCCGGCGGGCGAATCCCCTGACGTGAAGGCTCCATGACCCGCGCGCTCGCACTCTTCGCCAACCTCTTCCCCGTCTGGGTGGTGCTCGGCGGGGGGCTGGCGCTGGTGCATCCGCCGTGGTTCGCCTGGTTCTCGGGACCGTGGATCGTCTGGGGGCTGGCGGTGATCATGCTCGGCATGGGGATCACGCTCTCCTTCGACGATTTCCGGCGCGTGATGAAGACGCCGCGCGCGGTGGCGGCCGGCTTCGTCGGACAGTTCACCATCATGCCGTTCCTCGGCTGGGGCATCGCGCGCGCGCTCGATCTCGACACGCCTCTGGCGGTCGGCCTGATCCTCGTCGCCTGCTGCCCGGGCGGCACGGCCTCGAACGTCGTCACCTACATGGCCCGCGCGAACGTCGCGCTCTCCGTGCTCATGACCATGGCTTCGACTTTCGCCGCCGTGCTGCTGACGCCGGCACTGACGAAGCTGCTCGCCGGAACCTACGTGCCGGTCGACGCGTGGAAGCTCCTGCTCGACACGGCGCAGGTGGTCCTGGCGCCGGTCCTGACGGGCCTGCTGCTGCACCATTTCACCCCCCGCCTCGTGAAATGGGTCCTGCCCGTGGCCCCGTCGGTCGCCGTCCTCACCATCGCACTGATCTGCGCGAGCATCATCGGCCAGCAGTCGGAGCGGATCCTTCACAGCGGCGGACGCCTGCTCGCCGCGGTCTTCCTGCTCCACTCGGGCGGTTTCGCGCTGGGCTACCTCTTCGCCAGGGCGCTCGGCTACGAGGAGACGATCCGCCGGACCATCGCCATCGAGGTCGGCATGCAGAACTCCGGCCTGGCCGTCGTGCTCGTGCGGAGCAGCTTCCCCGGCCTGCCGGCGGCGACGATCCCCGGCGCCATCTCGGCGACGTTCCATTCCGTGATCGGCAGCGTGCTCGCCGGCCTGTGGCGGCTGCGCCCGGCCGCCCCGGCCTCCGACCCCCGGAACCCCGGCGGGAAGGTCCGCTGAGCCCGGGAGCCACGGTCGCGTAGGGCGTGGACACGGAGCTCTCGGCCAGACCCCGGACATCCGTTGACCGCCGGTGCGAAGCGCTCCCGGGCACGGCCGCGACGGAGCGCGGCCCTCCAGCCCCCTTCCGTAGGAGATGCGGGAGGACGGGCTCGAGGACGCCGCTCCGCCGGCGTCGAGCCGAAGGCCCTCGAAGCACCCTCCGTTCCCGGCCGGCCCGGCCCGGCCGGGAATTACGTGGCTGTGAGGCGTGGACATCGCGCGCCGGATCGGTCATTCTGACGCCATGAAGACGTTTCTTGCGATACTGTGCGCGGCGGCCCTCGCCGTCCCGGCCGGGGCGGACGAGGGGTGGGTTTCGATGTTCGACGGCAAGACCCTTGCCGGGTGGAAGTCGAACGACGAAGTGCCCGGGGCGTTCACGGTCGAGGACGGCGCCCTCAAGGTCTCGGGCGGCCGGGCGCATATCTTCTACGTCGGCGCCGACGGCAACGCCTCCTTCAAGGACTTCGAGTTCCGCGCGAAGGTGAAGACGACGCCGGGCTCGAACTCGGGCATCTACATCCACACCGCCTTCCAGGAGAAGGGCTGGCCGGAGAAGGGCTACGAGTGCCAGGTCAACACCTCGCACAAGGACCCGAAGAAGACCGGCGGCCTCTACGCGATCCGCGATGTGATGAACGTCGCGCCGTCGAAGGATGACGTGTGGTTCGACTACGTCATCCGCGTCCAGGGCAGGCAGATCACCGTCTCGATCGACGGCAAGGTCACCGCCGAGTTCGCCGAGCCCGAGGGCTGGACCCCGCCCGAGAAGATGCCGGGCCGGAAGCTCTCGTCCGGCACGATCGCTCTGCAGGGCCACGACCCGAAGAGCACGGTCTTCTACAAGGACCTCCGGATCCGCCCGCTGCCCGCGAAGTAGGTCCGGGGCGCCATGAGGAAGCCGGAGTCCAGCCGCGTCGCCTCGGTCCTGGCCGCATCCGCCGCGCTCGCCTGCGCCGCCGCGACGGCGCCCGCGCCGAAGGCTGCGCCACCCGCCGCCCCGCCGGCCCCCGCCGTGAAGGCCCCGGCCCCGAAGCCGGGTGCGGAGGCGCCGGGGCTGATCGACCGCGCGCTGGCCGGCCCGATGAAGCATGTGAAGGAGATCGTCTTCTCCGTCCGCGTGTCCGGCCGCGACCACTGGTACGCGAACTTCGGAAACTACGCGAGCGACCTGCCCGACCCGAGCCGGCTGGCCTTCAAGTGCGAGGACGGGGTCTACTGGGCGTACGGCGACGGCGCGCGACTGTGCCGGATGGACCTGCGGACGCGCGCGGTCACGACGGTCCTCGAGGATCCGAAGGGCGGGATCCGCGACCCCCAGGTCCACTACGACGCGAAGAAGATCCTGTTCTCCTACCGCCGCGGGGGCAACCACACCTATCACCTCCACGAGATCAACCTCGACGGCACGGGGCTGAGGCAGCTGACGGACGGTCCGGACGACGACGTGGAGCCCAGCTACCTTCCCGACGGCCGCATCGTCTTCGTCTCGAGCCGCTGCCGCCGCTTCGTCAACTGCTGGCACAGCCGCGTCGGCGCCGTCTACCGCTGCGAGGCGGACGGTTCGGACGTGACGATGCTCTCCCCCAACCCCGAGCACGAGAACACGCCGTGGCCCCTTCCCGACGGCCGCATCGTCTACATGCGGTGGGAGTACATCGACCGGTCGCAGCTCGACTATCACCACCTCTGGACGATGAATCCCGACGGCTCGCAGCAGATGACCTTCTTCGGGAACATGAATCCCGGCAACTCGATGCTCGATGCCAAGCCGGTCGACGGATTCCCGCTGGTGGTTGCCTCGTTCTCCCCCGGCCACGGAGCCCCGGAGCACCGCGGCCGCCTGACGCTGGTCGACACCCGCCTCGGCCCCGACAGCCGCGAGTCGGCCCGCACGATCGGCACGCGCACCGACATCCGCGACCCGTGGGCCTTCGGCACCAACTGCTTCCTCGTCGCCGACAACGAGGGCATCGCGATCATGGACGGCACCGGCGCCCGCGAGGTCCTGCACCGGCTGTCCGACGACGAGGCGAAGCTGGAGCCGCGGCGCGCGCTGCACGAGCCGCGGCCGGTGATTCCCCGGCCCCGCGAGGCGGTGATCGTCGACCGCGTCGACCGCACGAAGTCGACCGGGGAGTTCTTCCTCTCCGACGTCCACACCGGCCGCAACATGGAGGGCGTGAAGCCGGGCGAGATCCGCAAGCTCCTCGTCCTCGAGCCGCTGCCGAAGCCCGTCAACTTCTCCGGCGGCATGGAGCCGCTGACCATCGGCGGGTCCTTCTCGCTGGCCCGCATCGTGGGCACGGTGCCGGTGGAGCCCGACGGATCCGCGCGCTTCGAGGCCCCGGCGCTGCGGCCCCTGTTCTTCGTCGCGCTGGACGAGAACGACCTCTCCGTGAAGCGCATGCAGAGCTGGTGCATCGTCCAGCCCGGCGAGAAATCGGGCTGCGTCGGGTGTCACGAGCACCGCACGGGGACCGCGCAGCCGGAGGGGATCCGGATGGCGATGCGCCGCGCGCCGAGCCGGATCGAACCGTTCGCGGGGATCCCGGACGTCATCGACTTCCCGCGGGACGTGCAGCCGATCCTCGACCGGCACTGCCTGAAGTGCCACGGCCCCGAGCGCTACGCCGCGAAGCTCGACCTCAGCGGCGGTCACACCGAGCGCTACTGCGTCAGCTACCAGAACATCACGCGCCGGGGCCTCGTCGCGGACGGCCGCAACCGCCCGCAGAGCAACTACGCGCCCCGCACCCTGGGCTCGTCGGCCAGCAAGCTCCTCCGGGTGGCGACCTCCGGCCACCAGGGCGTGAAGCTCGACCCGCGCGATTCGGCCCTGCTGCGGTTGTGGATCGAAAGCAGCGCAACCTATCCGGGCACCTACGCGGCGCTCGGGTGCGGGACGGCACCGCTGAGCCTCCCCTACGGCAACCTGCGCCGCTGCGCCGAGTGCCACCTCCAGAACGCGAAGGACCGCAAGGGACAGCCGATCCAGGCGTGGTCCTTCGGGCACCCGGACTACCTGTGCAACCTCGACAAGCCCGTGGATTCGATCCTGCTCCGCGCCCCCCTCGCGAAGGCCGCCGGCGGGCTCGGCCTCTGCAAGGACAAGGGCTTCGCGTCGGCCGACGACGCCGACTACAAGGCGATCCTCACCGCGATCCGCAAGGCCGGCGAGGGCCTGCAGCAGGTGAAGCGTTTCGACATGCCCGGCTTCCGGCCGAACCGGCATTACGTCCGCGAGATGCAGCGCTTCGGCATCCTGCCGGCCGGCCTCAAGGAAACCGACCCGGTCAACCCCTACGCCACCGACGAGTCCTACTGGCGCAGCTTCTGGCCCAAGCCGACCCCCCTGACCGCGGAACGGTAGCCCCCGGACCGGCGGCGCACCGCCCGTTCCCCGCTCGTCGCGCCGGGGCCGGGGTGTCCGGCGGATCCGGCGGACGGAGGCCCCGCGAAGGCACCCCGGCGGCGGCCCCTTCCTTCTCCCGCAATCCGGCGGTCATCTGGTATAGTGCGCGCATGAAGCTTTCCTGGTTCCTGGCGGTCTCGCTGGCCGGCGTCGCGGCGGCGGTGGACATCGGCGACAAGGCCCCCTCGCTCGACGGCGTGGCCGGCTGGCTCAACGGCCCGGCCGTCAACCCCTCGACGCCGGACGGGAAGACCACCTACGTCATCGAGATGTGGGCGACCTGGTGCGGCCCCTGCCGCGCCACCGCACCGCACCTGGCGGAGATGGCGAAGGAGTTCCGGGACAAGGGCGTGGTCATCGTCGGGGTCACGCAGGAGGACGAGGCCAAGGTCAAACCGTTCGTCGACAGCCTGAAGGTGACCTACCTGATCGCGATGGATCCGAAGAAGACCACGGCCGACACGTGGATGAAGGACGTCGAGGGCATCCCCCACGCGTTCATCGTCGACACCAACGGGGTCATCGTCTGGGCCGGCCACCCGATGGACGGCATGCGCGAGGCCCTCGCCGACGTCCTCCAGGGCACCTACGATCCGGAGAAGCGGAAGAAGCAGGAGGAACTGCAGGAGAAGCTCGCCCGCGCCCTGCAGACGCAGGATTTCGACAAGGCCCTCACGATCGCCGACGAGATCCTGGCCGGGGACCCGCGACGGATGGAACTGCACCAGCTCCGGGTCGGCCTGCTGTCCGAAAAGGGCGACATGGACGGCGTCCGCGCCCACCATCGGAAGATGCTCGAGGTCTTCAAGGACTCGTCCAAGGAGCTCAACGACCTGGCATGGAGCCTCGCGGCGCCGTCGCCGCTTCCGATCGAGCTGCGCAACCTCGAGATCGCGATGGCCGCCGCGGGCCAGGCCGCCGCCCTGACCGAACGGAAGGACCCCGCGATCCTCGACACCCTGGCCATGGTCCTCCACACGATCGGGCTGACCGACCGCGCCATCGCCACCCAGACCGAGGCCATCGCGCTGGTCCAGGACACCGAGGTCCGCAAGGACATGCAGGCCCATCTCGCCTACTTCGAGAGCGCCCGGCGCGCCCGGAAGAACCTGGAAGCCGCATCGCAGCCGGTGGCGCCCGCACCGCCGGCCGTCCCGGCACCCGCACGGCCGACCGTTCCGGCTCCCGCACCGGCCCCGAAGCCTCCTCCGGCCGCCCCGAAGCCTGCAACGACGCCCGCACCCGCGGCGCCGGCCGTCCCGGTCGCACCGCCCGTCGCGCCCAACCCCGGAGCCCCGTGATGTCCAGCTCGTTCGGCACGCTGTTCCGCGTCACGACCTTCGGGGAGTCGCACGGACGCGCGGTCGGGTGCGTCATCGACGGCTGCCCGCCGCGCCTTGCCCTGTCCGAGGCGGACATCCAACCCCAGCTTGACCGGCGGCGGCCGGGACAGAGCGGCATCTCCACGCCGCGGGACGAAAAGGACCGCGTCGTCATCCTCTCCGGAGTCGAGAGCGGCCTCACGCTCGGCACTCCGGTCGCGCTCTCGATCGCGAACCGGGACCAGCGACCGGGCGACTACGGCGAGATGGCCTCGATCCCCCGCCCCTCGCACGCGGACTTCACCTACCAGGCCAAGTACGGCGTGCGCGCCTCCAGCGGCGGCGGCCGCTCCAGCGCCCGCGAGACCATCGGCCGCGTGGCGGCCGGGGCCGTCGCGGAGAAGTGGCTGCGCGAACGCTTCGGCCTCGAGATCGTCGCATGGGTCAGCGGAGCCGGAGAGGCGGCCGCCCCCGAGCCGGATGCCGACCGGATCACCCGGGCCGTGGTCGACGCCCACATCACGCGATGCCCCGACCCCGCCGCCGCGTCCGCGATGGAGGCGGCGATCCACGCGGCACGCGAGGCGAAGGACTCCATCGGCGGCGTCGTGTCGTGCGTCTGCCGCGGCGTCCCCGCCGGCTGGGGCGAACCGGTCTTCGGCAAGCTGGAGGCGCGGCTCGCGCAGGCGATGCTCTCGCTCCCCGCAACCAAGGGCTTCGAGATCGGCTCGGGCTTCGCCGGCTCGCGCATGCGCGGCTCGGCGCACAACGATCCCTTCGTCGGCAAGGGCGGACGCCTCGGCACCGCCACCAACCGCAGCGGCGGCATCCAGGGCGGCATTTCGAACGGCGAACCCATCGTTTTCCGCATCGCGTTCAAGCCGCCGGCGACGATCGGACAGCCCCAGCGTACGGCGGACTTCGACGGCAACCCGGCCGTGCTGGAGGCGAAGGGGCGCCACGATCCGTGCGTCGTCCCGCGCGCCGTGCCGATCGTCGAGGCGATGGCCGCGCTGGTGTTGGCCGACGCGGCGATGGTGCAGCTTGCCCGCGCGGCCGCGGCCGGCTGAGTTCCGCGGGGCCTGCCTGGCCGCCTGACGCCGGGCGCAGGGCGGTTCTGCGGGGCGTCCCTCCCCGGCGGTCGCCGGAATCCGCCTTCTCTAGCCGCCCCGCCGGACGCGGCGGAGCTTGACGCCGGCGGACCTGAGCAACCGCCGGGCCTGGGCGGAGAACCGGTACTCCTCCTCGTAGACGACCTCGACGATGCCGGCATTGACGATCATCTTGCAGCACATCAGGCACGGGCTGGTCGTGCAGTAGAGCGTGCCGCCGCGCACCGGGATGCCGTGGTAGGCCGCCTGGACGATCGCGTTCTCCTCGGCATGGGCGCAGATGCAGTCGCCCAGGCGCTCGCCCGAGGCCGCCCCGCTGGCGCAGCGCGGGCAGCCGCCCTCCAGGCAGTTGCGGATGCCTCGCGGCGTGCCGTTGTAGCCGGTGGAGATGATGCGCCGCTCGTGGACGATCAGCGCGGCGACGCGGCGGCGCGAGCAGTTCGCCCGGCGCGCGACCACGTGCGCGATGTCGATGAAGTACTCGTCCCACCCCGGCCGGTCGTCCGCCCGCTTCTTCATGCCGGGAAGTGTGCGCGGCCCGCCGGACCGGGTCAACCCGCGCCTTGAGCCGTTTCCCCGTCCGTGCCACTCTCGGCCCGGAGACCCATCGCCATGCGCCGGATGTCCGCGCGAACCCGGATCGCCGCCCTCTCGATCGCCGCCGCCGCAATCCGCGCCGGCGCGGAACCGCGCGAGTTCGCGGAGGACGTCCCGCTATGAAACGCATCGCAACCGTCCTGTTCACCGGCCTCACGCTGGCCTCGCACGCGGTGGAGCGCTGGGGCGTCTTCGAACTCACCCTTCCGGGACCCGCCGCGGGCGGTCCCGGCATGGACGCACCGTGGTCCGCCACGTTCTCGCAGGGAGCGGCGCGCATCGAGGTGCCGGGCTTCCGGGACGGCGGCGACACGTACAAGATCCGGTTCAGCCCCCCGGACGCCGGCGAATGGCGCTACGAGACCCGCAGTCCGGCGCCCGAACTGAACGGCAGGACCGGCAGCGTCACGGCGACGGCGCCCTCCGGCGGCAACCACGGACCGGTCGGGGTCTTCGACACCTTCTATCTGCGGTATTCGGACGGCACGCCCTACCGCCAGTTCGGCACGACCTGCTACGCATGGACGCATCAACCCGAGGCCCTTCAGGAGCAGACGCTCCGCACCCTCGCCGCGTCGCCCTTCAACAAGATCCGCTTCTGCGTCTTCCCGAAGAGCTACACGTACAACACGAACGAGCCGGTGCGGTTCCCGTTCGTGCGCCGGAGCGACCGCACCTTCGACTTCGACCGGCCCGACCCGGAGTTCTGGCGGCACTTCGAGCGGCGCATCCTGGACCTGCAGCGGCTCGGCATCGAGGCCGACATCATCCTCTGGCACCCCTACGACCGCTGGGGATTCTCGGAGATGACGAAGGAGCAGGACGATCGCTATCTCCGCTACTGCATCGCGCGGCTCTCCGCCTTCCGCAACGTCTGGTGGTCGCTGGCGAACGAATTCGACCTGATGGCGCCGGCGGCGATGAAGGGCCACCGGGGAAACAAGACCATGGCGGACTGGGATCGCTTCTTCCGGATCCTGGCCGGGGAGGATCCGCACCGCCGCCTGCGATCGATCCACAACTGCCGCGGCTTCTACGATCACACCCGGCCGTGGGTCACCCATGCGAGCCTGCAGACGTCGGACATGGCCCGCGGCGTGGAGTTCCGGACATCGTTCGGCAAGCCGGTCCTCTACGACGAGTGCAGGTACGAGGGCGATGTGCCGCAGGGCTGGGGAAACCTGTCCGCGCGCGAGATGGCCGAACGCTTCTGGCTGGGCACCCTCGGCGGCTGCTACGTCGGCCACGGCGAGACCTACAAGCACCCGGAGGACATCCTCTGGTGGTCCAAGGGCGGCACGCTCCATGGCCAAAGCCCCGCCCTCATCCAGTGGCTCGCGACATTCCTCGCGGACGCGCCGCCGTTCCACGAGTTGAATCCCATGGGCGACGCCCGGGGCCGCTACCTGCTCGCCAAGCCCGGCGCCTACTACCTTCTCTACGCCACCGACACCCGACCGCAGCCGATCGACCTGGCGGGCGATCGTCCCTACAAGGTCGACCGCGTCGATCCCTGGCGGATGACGGTCACCCCGCTGGGCACCGCCCGGCCGGGCGCGCAGGAGTTCGTCGCGACGCAGGCCGGCACGGCCTACCGCTTCACGCCCTACGCTCCGGGCGAGGCGCTCCGGCCCGACGCCGCGTTCACCGCCACGCCGGCCGCGGGCCGCGCGCCGCTCGACGTCCGCTTCGCCGCGCCCGCCGGACTCCGGGCCCGGTGGGATTTCGGCGATGGCGCCGTCAGCGAGGAAACCGCCCCCGCCCACCGGTACGCCCGACCGGGTCTCTACACGGTCACACTCACCGTCACGGACCCGCACGGCGGACGCGCATCGTCCGTCCGCGAGATCCTGGCCGACCGCGACCCGGCGATGCCCATCCTGCGCCTCGGCGTTCCGGACGGCGAAACGCACACGCTGAAACTCAACGGCAGCGCCGGGCGAAGCGAAGCCGGCGGGTTCCTCTTCTCCGCCGCCGCGCCCTGGGGCTGGGCCGAGACGGGCGTCGTGGAGGACCTCCGCGGCCTGCGCTCGTTCACGGTGACGGGCTGGCTCAGGCCGGATAGCCTGACCGCCGGAGCGGGCGGCAACCGGCTGCTCTTCTGCCTCAACCACAACCGCGACGGCATCGACCTCGTCTGCCATGCCGACGGCCGCCTGCGCCTCGCCGTCAACCAGTGGCCCGACCGCATCTCCAACGACAGCTCCCCGGGGCGGCTCGTGACCGGCAAGTGGACCCGCTTCGCAGTCGCCTACGACGGCACCGCCGAACGCGACAACGTGCGCTGGTCCTTCTCCGCCCCGCTCGACTCGCCCGACCCCGCCGCCGTCCTCGCGCCCGACCGTGTCACCAGCCACGCCGCCGGCCCGGTCGGCGCGGACATCGGTCCGCTGGCCATCGGCAATTTCAACGCCACCCTGCGCGGCGCCGGACTCGACCGCCAGTTCCGCGGCGAGATCCGCGCCCTGACCCTTTTCGGCAGCCGCACCGGCAACGGAGGCGCCTCGCCCGCGCTTCCCGGCGCAGCCCGGGATCGGCCCGCCGGCGGCGCCGCGCAGGCGAGCGTTTCCGCGCGGTCGTCTCCACCGGCATCGGCGGTTCCGATCCGGACGATTCCCAGTCCGTGGTGCACGACCGTGCCTCTTCCGATCCCTTCGACACCGAGGGGCTGATCGCCTCCCCGCCGCATGCCGGCGGCCAGCCCGCGAACCCCACGTCCCGGCCCGGCGGAGGGCGCGGTTTCACGCCGCGGCGACGTCACCGCCGTGTTGCATGAAATGTAACGATCGTTACATTTCATGCAACGTTCGCGCCGCACGACGAGGCCGCGCGGACCTCACCCGCGCGCCCGCCCGCGCAGAAGACCGGCGACGACCGAGGCCGCGGAGACCAGCAGCATCGCCGCCGCGATCGGACGCGTGAACAGGAACGCCGCGCTGCCGGAGGACACGATCAGCATCCGCCGGAAGTTCTCCTCCGCCATGCCGCCGAGGATCATCGCCAGCAGCAGCGGCGCCGCCGGGTAGCCCCCGCGCCGCATCGCGACGCCCAGCAACCCGAACGCGAAGGCCACCGCCATGTCCGCCGCCTGCCCGCGGATCGCATAGGCCCCCAGCATCGACAACGCCAGGATCCCCGCCGCGACGAAGCGCGGATCCGCCTTGAGCGCCCGCGTCATCAGCCGCGCCGTGAACAGCGAGCACACCAGCACCGCCACGTGCCCCAGCATCACGATCCCGAGGATCGCGTAGGCCAGCGGTGCGTGCTCGCGGAACAGGAGCGGACCCGGCTGCACCCCGTGCAGCACGAACGCGCCGACGAGGATCGCCGTCACCGAGTCGCCCGGGATGCCCAGCGACAGCAGCGGGATCATCGCCCCCGAGATCGCCCCGCTCTTCGCCGCCTCGGGCGCCGCGATCCCCTTCGCCTCCCCCTCGCCGAACCGCTCCCCCGCCCGCGCGCGCTGGCGCGCCACGCTGTAGGCCAGGAACGCCGCGATGTCGCACCCGGCCCCGGGCGCCGCGCCGACGACCGTGCCGAGAAGCGATGACCGCACCGCCGTCCACCCGCAGCGCCGCGCGTCGGCCGCCGGCGGGAAGACCGGCACCCGCAGATTCCCCTCCGCCGCAGCCCCCGCGCCCGCCGTCCCGCCGCCGCGAGCGCAGAAGACCTCGGCCACCGCGAAGAGCCCGATCAGCGCCGGGATGAACGGCACGCCCTCCATCAGCGACGCCTGGCCCAGGATGAACCGCGGGTAGCCGCTGACCGGGTCCATCCCCACCGTCGCCAGCAGAAGCCCCCCGACCGCCGCGACCGCCCCCTTGAGCAGCGATTCGCCCGACAGCGCCACGATCGTCGACAACCCGAACACCGCCATCGCGAAGAACTCCGCCGGGCCGAAGCTCAGCGCGAACCGCGAGATCTGCGGCGTCAGGAAGACCAGCAGCAGCGTGCCGATGATCCCGCCCGCGGCCGCCGACCACGCGGCGATGGACAGCGCCCGCCCCGCCTCGCCGCACCGCATCATCGGGTGGCCGTCGAACAGCGTCGCCGCCGACGCCGGCGTCCCGGGCGTCCGGAACAGGATCGCCGTGATCGAACCGCCGTAGATCGCCCCGCAGTAGACGCCCACCAGCAGCGCCAGCGCCGGCATGATCTCGAGGTCGAACGTCAGCGGCGTCAGCAGCGCCACCCCCATCGTCGCCGTCAGCCCCGGGATCGCCCCGATCACCATCCCGACCAGCGTGCCGAGCAGCAGGCAGAGGCCGACGTCGAGCGACGCCACCAGCCCTGCCGACTCTCGCAGCACCTCGATCATCCGAGCCACCCCTCCGGCAGCGGGACCTGCATCCACACCGCGAAGACCCAGTGCAGCACGATCGCCAGCGCCAGCCCGAACGCGAGTGCCCGCCCCACCCGGCGATAGCCCATCGCCCCCAGCATCGCCGCCGTGAAGAGGGCCGTGGACGACATGAACCCGAGCCACGGCAACACCGCCATGTAGGCGACGCAAAGGACGGGCAGCCGCCACGCCCCTCCGGCCGTTCCTGACGTCCCACTCACCGCCCCGGGAGGGCCGGGTTCCACCCCGGCCGTTCCTGACATCCCATCCACCGCCCCGGGAGGGCCGGGTTCCACCCCGGCCGTTCCTGACATCCCATCCGCCGCCCCGGGAGGGCCGGGTTCCACCCCGGCCGTTCCTGACGTCCCATCCGCCGCCCCGGGAGGGCCGGGTGCCACCCCGGCCGTTCCCGATATCCCATCCACCGCCGCGGGAGGGCCGGGTTCCACCCCGGCCGTTCCCGACATCCCATCCACCACCCTGGGAGGGCCGGGTTCCACCCCGGCCGCCGCTGACATCCCATCCGCCACCCGGGGAGGGCCGGGTGCCACCCCGGCCGCAGCGCCGCCAACGTCCTCCCCCGCCTTCTGAACCGCCCGCGCCGCGACGAGGACCGCCAACGCCGCGCACAGCGCAAACGGGAACGCGCCCGCCCCCGCGTGTTCCCCGATATCGCGCGGGAACCGCCACGCCATTGCCGCCATCGCCACCGCCGCGACGAGAAGCGCCGCCTGCGGGAGAAGCCGCACCGCGCCGCGCGCCGTCATGGGATCATCCCCAGCGTCCGCATGATCGCCCCCACCTCCACCGTCTGCCGCCGCATCATCTCGCGGAACTCCTCGCCCGGACGGATCACGAGGTTGAGCCCTGTCCGGCCGGCGAACTCCGCGACCGCCTCCGACCGCGCCGCGCGCTCGAACGCCGCGAGCAGCACCGCCCGCGCGCCGGCCGGCACGCCCGCCGGCAGCGCCAGTCCGCGCCAGGTGCCGAAGAGCAGGTCCATGCCGCCCTCGCGGAAGGTCGGCGTCTCCGGGAACCCCGCCGCGCGCGATTCGCTCATCACCGCCAGCATGCGCAGGCTGCCGGCCTTCACGTGGGTCATCAGTTCGGCCGGGCTCGCGACCGCCGCGTCGACGTGCCCCCCGAGCAGCGCCGTCAGTGCCGGGGTCGACCCGTTGTACGGCACGTGCCGCACCTCCACCCCCGCCCGGTGCGCGAGCAGCGCCGCGGCCAGATGCCAGACCGCCCCCGTGCCGGAGTTCCCGATCCCCGGCGGCGGGCCGGCGCGGCAGGCGGCGACCCATTCGGCCGCGGTGCGTGCGGGATGGTCGGCCCGCACCGCCAGCGCGGCCGGATCGCCGTTGAGCTGCAGCAGCACATCGAAGGCCTCATGGTCGAACGGCGCCAGTCCGCGCAGCGGCAGCGAAACCACCTCGAAGGTGAGCATGACGCCCGTATGGCCGTCCGGCCGCGCCATCCGCGCCGCGGAGAAGCCGACCGCCCCGCCGCCGCCCGTGAGATTGTTCACCACCACCGGCTTCCCCAGCGTCGGCTCGGCCGCGTGCGCGACGTGCCGCAGCAGGAGATCCGTCCCCCCGCCGGGCGCGTAGGGACAGATCATCGTGACCGCCCGCTCCGGGAACCTGCCCGTGCGGCGCGACCGCCTCCATCGCCGCACGCCCAGCCCGCCCGCGCCCGCCGCGACGAACGCCCACGCCGCCGCGTCGCGCACGAACTCCCGCCGCGTCGTCCCCCCCGTTGGATGTTGGCCGTTGGCAGTTGGCTGTTGGATGTTGAATCCCCCGCCGTCCCCCGGCCCGCCGGCCTCCCCGGACCCGCTGCCACGTGTCGCTGACACGCCCGCTGTTATCCTGAACCCGACCCGGAAACACAAGCCCGCCGGCCCGCGGGAAAGAAGCACGAAACCGGACCGGGAGGGCCGCCGGCTCCGCCGACCGGCCAGCCGCAGCGCTGCGACCCGAGCCGCTTTGGCCCCGGCAACCGCCCTCGCGCCACGTCGTAGCCGTGGCGCCACCCCTTCTCTCCAACCCTTGGAACTGATTCCTGCAGGTCTTCCAAGCCTTGGAACCCCTCACAACGCATCGAAAGGACTTCGGACGCCGACGCCGGTTCGCTTCACGGTGTGCATGTCGATCCAGGCGAAACGCTTTCTCGAATGTCACGTCGAGCACAGGATGGCGGCGCATGATACCGATGCGATGATCCCGCAAAAGCGTCGACCGGTCCTTGTCCCCCTTCCCGCCAGCCAAACCCCTGGCGCGCAGCGCGAAACTTCAATCACGAAACCGCTTGAACCTCTTCGCCGGCAGGCGCAGCATCGTCCTCAAGGTGAAGGGATGGAGGATCGAGAAATCAGCTCGGAGAACGCCCGACCCGCGAAAAGCGACTGGTCCTAGAATATACGTTGGCGTGATGACAATGATTACGAATTTGGAAAAAGCAAGACGACTCGTGGGAACTTGGGGACACCAGGAGAACTGGGGGCAATTCACTGTCACGGTCAACCGGAGCGGCATTCGCGTGACAGGATGCGATGCTGATGACGGAGATGTATTTGCCATATCCAACGTGCAATGGGATGGAGGGGTGCTCACGTTTGATGCGTTAACGCCATCAACCGGATGGCTCATTAGCCATCGGTTTGAGCCGAAACGAGGTGGAACAGTCCTGGAGACGACCACGTTCAGGCAGGAATTGAAAAAGCAGAAGCCAACCAAACCTCGCTCGGTACGTCGCTGACGCGCCAACCGAGAAGGTTGCCGTTGTGCAACAGGACAACGATGTTTCACAGGACCCCATATAGAACGGTTGACGAGTTCTACAAGGCAGTGGAAACGCTTATCCAAGAACTCAAGGCAGACGGAAACACGGATGAAGCGTCTCGGCTTGACGCACTTCTGCACGGCATCTGGACGACCGGATCGGAAGTGATTGGAGAACTGATGTTGTCGCTGGCCGCGATGAAGGGGGACTTCCCTAGAAAGATCCGGAAACAGATCGACCAGTGTCACTGTTTTGCCAAGCGTCACAGGCGGATACTTGACCTCAACTGAGCAATGAAATGAAACGGATGCACAACCAAGCCGTCCATGCTATCGGCGCTAAGCGCGCGTCAGCATGATGGCTGACGTTGGCGGAAACGTGAAGCCGTATAGAAGGAGAACCGGGCTATGATGAAGAGGTTGTTGATACTATGGCTGACCACGGTGGCTGCTGCTGGGGCTTTCGCTTGCTGTATGGTGCCTGTATCCTACAAAGGGAGCATTGGGCAGGATGCTCAGGAGGCTGTTCTGATCCATGACGGCGATCGCGAGGAATTGGTTCTTCGCATCAACTACAGCATCAAGGGCGACAGGATGCCCGATACCTTCGTCTGGGTGATCACAACACCAAAGGAGCCGGATGCGTATGCAGTGGCTGATCCGCTTCTCTTTGAAGATATGTTCGCCCTTGCTGAGGCTCTGGTCGTTCCTGTCAACAAGAGCATGGCTCGATCAAAGGAGACAGATTCTCCCCAGGCGGCCGGCGTTGAACTCGGGAAACGTGTTCAGGTGGGTCCTTATGACATTCAGCCTGTTCGCGGAGTAGGTCCCCATGCGTTGACAGGATTGAATCTCTGGCTCAAGGACAACGGTTTCCCGACGGAGACACCTGATCATATGACGTATTTCGTTACAAACAACTTCACCTTCCTATGCGTCAAGGTCACGGCGAAGGAGAAGAACCAATCAGTCGAGCCGAACGGAATGCTGCCCCCACTGCATCTTTCGTTTGAAACTCCTGTTCCATATTATCCTCTTCGGTTCAGCAGTCGCCAAGGCGTCTTTGATGTCACCCTGCACGTTCTCACGCGCTCGAAGCTGGACTACAAGAAGAGCGACCAGACATTGACCAAGCTCAACTGGAGCTCTCAGAATTACAAACAGAACGTGAAGCTCCCTGAGAGACAAATGCCGGCAACCCTTAGGAAGGTCTTCGGCATGAGCGCCTGGAAGGATGATGTAAACACCTGGTGGTATAACAACATTCGATGCTCGAGAGTAAACAGTAGACACCCGATAAGTGACTGGAAAGAGGATGTGTTCCTCTCGGTTCAATAGAGCAGGTGCGCCAACGAACAACTTCGGCGGTATTTGTCGCTGCCCGCCAAGACGCTGAATTGGACGTTCGCCGGAATGGAGGGAAGGACTATGCAGGACGCAGTTAGCCTGCAACGGGTAGTTGTTGCGGCATCTGCCGCAGTCCTCTGCTCATGCGGAGGACAGACGAGTGAAACCGTTCACAGCTCTCCAGTCGCCATCGAAAGGAGCAGCCCGAAGTTCGTGCCGCCTGTATATACAAACGTCGAGGCTTACATCAATAACTATGCATACGGACCGCGGTCTGGTGGCCATTGGCGCTGGTCCAATGCGACTCCGGTTCAGGTTGTCCGCATGTTTGGCACGGAATGGAATGGCACGAAGTACGCAATGGAACTGCAATACAAAGGGAGTGAACTGGGCAAGGATGTCTATGTGGCCAACATCACTCGTGATGGCACTGCGGTAACGGCGGCAGACATGACGCTCACGTATGATGGCACGGACATAGAAATCTGGCGCGACAACAGAGTCCGCATTGGATTGCGTCCGAGAGAAGGTGAATAGGGCGAACAAAGGCTTCCTGCTTGCGCGAACCCGCGGCGGGTTCGCGTCGCAGAATCCGGGCGTTCGGAGCACAAATGAACTCTCCATCAATCCGGATGGTCATACGCATTCTCATTGAAATCCTGACTCTGGCGGCGGGATCGATCATTGGGGCCGGAGCATGTCTTGCAATTCGTGGCCCGGTCATGGGAATCGATGAGAACATCCTCTTTCGCTACATCATGCCCGGGGCTGCTGGCGGCCTGTTTCTGGCAGTCACTGCCATTCTCTACTTTCGGAAACTGCTCTCGTTCGCCACGGGTTGCAGGCTACTCCTCGGGTCGGCCGCAGGAATTGGAGCGTCCGCTCTGTTTTGGTATCGCGTCTGGGAGTTTGAGCCGCCGGGAAACGATACATTGTTCATGTTACTTTACTTCACACTATTCGCCCTGGGCGGCATGGCTCTTGGGTTGTTTCTTTCGCGAAAGGTCTTGCATCGCCTCCAGAACAGGCAAGTTCCACACGCAGGCAAGGAAAGTGACCAACGCTCCTGACCAGTCGGTGGAGCCGAACCGCCGCCCCGCTCTTCCGTTCACCGGTGGGGGCAGTTTGGAAGCACCTTGTGCACTCCACCGCCCGTGTCGGCCGCGGTCGCTCACGTCTGACGTTGGCTCTGACGAAACAAACGGGATCTAGATCAGGGAAGCGAGGGCGTTGGACACGGAAGCGGTGTCTTTCGTCCTTCAGGAGCGCGTCGCCTCCGGCGGCTGAGTCAGCGCGCGCACGTCCCACGGCCCTCTTTTCGCCCTGCCGCCGGGCGACACGTATGCCGCGACCCGGAGGGCCGACAGCCGTCGCTTCAGCGCGGCGGGTTACCCTGGCGCGCCGTCTCGAAGACCAGGATGTCACTCCAGCCGAGCGAGACGCAACACCGGGCGACGCTGCGATAGCCTTCCGCGCGCAGGTCGGGCGCGGCCGGCTCGACGGTGAAATCGAGCTTCCCGCCGGCCATCGAGCGGATCGCCTCGGGCGGTCCCTTCATCGGCAGGCGAACGACCAGATTCGTGACGGGGTCGTACGTGAAGTTGGCCAGCACCAGCGCGGAACCGGCCGCGGCGTCAAAGACGCCCGCCTCGACGACCGGGTGGGAGAGCTCCACGAGACGCGGAACCGCGCTCGCGGTCCGATTGATGAAGTCGCGCTGCGCGGCGGGCCACTTCTCCTTGAGATCGGAGGCCACGAAGCGCGCGTCCTTGGCATAGGAGACGCCCGGGCAGGTCGCAACGTAGGTCGCGCTGCCGCGGCCGAAGCGGTTGCTGATCACCGCGGGCGCGCCATCGGCGAAGTGGGCCCGAACCCGGCCCGTCGTCGTCGTCACCGCGGCCAGCAGGCCCAGCGCCCCGAAGCCGGGCGTCCCGTCCGCAAACCGTACCTGGTCCATCCACGGCATTCCGTTGAGCGCGCCGCGAAGATCAAAGCGGCCGGGCTGGCCCCGCACCGGGGCGACCGGCGCGATGCCGAAGACCTCGGAGAGTCCCGCGTGAGGCTCATCGAACTCATTGCGGCCGGCCGCGCCGGCGGAGCCGAAGAGCGCGCCACCGCCCTTGACCCACGTCCGGATGCGCGCGCAGGACGCGACGGAGACGCAGGGATCGGCCACGTAGAGCGCGCGGTAGTCCTCCAGCCGGCCCGCCTCGACATCCTGCTCGGTGAGGAAGTCGACGAGATGCTGGTCGTGGACGAGCGAGAAGTAGGTCAGCCGGCGCTCGGCCATGCTGACGTAGTCGAACGGCTGCCAGAGATCGCTGGACAGGCTGTAGAGCACGGCCACCCGCGCGGGCCGCGTCCGTCCGGGGGCGATGATGTGCTCGGCGCCGGCCAGGTGGCGGGTCATCGCGGCCACGCCGTCGTACGCGCCGCGCAGATCGCTCCAGTAGTTCTCCGTGCTCGTCGCGGTCGGCCCGTAGGTCCAATAGAAGAAGTGCTTCGCGCCCTGGCACAACGCGGACGCGCTTTTCAACCGCAGGTTCCGCTCGTCGCTGGGCGTGATCCACGCGATCACCGGCATCCCGCCGCGGCTCCCGCTGCGGAAGATCGCCGCCTGGAAGCCCATCAGCTGGAAGCCCTCCCAGGTGAAGTGCGGACCGTACATGAATTGCAGGCCGAGCCAGTCCTCGATGCCCATCACGTCGACGGCCCGCGCCCGCGCGAGGCCGAACCAGTCGAGGGCCAGCGGCCAGCCGCCCCAGGTGGAGTTCGCGCGCTGCATGCCCATGCCGAGGCCGGTGCCGCCGAAGTACGGATGATCCGCCACCAGCGTGGAGGTCAGCACGTTGGTGGGCGCGTGGCGGTGGAAGTCCTCGGTGAGCCAGCGCAGCCGCTCCGTCGCGGATTCCTGGCGGAAGCGGGTGGTCCAGTAGAAGACGCGATTGGCCGCGGCGCGATGCGCCTTCTGCCGCTCGCGCAGGTCGGGCGGCGTTTCGATGGGCATCACCTCGTCGAGCGAGGCGACGCCGAGCTCGGCCGGCTTGAGGCGACGCCCCTTCAACCAGCCGCGAAAGTGCGCGATGGCCTGCGCGTTCGATCCGATCGGCGGGCGGCAGGCGATCTCGTCGGAGAAGTTGTAAGGCACCGGCCGGTCCGCCCCCTTCGCTTTCGCCGCCGGTCCGGCGATCTGCTGCGCGATGTTCGACGCCGTGTGCCACGGCGCGAAGTCGACCCAGTGGTGTCCGCCCGGTGCGGCGAAGGAGAAGCGTCCGTCCAGTTCCGGCGTCTGGTTGCCGACGATGGTGAATCCGAGCAGTTCCAGCACCTCCGCCTCGCGCAGGTTCAGCTCCGGCCGCTGCGCGGCCCAGAACTGGGTCTGGATCCAGAGATGGCTCGGGGCCACGCGCCGTCCGCCGCTGGCCTCGCGGGCCCACGCCAGGCGGCGCGCGGTCATCTGCGCCGCGGTCTCCAGCAATTCGGCGTCTTTGCGCAAATCGGGCGAGACGAGGAAGCTGGTCAGCCGTCCCGTGAACGTCTCCTCGAACCGCTTCACGATGGCAGCCTCGTCCGGGGCGGTGGCCAGTTCGATCACCACCCTCGCCGCGGGATTCGTGTCGGCGGTGACGAACTGCGCGGTGACATTCGGGAACTCGGCGACGCCGCCCGCGCGGCTCATCCGGCCGTGCAGCTTGCCGCCCGCGTGCGCGCCGAGATCGAACCACGCGCTGGCCGCGCCGGCGGGAACGCGCAGGGCCGCGTCCTTGTCCGCGCCCGCCGGCCAGACGGCGTTGGGTAGATACCAGGGATCGCTATGAATGAAGCCGCCGATGCGCGCGTACCACGAGGTCGACGCGGGCTCGACGAGCTGGAGGCGGACGAAAACGCCTTCCGCCGCGGGAGTTTCCAAGGGTTGGAAAAGCAGGCAGGCCAATGTTCCAACGATTGGAAGCAGGGCGCGCTCGTATTTCATCCGATCATCCCGTGTCTGGATACTCTGCTACTGCGGGCGGACCCGGGCACATGAGGTCGAGGCACATGGGACCGCGTCTGTAATCTCCACGTTCGCATTTCTCCGCTCCGGCCTCCACACCTCTTGCCGGCCATCCTTTGTCCTCGGCTCGTGCAATGCCGTCGTCGTTCCGCCCGGGAGGGTGTATCGGTGATGCCGGCGAGTCAACCGCCGCCATGACGGCGACGAAGACCGGTCGGAAGGCCCTGCACACCCGCCCGCAGAGGCGTCCTCCCGAGGGTTCCCCCCTCGCCCCGTCCGCCCGCCGCGGATGCAACGCCTACAGTTGCAGACCCCTTGCGCCGGTCTTCACGCTACCGACGGAGCCGTGCTGTTACGGCGTGGCGAAGGACCATGCCTTGAGCTCGGCGCCGTCCGCGTAGAGCAGGCGGATGCGCTCGAGGTGAATCTCACCGGGGCCGGATGAGGGGTCGAGGCGCAGGCCCGAGACCTTTCCCTCCGCGGGCAGATCGAGCGCGTAGTCGTGCCACTGCCCGTCGTGGACGGGCGTGAAGAACGTTCCGCGCTGCTTCACATAGCGCTGCGAACCGTGCGTCCAGTAGACCGCGCCCTCGCCGCGGCTGGACGACTTCATGCGGACCACGACCTTCAGCGGCCCGGTCACCGGCGGATCGAAGGCCGTGCCGATCTGCGGATCGCCACTGCGGCTGAGGATCACCGCATGACCCGCGCCGGCGCGCAGGCCGGCGTCGCGGAGCGGTCGCCAGCCGGCGATCTCGACGTTCAGCGCCGGGTCGTACGCCGGATTCGGACGCGGGAGGAGGGCATGCGTTTCCGCGAGGTGGCGGGCCAGCTTCGCGCCCATCGCCTCCACCCGCGCGGGTTCGTCCACCGCCCGGTCGCGCGTCTCGCCGATGTCCTCGCGCAGATTGTAGAGCTCGAAGCGGTCCGACAGGTCGTCGGCCGCCTGGTAGAGCAGGATCAGCTTCCAGTCGCCGTCGCGCACCCAGGAGGCGCCGAACTTGCCGATCTTCCCCGTCGGGTGCGGGAAGTGACAGAAGAGCGGTCCGCGGTCGAAGGGCTCCCCGCGCAGCAGCGTCGCCATGCTGCGGCCGTCGAACGGGACCGGCGGCGCGGCGAGGCCGAGCAGGTCGCAGAACGTCGGGAAGAAGTCGGTCGACATCGCGGGCGCGTCGGTCGCCGCGCCCGGCTTCGTCAACCCGGGCCAGTGGATCGCGCAGGGCACGCGCGTGCCGCCCTCGTAGTAGCTGGCCTTGCCCGATCGCAGCGGGTCGTTGCTCGTCGGCGGGCGGCCGCCGACAACGTCGTACATGTTCCCGCCGTTGTCGGACGTCAGGACGACGATCGTGTTCTCCCAGAGACCCCCGTCGTCGAGCGCCTTCACGAGCACGCCGACGGCGTCGTCGAGGCTGCGGACCATCGCGGCGTATTCGGGGCAGCCCTGCTTCTCGTCCGCGGGCGGCGTGCGCGCACGGTAGCGCTCGATCACGTTCGTCTTGCCGTTGAAGGGCGCGTGGACCGAGAAGGCCCAGTAGTTGACGAAGAACGGTCCGCCCTTGTGCGCCCGGATGAACTTCACGGCCTCCTGCGCCATGCGGTCCTCGATGTGGTCGCCCGGCGTCCCCTCCCCCGGCCAGACCTTCCACGGGGCGATGTAGCTCCCCGACGGTCCCGGCGCCGGCGTGTGAGGGAGATCCACGTCGAAGCCCTGCTGCAGCGCGCTGTACGGCTCGGGGCCGAGGTGCCACTTGCCGAAATGCGCGGTCGCGTAGCCGGCGGCCTTGAACGACTCGGCGAGCGTGACGTAGTCGCGCTTCAGCCGCGTCGCGCTCTCCACGCCGAGCGAGCGCTGGTTCGGACCGGCGTTCGTCGCGACGGTCGACTCGAGAACCTCGTTCGGCACGTGGCAGACGGGCACGGTGATGCCGATCCGGGCCGGCGCCAGCCCCGTCAGGATGCTCGCCCGCGTCGGCGAACAGAGCGGGCTGGCGGAGTAGAACTGCGAGAACCGCAGGCCGCGCGCGACGAGCCGGTCGATGTTCGGCGTCTCGTTCCAGCGGCTCCCGTAGCAGGTCAGGTCGCGCCACCCGAGGTCGTCGGCCAGAATGAAGAGCAGGTTCGGCTTGGCGGCGGCGCCGGGGGCCGCCGCGGCGCGCGGCGCGGCCGCGACCGCCGCGAGGGCCGCGGCGAGGCCGAGAAGGAAACGACGGACGGCGGGGGAATTCACCGGCGGGACTCCTTTCCGATCCAGACGCGGACCGCCTTCCCCTCCGCGTCCTCGAGCGACATGTCCGCGATGCGGACAAGCCCCGGCCCCGTGCCGGGGTCCAGTCGCAGGTAGGTGACGGCGGAGGTGACGGCCAGCGGAACGGACAGTTCCTCCCAGCGATCGGGATCGTGGACCGGCTTGAATCGCACGCTGCGCTCCGCCGCGAACTCCGGCACGGCACCCGTCGACCAGAAGACCTCGCCCGCGCCGGCGGAGGCGGACTTGATCCTCAGTCGCAGCGTGTACGGCCCGCGCGTCGCCGGGATACCGCCGAAGACCGCCTGCGGATCGGGTCCGGTGCACTGCATGCGGATCTCGGTCGGCATCACCGTCACCTTCGCGTTGTGCGCGGCGGGCGCGGCCGCGGCCGGCTTTGCGTCGGACTCCCCGCCCCACAGCGGCGCCTTCAGTTCCG
>VGWF01000053.1 GCA_016873715.1 Lentisphaerota bacterium | reverse complement strand
ACTCCCGACTCCCGTCTTCCGACTCCCGACTCCCGACTCCCGCCCTCCGCCCCCCGCCCTCCGACCTCCGCCCTCGTTGCGCGCGCGGTGCGGCAGGCGGCGCGGCACCTGCTCCTGGCGCAGGCGTCGGACTGGCCCTTCATGATCCGCAACGGGCGCGCGGCGGACTTCGCGGAACGGATGGTGCGTGACCATCTCCGCTGTTTCGACTACCTTGAGCATGCCGCGCGGCACGGCCGGGTGAACGCGCGGCGGCTGGCGGAGATGGAGCGCGCGTGCCCTCCGTTTCCCGGCCTGGACGCCGGCGGGTTCGCGGACTAGGCATCATGTTCATCGTCCACATCGCGTCGGAATGCGCGCCGGTCGCCAAGGTCGGCGGCCTCGGCGACGTGGTCTTCGGCCTGTGCCGGGAACTCGAGATCCGCGGCAACCCGGTCGAGATCATCCTCCCGAAGTACGACTGCATGCGGTACGACCGCATCTGGGGCCTCCAGATGGTCCACCAGGACCTCTGGGTGCCGTGGGAGGGCGGCAGCATCCACACGTCGGTGTGGTTCGGCTTCGTCGAGGGCCGGAAGTGCTTCTTCATCGACCCGCACAGCCCGCAGAATTTCTTCAACCGGCGCGCCTACTACGGCCAGGGCGACGACGACCGGCGGTTCGCCTTCTTCTGCCGCGCCGCGCTGGAGTTCCTGCTCCGGTCCGGCAAGAACCCCGACGTGATCCACTGCCACGACTGGCAGACCGCGCTGGTGCCCGTCCTGCTCTACGAGATCTACGCGGGGCTCGGCCTGCGCCATCCCCGCGTCTGCTTCACCCTTCACAACGTGAAGCACCAGGGCGTGACGGGACCGCACATCCTGCACGCCACCGGCCTCCACCGGCCGGAGCACTTCATGCACTACGACCGCCTCAGGGACAACTTCAACGCCAACGCGGTCAACTTGATGAAGGGCGGCATCGTCTACTCGAACTTCGTGACGACCGTCTCCCCGCGCTACGCCGGCGAGATCAAGAACACCGACCAGGGGTTCGGCCTCGGCCACACGCTGCACGTCCACTCGGGCAAGTTCGGCGGCGTCCTCAACGGCGTCGACTACGACGTGTGGAATCCGGAGGTCGACGGCCACATCCCGCGCACCTACGGCCCGGCGACGCTCGACGCGAAGTACGCCAACAAGACCGAACTGCGCAAGCGCCTGCTCCTCCGCGAGGACTTCCGCCCGCTCGTGGCGTTCATCGGCCGGCTCGACCACCAGAAGGGCGTTCCGCTGATCCAGCACGCCCTGCACTGGTGCCTCCGCAACGGCGCGCAGTTCGTGCTGCTCGGCTCCGGCGCCGACGCCGCCATCCAGAACGACTTCGGAGCCCTCAAGCGCGCGATCAACGACAACCCCGACTCGCACCTGGAACTCGGCTTCAACGAGGACCTCTCGCACATGATCTACGCCGGCGCGGATCTCCTGATCGTGCCGAGCCTCTTCGAACCGTGCGGCCTGACGCAGATGATCGCGCTCAAGTACGGCACCGTCCCCGTCGTGCGCGAGACCGGCGGCCTGGCCGACACGGTCTTCGACGCCGACCACGCGCCGCGCCCCTACCACGAGCGGAACGGCTACACGTTCCAGGCGTTCGACGCCGCCGGCATCGAGTCCGCCCTCGTCCGCGCCGTCGGACTGTGGAACCACTACCCGCGGCACTTCCGCGAGCTGATGGAGAACGGCATGCGGTACGACTACTCGTGGAACCATCCCGGCCGCGACTACCTCAACATCTACGACCTGATCCGCGACCGATAGGAGCCCGCGATGCGCCGACGCGACTTCCTGGCCGGAATGGGCGCCGCGTTCACAGCCTGCGCCGCGGGCCGCGTCCGCGCCGCCGCGCGCCGGACGAGCCTGCTCATCCTCCACACCGACGAGCACAACTACCGGACGCTCGGCTGCTACCGCGACCTCCTGCCGCCGGAGCAGGCGCGGATCTGGGGCCCGAAGACGGTCGTCGAGACCCCGCACATCGACTCGCTTGCGAAGCAGGGCGCGCTGTGCACGCGCTTCCACGCGACCTCCCCCGTGTGCTCGCCGTCCCGCGCCGCGTTCGTCTCGGGCCTGTACCCTCACAACACCGGGACCCCGACCAACGACCAGCCGATGAAGGACGACATCGTCACCTTCGCCGAGGTCCTCCGCCGCGAGGGCTACGCGACCGGCTACGCCGGCAAGTGGCACCTCGACGGCGACGGCAAGCCGCAGTGGGCGCCGGCGCGGCGCTTCGGCTTCGAGGACAACCGCTACATGTTCAACCGCGGCCACTGGAAGAAGCTCGAGGACACCGAGCAGGGCCCGCGCGTGGCGGCCGTCGACGCCCGGGACCGGCCGACGTACGACGTGGCCGGCGCCGACGCCGCCTCGTTCGCCACCGACTTCCTCGCCGACAGGACGATCCGGTTCCTCGAGGCCCATGCGAAGGACGCCTTCGCCTACATGGTCAGCTTCCCCGACCCGCACGGCCCGAACACCGTTCGCGCGCCGTACGACACGATGTTCGCCGGCCTGGCGTTCGAGGAGCCCCGCACCGCCCATCCGCCGCCGGAGCAGGCGCCCGCGTGGGGGCGTCCGACGGGCGAGACGTGGAATCCCGCGGCCATGGCCCGCTACTTCGGCATGGTCAAGTGCATCGACGACAACGTCGGCCGCATTCTCGCCGCGCTGAAACGCCTCGGCCGGCTCGAGGACACCGTCGTCGTCTTCACGTCGGACCACGGGGACCTGTGCGGCGAACACGGCCGCCACAACAAGGGCGTCCCGTTCGAGACCTCCGCCGGCATCCCGTTCGTGCTCCGCCATCCCGGCACCGTGAAGCCGGGGGCCGTGATCCGCCAGGCCCTCGGGACCGTCGATTTCAAGCCGACGATCCTCGGCCTGCTCGGGGTGCCCTGCCCCGGCCCGGTCGAGGGCCGCGACGCCTCGGCGCTCTTCACCGGAGCCGGGACGGCGCCGGAGGGCTGGACCGACGTGACGATCCTGCGCAGCGCGCGCGCCGACGACGACGCACCCGCCGGATGGCTCGCCGCCGTCAGCGGCCGCCACAAGCTGATCGTCTCACCGACGGAATCGCCGTGGCTGTTCGACGCGACCGCCGACCCGGACGAGACGAGGAACCTCGCCGGGGACCCGGCCGCGCGGGAGACGGTGCGAACCCTGGCGCGCGCGCTGCGGGACTACGGGATCCGCTGCCGCGACGCGGCGGTGTCGAACCCCGCGATCGCCGCCGATCTCGCGTGGGCGATCGAAGGCAGCGGCCCCTGCCCCCAGCGGACACCGGCCCAACCCCGCCCCGCCCGCGCCAAGCCGGCCAAGGCCGCCCGGCGCGCCGCCGCGGACGAGGAGTAGCGCGCCGCTTCAGCCGAACCGC
Source organism: Lentisphaerota bacterium (assembly GCA_016873715.1). Lineage (GTDB taxonomy): Bacteria > Verrucomicrobiota > Kiritimatiellia > PWTM01 > PWTM01 > VGWF01. The sequence continues at coordinate 28,176 of VGWF01000053.1, read as the reverse complement.
GTGACGAAGCGGGCGTCGAGGGCCTCGCCCGCCGGAAGCACGAGGACGCCGTGGTCCTTCCACCCCTTCGCGAGCAGGTTCACGCCGTTGTTCGCGTTGGCCGCGGGCTCGGCGGCGAAGACCGGGCGCTCGGTCGGGTTGAAGTAGACGAAGTGCGTCACGTTCGGCGTGCACTCGTAGGCCAGTTTCACGCCGCTCTCCGGCCACTCGATGGAGCCCTTCCCGTCGTAACCGCCGAGGCAGGTGTCGTAGCGCTTGTCGGTCGGGATCGCCCGGCCCTTCGAGTAGTCGAGGTCCGCGGGCAGCGGCTCCATCGGACCGTCGGGAATGCAGTCGCCGTTGGCGTCGGGATAGACGCCCGTGAACTTCATCGTCATGCGGACCGGCTCGCCGGGCTTGGTGAGGGCGCGCTTGTAGTAGGGATGCCACCCGAACCCGGCGGGCATCGCGGTCGCGCCGCGGTTCACGATGCGGAGCGACTGCGTGAACGCGGGGCCGTCCAGCGACAGCACCGCCCCGACGTCGATCGGCCACGGCCAGTTGAAGTCGGCGAAGTCCGCCGAGCGGAGGGTCAGCTTCAGCCGCGCGGGCGCCTTCTCCGCGACGGTCCACGACCGCGACCGCGCGTCGCCGTGGATCGAGTGGCTCTGCCCGTTGCGGAGCGTGTGGGTCTTTCCCTCGAACGTGAACGTGCCGTTTTCGACGCGGTTCGAGTACGGGATCATCATCCAGCTCGCGTAGCGCATCTTCAGCGCCGGGTCGCGGACGTCGGGATAGACGTCGGTCCATTCGCCTCCGCGCCGGACCTTGAGCGCGAGGATCCCCGCGCCGTCCCGCGGGCTCGCGACCAGTTTCAGGAACTCGTTCGACAGTTCGATCTCGTCGCGCACGACCGCACCTCCCGCCGCCGCGGGCGCCGCGGGGGCCTGTCCCCTCGCCGCCGCCGCGCCGGCCAGAACTCCCGCCGCCGCCCATCCCGCCCGCCGCATCGCCTCGCGCCGCGTGCAGGAAGATCCGGACAGTCCGTTCGCATCGTTCATGGTCTGGTTCCTTTCACGATCCGATCTCCATCAGGGTCGCGAGGCGGCGTCCCCCGCCGCGCGGACGACGGTCTCGCGGATGAACTCGGCCTGGATCATCTTCGAGAGGTTCAGGGAGTGGTGGATCATCCGCTCCTCGAACAACGTCTTGACCTCCTCGTCGTGCCGGAAGTGGGCCGAGACGAGGCCGACGACCAGCGGCGCGGCGGACGCCGGGTCCTTCGCGCGGGGGTCCGCGACGAACATCGGTCCGCCGCTGTCGCCGCTGAACGTGCAGAAGTCCGCCAGAAACCAGTGATGATGCCGCACGGGCGTCAGCGGGAAGCTCGCGATCGAGGCGTGACGGCACACCGGAATGCCGGCCGCGTTCGCCTCGAAGCGCGTCGGAAACCCGAGGACCCAGCCGGTCGAACCGGTATGCACGCGCGCCTCGACGAGATCCTTCTCCGCGGCCAGCATGGCGAACGGCAGCGGCTCGATGGCCAGTCCCTCCGGGACGCCGACGACCAGCGCGGCGACATCCTCCGTATCGTGGCCGACCCACCGGGGCTTGCCCGCCTCGCGGATCCGGGCGGGCACGTCCTGCCGGCCGTACTGGCCGTCGGAACGGGCCTTGCGCATGACGAGCAGCACCTCGCCGCCCGGTGTCTTCTCGAGGATGTGCTTCGCGGTGACGAGCACCGCCTTTCCCGCGCCGATGTCGCCCGGAGGCGCCACGAGAAACCCCGTGCCGACGCTGTCCTTGTGGAAGATCTTGATCGTCGCCCGGACCATGCGCGACGGCGCGTCATCCTGCCCGGGCGCCCCGGCGGCGCAGAGGAGAAGCGCCAGGACGGCGGTGACCCGGCGGCTCACGGCTGCCCCCCTCCGGCCGGCGGCGGCAGGGTGCGGATGCGGATGTTGCGGATCGCGGCGGAGGTCCGCCAGCACGAGACGCCGAACGGGACGGCCTCCTCGATCTCGCCGGGGCGCATCGAGATCCGCCGCTCGGATACATCGATGTTGACGACCTGCTGGCCGTCGATCCACGCCTCGAGCCGGCCGGGCGTCACGCGCACGCCGATCTCGTACCAGGTGCCGTTCTTGAAGTCGGAGAAACTGCTCGTCTCGTTCTCCGACGCGTCCATGCCGTCGATGCTCGAGATGCCGACGAGCCCCCCGCCCCATCCGCCGACGACGAACGTGCAGTGGTTCGTCCCGACCGGGAACGTCAGGCCGCAGAAGAAGTCGCCGCCGGAGACGCGCATCGCCTCGAGGCGGACCTCGTAATTCATCGCCGGAAGCGCGTTGGTGCAGGTGACGCCGGTGAGGTCGTCGCCCGCGCCGAGGAGGATCGCCGGTCCCGCCGGCGCGTTGGTCGGCGTTCCGGGCTGCGGCGTCTTCGGGAGGACGCGCACCGCGCCGGGGCTCAGGAAGTCGGTGGTCTTCCACCCGTTCAGGCTCGTCCCGTCGAACAGCGGGCGCCAGTCCTCGCCGGCCGGCCCCGGCGACGCCGAACCCATCCACGCACATGCCGCGACCGCGGCCACCAGCATCGGTTTCATGGTCGTCGTCCGCCTTCCCGTCGGCGCCCGCGCGCCGTGCCGTTTATAGTCCAAACCCCCGTCCCGCGCGAGAGCCGCGAAGCCCCGCGGATTGCACACCTCCCGAGGGCTGCAACGGAAGGAACGGCGGGCGGGGAGCGTTCAGCGCGGGAGGCCGCGGATCCAGCGGGCGGTCAGGGCGGCGACGGACGCCTCGCGTCGGTGGAAGCCGTGATCGGCGCCGGGAACCAGGCGCGCGGTCACGCGGCCGGCGGGATGCAGGGCCGCAAGGCAGTCCAGCATCGCACGGACGGGCATCACGGCGAACTCCTCGCGCGAGCCGAAGAGCGCCAGCACCGGCGCGGACACGGCGCGGAACCCGCGCATCGGGCCCTCGTAGTCGAAGACCGCGGCCTCCGCCCGCCGCCGGTCGGCGATGCTCAGGAACCGCCGCGCGGAGAACGGCTGGTGCATGCCCGTGATCCGCTCGCCCCCGCGGCCGGCCTTCACCAGCGACCGGGCGCGCGCGACGGTCCGCGCAAAGGCCGGGCCCAGGTCGCGGCGGCCGATGGCGAAGTCGTCGGCGGGCGCCAGCAGCACCAGCCCCGCCACGTCGGCCGCGCATCGCCGCGCCTGGTAGTGCACGATCTTCTGGCAGCCGGTGCTGTGGCCGGCGAGAACGAAGCGGCGGAACCCGGCCGCGCGGCCGAAGCGCAGCGCGGCGTCGAGGTCCGCGAGGCAGCCGGCGAACGGCTCGTCCACCGTCCCCCCCTCCGCCCCGCGGTTGTTGAAGGAGAACACTGCCGGTCCGCCGCCGCGGGCGAGATCGAGGAACGCCTTCTTCAGCGACGCGCGGTAGAAGTTGCTGCCCATGCCGTGGACGAAGAGCAGCAGCGTGCGCGTCGGGCGCGCCGGACGCACGAGGAACCCGTCGAGCCGGAGACGGCGCGAGACCGCCAGGGTGACCAGCGCGCCGGGGCGGACCTCGGGGGCGGGCACCGGCATCGGGGCGTGCGTCCGGCGGGGAGTCCCGGCTTTCAAGATTCAAGCTCCGGGTTCCGGACCCGACGGGGGGTTTCCCGGGGCGATGGCGGTGCGGAGGGCGTGGATCGCGGCCGCATCGGCGGGGGACCAGCGCGCGGTCCGCACGCGGAAGGCCGCGCCGTCCGGCGCCAAGACGAAGCTGGTGACGTGGCGGCCCGCAAGGTTAAAGACGTGGGCGCGGCCCTGGGGTCCGCACACGACGAGGGTGTCCTCCTTCTCGTCGCGGTAGATGGCGTCGTCCCGCGCGGCGGCGAGATCGTCCATCGCCTTGGGCACGGGCCGGCGGTCCTCGACCCGCCGCTGCTCGACGTGCCGCGTCCGACGCCCGGTCTGCCGTCCGCCGCGCTCGATCGACTCGGCCAGCCGCCGGAGGATGGCCGGAACGCGGCTGAACGCCCGGTGAAGGACGTCCGCCCCCGCCCCCCCGGTGCCCTCGTCGACGATAAGCTCGACGAGCGCGATCGCCCGTCGCGCCGCGTCGCGCGCCCGCGCAACGCCGGCGCCCGCGTCCGAGGCCAGCCAGCCCTCGAGCCGTTCCGGACCGCCCGCGGGACCGCCGAGCATGTTGAGGCGGACCTCCCGCGCCCCGCCCGCACCGCGCGTCTCGACGGCCTGGAACGTGAGCGCGAAACGCGACGAGGGATCGGCCGCGGGGCCGGAGAGGAAGTAGCCGGCCGTCACCTGGCCGAGGATCGAGTAGGTCGTCGTCGACCGCCCGAACGTCGCGAGCTGCCGCGCGCGGAGATCGCGCCCCGCCTGCACCGCGGCGACGACGCGGGCCGACCGCTCGAAGAGCGAGCCGACGCGCTCGTCCCTGCGTTCGATCAGCGTCTGGGCGAAATCGCGCCACTCGGGCAGGCCCATCGGATCGTAGCCCGCGAAAACGGAGAGCGGCCCCGGCGGCGCGGCGTGATCGCAGGTCGTGGAACCGCACTTGAAGCAGTAGAGGGCGCCGTCGCGGTAGACGCCGAGCAGCGCGTGCAGTCCCTCGATCTGCGTGAGAACCTGCCGGCCCAGCGGCGGCTCGAAGGACAGCGCCCACCCTTCCGACGGCTTCGCGCGCAGCCGCAGGACGACGCCGATCTCCGGGGATTGCGGCGCGACCGGGCCGAACTGCTGGTCGTGGAGGTCGCGAAGGAGCGTCCGCAGCGCATCGGCCACCGCGCGCTCGCGCCGCTCCGTTCGCGAAAGCGCCGACTTCGCCGGCTCGGCGGACGCCGCACCCGGCGCCGCGCCGGCCGCATCCGCGGACCCGGGCCCGTCGGCCGCGGCGGCCTCCGCGGGCCGCTCCCCGTTACCAGCCGTTCCGGTGGACTCGGGAGGGATCACGGCGGTCCTCGAGCTTCGGCTGCTCGGCCGGGGTGCCGATCGCCACCATCGCGAACGGGACGATGCCGTCCGGCACGCCGAGGATCTCGCGCACGGCGCGCTCCCGGTCGGCGACCGGATGCAGTCCGATCCAGACGCCGCCCAGGCCGAGGCCGTGGACGGCGATCAGGAGGTTCTCCGTAGCGGCGGCGCAGTCCTGCGGCCAGAAGCCCGGGATCTTCCCCCGCGCGGGGTCCGCGCAGACGAGGATCGCCAGCGGCGCGGTCTTGAGCATGTCGCACTTCGGCATCGCCGCGTCGAGACGGCCGAGCAGATCGCGACGGTCGACCACGACGAACTGCCAGGGGCGCGCGTCCGCCGCCGACGGCGAGCGATGGAGCACGTCCAGAAGGCGCCCGACCGTCTCCGCAGGCACCGGCGCGGGACCGAACGTCCGGATGCTGCACCGCGTCATCAGGGCCCCGATCACATCCATCACCCACCTCCGGGGACGCCGGGGAGCCGCAGCGCGTACGGCTGGTATTCCGGCGGGATCGACTCGGCGTCCATCTCCACGGCATCGATGCGGCGGCGGCCCTCGCCGTCGGGCATCTCGCGCTGGTCGCGGATGCGCACGGTCGGGCCGGATTCGCCGTCGCCGTAGACCAGTTCGAACCGGATCGTGCGCGTGCCGCGCCCGAAGCCGCCGAACCGGCGCTCGAGGTCCCGGCCGGCCGCCGAGGACGCCCACGGCGCGCGGTTCGACCCGAGGGCGCTGTCCAGCGCCGCCGCCAGGTGCTGGCGCACCTCCTCGCCGCGGGACTCGTAGGGCGGGATCTCGACGATGCCGACCTCGGGCGTCGGGGAAAGCGTCACCATCACCTCGTCCTCCGCCGCCGCGACCATCTCGCGCGCCGACAGGAACGCCGCGTTGATGCGCTCGCGCTCCTCCGGCGTGATGCGCAGCAACTCGGCGAGGTCCTCGTGGAGCGTGAAGTCGTCCGCGACGGCGCTGACGTCGAGCCGGCCGACCAGCCGCTCGGGCACCGCGTACCGGCCGCGGAAGTTCGTCAGGATCCAGTTCAGCACGCCGGAAAGGTGCTCCCGGAGCTGCTCGTTCTGGCCCATCAGGTCCCGGTTCGCCTCGCGCAACGCCCCGTTCTCCGCCAGGACGGCCTCGGCACGCGTCGGAACGGCCGGCGTCTCCGGCCCCGGGGCCCCGGCCTTCGCCTCCACCGCGCCGTCGCCCGGCGCGGGCTCCGCCGCGGCCGCGACGGGCGCCGCGGGCGCCGGCGACGCGGACCGGGGGACCGGGTCGCCGCCCCGGGGCGCCGGCGCGAGCCATGCCGCCGCCGCGACGGCGACGAACGCCGCCGCCACCGGTGCCCAGCTCTGCCATCCAACGCGGTTCACAACGCTCTTGTGTAGCACGGCGCGCCGGCCGACTCCAGACGGAAGGGCCGGCGAATCGCGCCGGGCGCATCTCCGGTCCTGCGCAGGGTGACGGCCGGGGGCGGGCGCCCATCGCGCTTGACCGCGCGCACGCGGACCGGGATTGTAGCGGGGCTGCAGGCGGCCATGCCTTCACTCAGGGAACAGCGGTGCGGAATCCACGGCGACCGGGAGGCCTCGGCCCGGTGTCCGGCGTGCGGCGGCTACTTCTGCCGCGAGTGCGTGACGGAGCACGAGGGACGCATCCTCTGCTCGACCTGCCTCGCCCGGACGGCGCGCCCGGCGGACCGCCCGGCCCGCCGCTTCCATCCGGGCGCGTGGCTCGCCGGCCTCGGCGGATTCGCCATGCTGTGGCTCGCGATCCACCTGGCCGGCCGGCTCCTGCTGCACATCCCGGCGGAGGTCCACGACGGCGGGATCTGGCAGCGGGCATCCTCCTGGTGGAGTTCCGAATGAGGCGGAGCGACGCGACCGGCGGTCCCGGACCGCTCCAGCTCCTCGACGAGTCGGCCGGCCTTCTGCGCCGCGCGCCGCCGGCCGCCCTCGCCGCCCACCTCGCGGGAACCGTCCCGTTCCTGCTCGGCGCGCTGTTCTTCTGGGCGGACATGTCGCGCGGCGCGATGGCCTGGCAGCGCTGCTCGCTCGGCGCCCTCGGCGTCACCCTGCTCTACCTCTGGAAACGCACGTGGCAGTCGCGCATGGGCGCCATCCTCCGCGCCGCCGCCGCCGGCGCGCCGGTGCCCCGGTGGACCGGACGCGACTGGATCGCCGCCGCGGCGATGCACGCGCGCCTCTCGACGTGGTCGCTGCTCCTGCTGCCGGCCGCCCTCCTCTGCATGGTCCCGTTCGCATGGGTCTACGCCCACCACCAGAATCTCACCGCCGTCTGCGCGACCCCCGCCGCGGACGCCGACCGCGCCCGCGCCCGCGCCACGGCCCTCGCCCGGCTCTGGCCCCACGCCAATCACTACGCGCTGATCGTGCTCCTCCTCTTCGGCACGTTCCTCTTCGCGAACGTCGTCGCCGCGGCCGTGATGCTGCCGATGCTCGCGAAGTCCTTCCTCGGCATCGAGTCCTGGTTCACCCTCTCCGCGGACTGGGTCTTCGACTCCACCTTCCTCGTCACCGTGCTCGCGCTGACGCACCTGGTCATGGACCTCCTGGTCAAGACCCACTACGCCCTCCGCTGCCACTACGGCGACGCGCGCCGCACCGGGCTGGACCTGCTGGCCGAACTCCGCCGCCTCGCCCCCGCCGGCCGCGCCGCCGCGGCCGCCCTCCTGCTGGCCGCCCTGCCCGCCACCGCGCCGGCGGACTTCCAGCGCACCGCCGTCCCGGCCGGCCCCGCCGCCGCCGCACCCCTCGTCTCCGGCCCGTCCATCCCCGCGGAGGACCTCGACGCCGACCTGCGCCACACCCTCTCCCGCCCGGAGTTCGCGTGGCGCCTCCCCCGCGAGGCCGTCGGCGAGGACGAGGAGCCGCGCACGTGGCTCGGCCGCACCCTCGCCGCCATCGCGAGCGGCGTGAAGCAGGCGGTCGACTGGACCGGCCGCACCGTGCGGCGGATCGGCGATGCGTTCGGCCGCTGGCTCCGGCGCAGCGCGTCCGACGGGCCGGACCGCGGCGGCAGCGGCCTCGCCGACGACGACCTGCGGCTCCTCGGCTGGATCGGGCTCGGCTTCATCGCCGCGCTCGTGCTGCTGCAGGCCCTCCGCATCTGGCGGTCGCGCCGCCGGAAACCCGCCGACGCCGCCACGGCCGCGGCGCCGGCCGCCCCGCCGGATCTCGAGGACGAGTCCGTCCTCGCCACGCACCTCCCCGAGGAGGAATGGCTCGCCCTCGCCGCGCGGATGCGCGATACCGGCGAGCTGCGCAAGGCGGTCCGCGCCGTCTTCCTCGCGATGCTCGCCTGCCTCGCCCGGCAGGAGTGGATCACCGTCTCGCGGGCGAAATCCAACCTCGAGTACCGCCGCGAACTCGCCCGCCGCGCGCGCACCGCCGCGGCTCCGTTCGACGAGGGCGTCCGGCTGTTCGAGCGGAGCTGGTACGGGACCCACCCGGCGACCCCGGAGTCGATCGGCAAACTCGAGGACAACCTGGAGGCCCTCCGTGGCAAGCCTCCGGTCTAACCGCCTGGCCCCGCTCGCGGTCCTCGCGGCGATGCTCCTCCTCGGCGCCGGCATCCACCGCCTCTTCGCCCTGCGCTTCGACACGGGCGACGTCCTCCCGCCCTACTCCTCGTTCCGGGCGGACCCGCTCGGCACCCGCGTTCTCTACGAAAGCCTCGCGCGACGCGGCGGCTGGCGCGCGGAACGGATCGTCACGCCGACCGACGAGTCGGACCTCGCCGGCCCCGGCACGCTCTTCGTCCTCTCGTTCCAGCCCTCGCTCCTCGGCCGCATCGATCCGTCGACCTACGACCGCCTCGCCGGCTTCGCCCGGGCCGGGGGACGCATCGTGATCACCCTGCCCTCCATCCAGGGCCGCGACTCCCGCGACGATGCGCGCGCCCGCGAACGCCGCAAGCGCGAGATCGAACGGGAACGAGCCCGGCGCCCGGGCGGCGCGACCAACCGCACCGACCGCGCCTCGCGCCGCCTGCCCTTCGTCTCGCCCGATCCGGACGGGGAGGAGGACGGCGGCGATGCGCCCGCGGACCGCAACCCGCCCGTCTCGCTGCGCGAGCGGTGGGCCTTCGACGTGGCCTACTCGACCCAGACCGTCGCGACCGGGGCGGGCCCGGGGGACGGCGCGGGCGGCCGCCCCGACGCCGCCTCGATCCCGTGGCACTCCACGGCATGGTTCACGACCACCGGCAGCGCGTGGCGGACCGTCTGGACCCGCGACGGCCTCCCCGTGGTCGTCGAACGGCCGTGGCTCGGCGGCTCCATCGCGCTCGTCTCCGACTCCTACGCCCTCAGCAACGAGGCCATCCTGCGCGACCGCCGCGCCGGCTTCCTCGCGTGGCTCGCCGGCTCCGGGCCCGTCGCGTGGTTCGACGAGTACCACCTCGGCATCCACCGGGCGCCGGGCCTGCTCGACTTCGCCGGACGCCACCGCCTCGGCGCCGTCCTCGCCGCGCTCCTCGTCCTCGCCGCCCTCTTCATCTGGCGCAACGCCACCTCCCTGCTCCCTCCGTCCGACGAGGCCGGCGACGACGCGCGCCCCCGGCCCGACGGTTTCGAATCGCGCGACGGCTTCGTCAACCTGATCCGGCGGCACGTCCCGCCCGCCGCCCTCGCGTCGGTCTGCCTCCGCGAATGGCGCCGCACCGCGCCGCCCGCCGACCCGCGCCTCGCCCGCCGCTCCGCCGCGATGGAGTCCGCGCTGCGCGACGCCGGCGACGGCGCCCGCGATCCCGTCTCGACCTACCGAACGCTGCAGACCGTGCTGACCGAGAAGGAGACCCCATGACGACGGACATCGACCGCATCCAGTCCATCCTCGCCCGCGCCCGCGGGGAGGTTGCCCGCGTGATCATCGGCCAGGCCGACGCCGTCGACCTCGCGCTCATCGCGGTCTTCACCGGGCACCACGCGATGATCGAGGGCGTGCCCGGCGTCGCCAAGACGCTGCTCGTCCGCACCCTCGCCCGCGTCCTCGGCTGCGAGTTCAACCGCATCCAGTTCACCCCCGACCTCATGCCCGCCGACATCACCGGCACCAACGTGTTCAATCTGCAGACGAACACCTTCTCGCTCGTGCCCGGGCCGGTGTTCACGACGTTCCTGCTCGCGGACGAGATCAACCGCGCGCCGGCGAAGACGCAGTCCGCCCTGCTCCAGGCCATGCAGGAGCGGTCGGTCACGATCGACCGCGTCACCCACGCGCTACCCCCGAACTTCACGGTCTTCGCCACCCAGAACCCGATCGAGTTCGAGGGCACCTATCCGCTGCCCGAGGCCCAGAAGGACCGTTTCATGCTGAAGATCCCGATGGCGTGCCCCGACCGCGGGCAGGAACTGGAACTCGCCGGGCGCTCGCTCGGCCCCGGGGCCCCGGAGGCCGTCCTCGAGAGCGGCGGCGTCGCGCCGGTCGTCGATGCGGCGGCCCTCACCGACCTCCGCACCGCGCTGGCCGGGCTGACCGTCCGCGAGGACCTCGTCGCCTACGTCGTCGACCTCGTGCGGGCGACCCGCGCCCACGACAGCGTGCTGGTCGGCGCGGGCCCGCGCGCAACGCAGGCCCTCATCGTCGGCGCGCGCGCCGCCGCCGCCGTGGCGTCGCGCGACTTCGTCACGCCCGACGACGTCAAGCGGATGGCCCGTCCCGTGCTCGCCCACCGGCTGATCCTGCGCCCGGAATACGAGGTCGAGGGTCTCTCGGTCGACGAGGTGATCGACCGCATCCTCGCGGAGGTGCCGGTGCCCCGATGATCGTCCCCTCCTCCAGGCTCCTGGCGTGGACCGCGGCCGCCGGCCTCGGGCTCGCCGGGCTTGCGGTGGCGCACCCCGCGCTGGCCGCGCCCGCCGCGGCCTTGGCGGGCGCACTGGCGGTCGTCGCGGGGCTCGACGCCGCGCGCGGACGCCGCGGCCTGGAGGGCGCCTCCGTCGCGGTTCCGCCGCTCGTCCGGCTGTCCCGCGACCAGGACGGGAGCTTCCCCGTGCGCGTGGTCCCGCCCGCCGCCGCCGGCCGCGTCGTCGTGGGCCTCGCGGTGCCCCGCGACCTCGGCGCGCCCGCGACCCGGGACGCCGTCGTCGCCGACGGGGCCGCCACCGTGCTGGCCTGGCCCTGCCGGCCGCTGCGGCGCGGCCGCCTCGACATCCGGACCGCCGCGCTCGAGACCGCCTCGCCCCTCGGGCTCTGGCTCGTGCGCCGCCGCATGGACGCCGCCTGCGAGGTGCGCGTCTACCCCAACCTGCGCGAGGAAACCCGGCGCGCCGCGGCCCGGTTCCTGCGCCGCGGCGGCGCCGGCGCGCACCGCATGCGCCAGGTCGGCAAGGGCCGCGAGTTCGAGAAGCTCCGCGAGTACATCCCGGGCGACAGCTACGAGGACATCCACTGGAAGGCCACCGCACGCCGCCGGCACCCGGTCACGAAGGTCTACCAGATCGAGCGCACCCAGGAGGTCTACGTCGCGATCGACGCCTCGCGCCTCAGCGCCCGGCTCGCCCCCTCGGCGCGAAACGCCCCGCCCGGCAGCGTGCCGCAGACCGTTCTCGACCGCTTCCTCGCCGCCGGGCTCACCCTGACCGCCGCCGCGCGGGAGCACGGCGACCGGTTCGGACTGGTGGTGTTCGACCGCCGCATTCTGCGGTTCGTCCGCGCCGGCCACGGCGCCTCGCACATCGACCACTGCCGGAACGCGCTCTACGAACTCGAGCCCGGCCCCGCGTCGCCGGACTACGACGAACTCTTCACCTTCCTGCGCACGCGCCTCCGCAAACGCGCGCTCGTGGTGGTGCTGACGGGCCTCGACGATGCCCTCGCCGCGGAGGCGTTCCAGCGCGGCGCCGGCCTGGTCGCCCGCCAGCACCTGACGCTCGCCTTCTCGATCCGCCCCGCCGGCGCCGCCCCGCTGTTCACCGGCGAGGCCCCGCGCGACACGACCGGCGTCTACCGCCGCCTCGAGGGCCACGAGTGCTGGCGCCGGCTGGAGGAAACACGCCGCTCCCTGCGCCGCCTCGGCATCGCGTTCGACACGCTCATCGACGAGCGCATGAGCGCCGACCTCGTCTCGAACTACGTCACCGTCAAACAGAGGCAGTTGCTGTGATTCTCGACCTGGCCCGGTTCATCGAGCGCGAGCGCCCCGCCTGGGAGGAACTCGACCGCCGCCTCGCGCGCGTCGAGGCCGACCCGTTCGCGCGGCTCGACCTCGAGGACGTCCGCCGCCTGCACGTCCTCTACGAGCGCGCCGCCGCGGACCTCGCCGACGTGCGCGAGCTTGCCACCGAACCCGAGCTCCGCGGCATGCTCGAGGGGCTCGTCGCCCGCGCCCACGCCGAGATCCACACCCTGCGCACCGGCGCCACCCGGTTCCACCCGTGGCGCTGGTTCACCCGCACCTTTCCGCGCACCCTGCGCGCCCGCGCCGCCTACCTGGCCGCGTCGCTCGCGATCCTCGCCGCCGGCGCCCTCTTCGGAGGGGGCGTGCTGCTGGCCGACGGCACCGCCAAGCGCTACCTGCTCCCCTTCGAACACCTCCAGGGACACCCGTCCGACCGCGTCGCGCAGGAGGAGAAGGCGCTCACGTCCGGCCGGGGCGGCCACCAGACCTTCTCGGCGCAGCTGATGACGAACAACATCCGGGTCTCGATCCTCGCGCTCGCGCTCGGCATGACGTTCGGCGCCGGCACGCTGGTCCTGCTCTTCTACAACGGCGTCATCGTCGGGGCGGTCTGCGCCGACTACCTTGCCGCCGGCGAGGGCGTCTTCCTCGCGGGCTGGCTCCTGCCCCACGGCTCGGTCGAGATCCCCGCCGTGCTCATCGCCGGACAGGCCGGGCTGCTGCTCGGGCGCGCCATGATCGGCTGGGGCGACCGCCGCCCGATGAAGGCCCGCGTGTCGTCCGTCCTCGCGGACCTCGTGACCCTGGTCGGCGGATGCGCCGTCCTCCTCGCCTGGGCCGGCCTCGTCGAGTCGTTCTTCTCGCAGGTCCACGAGCCGGTCCTGCCCTACTCGCTCAAGATCGCCGTCGGCCTCGCCGAACTCGCCGGCCTTGCGCTCTTCCTCGCGCTGGCGGGGCGCGCGAAGGACGCGCGGACGGAGGCGGCGCCATGACGGAGCGGCCCGGCACGCTCGAGATCCGGACGCCCGAGGGCATCGCCTTCGCCCTCCCGCTCGCCGGGCCCGTCACGCGGTTCCTCGCATGGACGGTCGACCTCGCCGTCATCACGGCGGTCGCCTCGATCGTGGGAAGGCTGCTGTCGCTGGTCGTCGTGATCGACATCGACTCGGCCCAGGCGGCGAGCCTGCTGACCTACTTCGCCGTCTGGGTCGGCTACGGCATCGCCACCGAATGGCGCTGGCGCGGCCAGACCCTCGGCAAACGCGTGCTGCGGCTGCGCGTCGTCGACGAGCGCGGCCTGCGCCTGCGCCCGGCCCAGATCGTGATCCGGAACCTGCTGCGGTTCGTCGACCAGTTGCCCGCCTTCTACCTCGTCGGCGGCGCGGCGGCGGTCCTCTCCCGGCACGCCCAGCGCCTGGGCGATCTCGCCGGCAACACCGTCGTCGTCCGCATGCCACGCTCCGGCATGCCGGATGTCGACCAGGTCCTCGCCGGCCGCTACAACAGCCTCCGCGCCCACCCCCACCTCGAGGCGCGCCTGCGCCGCGCGGTCCCGCCCGCCGCCGCCGCCATCGCCCTGCGCGCGATTCTCCGGCGCGACGAGCTGGACGACGCCCCGCGGGTCGACCTCTTCCGCGAGCTTGCCGCCCGCATCCGCGACTGGGTCACCCTCCCGCCCGACCTCTGGCAGGACCTTTCCGACGAGCAGTTCGTCCGCAACTGCGTCGACTCCCTCTACCGCCGGCCGGGGTGAGGCGAGCGATAACGGATGGATGATGAGTGATAGGCGACCGGAAGACCGCCGGGTACGGACCCGCGGTTCGGATCGGGGAGGAAGCGGTTGGCAGGCTCGCGGGTTCGCAGGTTCGGAGGTTCGCAGGTTCCAAGGTTTGGAACCGGACGTGCCCGGCCGTTCCAAGCTTTGGACGGTGTCGCGCCGGCCCGCGGGAATCCCGGCTGGAACGACGTGTGCAGGCCGTGCAAACCGGCTTGGGTAGCGCCACGGCTACGACGTGGCGCGCCGGGCGATCGCGGAAGCCGCAGGACCGCAGGTCGTAGCCCTGCGGCTACCCGGCACACGCCGACGCCACCGGCCCACACTCGCCACGCTCACGGCACCAGCACGGCCCGGTACACGCGCTGCGTCGGGGATGGGGCGGGATCCGCGACCGGCGCGAGGGCCGCGGCGGCGCGGCCGGTGGAGACCGGCACCCAGTTCGTGGAGAGGAGCGAATCGGTCGCTTCGATCCGGTAGAGGTGCGCGGGCACGGCGGTCAGGTCCACCCGCACGGCACCCCCCTCCCCGCGCGCGATACCGAGGATGTCGGGCACGCGCGCGGGCCCCGGCAGGTTCGCGGCGCGCGGGGTCCAGTTCGTGAGGGAATGGACGGCGTTGGTCTCGCCGTCGGGGAAGAGGCCCTGGCTGACGTTCCGCGCCTGCGCACCGAAGACCACCGCGTGCTGCCGCACGCCGCCCGCATCGACGAGGCCGATCGCCTCGCCCCCGGCGGCGAGCTTGAACGGCGCGTGCAGATCCCCGGACCCCGGCCCGTTCTGCGCGGTCTCGCCGTCCGCCCAGACCAGCAGGAATCCGCGCGCGGCAATCGTCGTGTTGGACGGGATCACCCACTGCGCCGGCTGGGCGAGGTCGTCGGTCAGGTGGAAGCCGGCGAGGTCGACGTCGTTGCTGTTCGGATTGAACAGCTCGAACCAGTCCTGGAAGAGGCCGTCGGCCGGATCCGGCCAGCCGCCCGGGCCGCCGTTGTCGGCCATCCATTCGTTGACGACGACGGGCAGCGGCGCCGGCTGGCCGTAGTTGGTGATGGTGATCGAGTCGGACGCATTGCTCAGGACCGCCCCTCGCAGATCCGTGGCGGCCAGGGTCAGAGGGTTGGCGAAGGCGGTGAGGTTGACCGTCACGGACCAGTTCGTCGCCGTGAGCCAGGTCACCGGGTGGCTGACGCCGTTGACGTAGATCTCCCGCACCGTCACCGGCGCCGTGCCGGAGATCGTCGCCTGAGCGTTCGTCACGCCGTAGCCGTCGCCCGCGTTGTTCGTCACGGCGAAGGGCGTCGCGAGCGGCAGTTGGCTCCGAACCCACGCGGCGCGATCCGCAAGCCACCGGACGGCATTCGTCCAGTTCTGGCCCACGAGCGCCGAATACCGGTTCGCGCGTCGCATCAGGGTGGCGGAGTCGCCCGTGAAGAGCGAGAGATCGTAGATATGCGCGTAGTAGGCATGGAGGTTGGCCGGCCTCTGGAGGAGCTTCGTCGTGTTGGCCGACGCGGTGCCGGGGAAGACGTTGTTCGTCGCCTGGGTGAACGCGTAATCCATGTCCCAGAGGAGGCCCATCGCCTTCCCGTCCTCCGGACGGAAGTAGATCATGAAGTTGTGCGAGTTCCCGTAGGTGTACATGTCGCTGTTGCCGATCAGGCTGATGAAGGCCACCGAGCGCATCCACTGGTCGACGTCCATCCTCGCGGCCATCTGCGCGTCGAGCACGGTGCCGGTCTGGCTGAAGGCCTTGGCGAGACCGACCATGGGCGCGTAGTGGTTTCGCCCCTGGTGGTTCTCCTTCAGGAAGGTCCAGCGGTACGCCTCCGGGTCGTCGCCGAGGTTCTTGATGTCGGTCCCCTGCACCGAGTCCGGCTGCGGAAGCTTGACGGACTCCACGTTCCCCGGCACCGAGTTCGAGAGCGGGCAGTAGACGAGTTCCAGTTTGAACATCTCGCCGTCGCCGCCGTCCTTGAACTGCGAGTCGAGGAACCCGCCGCCGTACTTGGCGAGGATCATCAGGCCCGACCCGTCCTCCTGCGCGCGCGGCGCGAAGAACCAGCACAGGTCGTCGTACATGCCCGGCAGCCCGCCGACGCGGTTGACGAGGTCCTTGAGCAGGATCTCGTCGTTGTCGCCGCCCTTGCCGGACTGGCCGCCGGAGCGGTCCACGGTGAACCCGTCATGGACACCGCGGTAGGGCGTGTCCGAGGGGAGCCGCACGGTGAAGCCGACGCGGGCGGTTTCGTTGCGGCCGCGCTCGCTGCCCTGGAGGTGAACGCCCGCGTCGTAGAAGACCGTCCGCTCGTCGCAGACCACCGTGCACCCCGTGCGCCCGTTGCTCATGACGTTCGTGGGCGCGTGCAGGAAGGCGGTGTCCGCCGGGGTCAGGATCAGGCGCACGGTTCGCAGACCCGGCAGGGCCCCGGCGCCCTCGGCGACCTCGATCAGCGCCCGCGAGGCCGCGCCACCGGCCGGGTGCGTCGCGGACACCCCCGCGGCGTCGGCCGCCTCGACGTAGAACTGGATGATGCTGCCCGACGGCTGCCCCGGGATGCCGGCCGTGAGCGCCGTCGCGCCGGCCGAGGGCGCCATCGCCATCGGCACGGTCTGCCACGCGCCGTCGCCGACCGCGTACCAGAGCGCGCCCGAGGCCACGCCGTCGGGATCGGCCGCCATGACGGACACCGTCATGGCCTGTCCGTTCGTCGGCACCGGCGGATCGTGGCGCAGCCCGGTGAACGTCGGGCCCGCATTCTCGACGCGCCTCGAGTTCTGCGCGCCCGGCGTTCCGGTCTGGGCGGGCACCGCGAGCTCCGTGACACGGGCGAGCCGGTTGAAGAAGAGCCGCGTGTTCAGCCGGTTGCAGCCGGCGACCCATTTCGCGCGGAAGGAGATCTCGTACTCGAGTCCGTTGGTCACGGCCACGCCGCCGGCCAGCGTCGTCTCGGCATGGTTGTGCATGTGCTCCGTATAGCCATCGGACACGAGCCGCAGCACGTGGTTGCCGCCGTTGTCGGGATCGGCGACGACCCCGCTGTGGCGGTGGTTGCCGATGATCCGCCATGCGGAACTCCCGGTCTCGAAAGAGCCGTTCTGGATCAGCTGACGAGCCGCGCCGGACGGCGATTCGATGACGCTGACGTCGTCGAGCAGCACCTCGCCAGCGTCGAGCAGGCCGAGCACGAACTCCTTCCATCGCGTCGGGCTGGCGGCGGTCTCGACGGTCGCCGTGCCGCGGTAGGTGACCGTCTGCCACGAGGCCCTCGACGCGTCGTCGCTGGCGGCCCACGACTCGGGGCGGGCGTTGTCCGACCGCGGGTCGCGCAGTTCCAGGCTCGCCCCCAGTCCGTCGGTGTAGGCCGGCCACGGCCGCGCGTCGCGGTAGAAGACCTCGTCCACCGGGTTCCCCGCGGCGTCGGACGGCGCGCCGGCGCTGTCGTACAGCTCGATGCGCTCGCCGCCGTTGGAGAGCCGGTTGGTGAAGTCCCCGACGATGTCGGCGCCGGGGTGGAGCGCCTGCAGGTGGGCGGCGTCCTTGGCGACGACGAGGAAGCCGCCCGCGGCGATCGTGCGCCCGGCGGCGAAGCGGTAGACCGTCTCGCGGTCGACGTCGATCCGCCAGCCGGTGAGGTCGACGGCCCCGGCGCCCCGGTTGTGCAGCTCGATCCACTGCTCCGGCGAGTTCGTCGCGGGGCCCTGCGGATCGCGCGGGTGGTACAGGATCTCGTTGATCACGATGTCGTCGCGCAACGCCACCCGGTTCGTCGCGCCGGGCGTTTCCTCCGACGGGAACACCCACCGCCCCGTGCCGTCCGGCCACCGCGCGCGCGGGTAGCGCTTCGCAACCATCGCATCGCAGACCGCGGTCATCCCCGGGGTGTAGAGCACGAGCGCGTCGCCCGGGTCGGCGCCGTAGCCGAGGTCGTCGCGCGTGATGAGGGTCCTCCCGCCGGGGGGCAGCGTCTGCGACGGAATGACGTACTCGCGGTCCGGGTCGCCGAAGCGCTTGAACACGTAGTTCGTCAGCACGACGGGCGTCGGACCGTGGTTGAGGATCTCGACCCAGAAGTTCTGGTTCGTGACGCAGGGCAGCTCGTTGAAGGCCAGGGACGGCGCCGCGCCCGCGAGGTTGTTCGTCACGATCACGGCAAGCTCCGCGCCGAACATCGCATCCGCGCCGCCGGTCGCCGACTGGTGAAGCTCGACGGCGAGCACATTGGTGCCGGACACCAGGGCGGTCGCATCGAGCGCGAAGGGGCCGGACAGGCCCGCGTTGCCGACATCCGTCAGCGCGAGCGTCGCAGGGTTCACCGCCCCGGCGGGCATGTTGAGCCGAAGGATCTCGGCGCCGTTCAGGTGGACGACCGCGCCGTCGTCCGCGACGAGGCGCAGCGAGAGGGCGGCGTGGGCCACGTCGCCCGTGACGACGAACGGCGCCCGGAAATAGCGCGTGCCCGGGCCGGCCGCGAGCACGGTGTTCGTCGGCACCCCCCGCGTTGCGGCGCCCGACGCGCGGACGCGAAGCCCGCCGGGATTCGCCGACGCTCCGCCGTTGACCGCGAAGACGTCGAGGACGTTGGTTCCCGCCACGAAACCGTTGGTCACGGCGAAGACGGCGCTGAAGGCGTTGAAGGCCGAGGAGGTGACGCCGAGGGCGGTCCCGTTCAGCAGCGCGTTGGTGACGAGGTTGTCCACCGCGAACTGCAGCGAGAGACGGGCGCCGGCCGCGTCCATGCCGGCCAGGTCGAAGGTGGTCCGATAGCGGTAGAGGCCCTGGGGGACGCTCGTGGCCCCGTTCGCAACGGCGCCGATCCAGGTCGAGCTCGCATCGTTCGCAAGCCATGCGGAGTGGTTCTGCATCACGGTGGCGGCGACGGGCGGCGGGACGGAGGTGTAGGCGGACTCGACCAGCGTGTAGTGCGGATCGGCGGCGCCGGGGGCGAGGACGAGCCCGTTCGTCCCGACGCCGCTGCTGAAAAGCGAGGCGATGGCCGAGGTCTCGCCCGGCCTCCAGCCGGCGGTGCCGACGGTGAAGACGCCCGTGCCGGCGGTCCACGCGGCGTCGTCGAACCCCGCGCCGGCCCATCCGGCGCCCGGATCGGCCTCGGCGAACCGCCAGGCCGAGTCGAACCGGACCGGCGCCAGGGCGGTCACCGTGGGCGCGGGGAAGTTCGCGCGGCCGGGCGTGCCGCCCATCTCGCGGCTGGCGCGCCACGCCTCCGGCTCCCCGCCGGGCACGTCCTCGCCGATCCGGGCCAGGGACGGGCCGGCCCCGTCCGGCGCGACGGGCCAGTCGCCCTTCACGCCGTATCCGACGCGGTCCATGAGCCGGTCGTTGTTGTTCCGCAGCGTGACGGTGTCGCCGCCGTTGCCGAGGCGGCCGGAGAACGGGCCGGCGACGTTCGTGATGCCGTGCAGGGTGGCCAGCGCGGCCGGCGAGATCGCGACCACGAGATGGCCGCCGCCCGGCAGGATCGTCTCGCCGGCAAAGGTGAAATCGATGGCGCCGCCGAGCCGCCACCCGGTGATGTCCATGTCCACCGCCATCTGGTTGTGGAGCTCGACCCACTCCAGCGCGGTCTCGTTCGTTGCCGGGTGGTACATGATCTCGTTGATCACCACCGTGCAGTCGACCGCCGCCGGCGCCCGCGAGAGCAGGCCGGCCAGCAGGATCGGGATGGCTCGATGCGGCGTCACGTCGTTCACGATGACAGGGACGGCGGAGTGTACCGGACCCCCCCATCCCGGTCAAAGAACGGCGCGACCGGGGCTGACGGGTCCGGGGCGCCCGGCGCCCGGGGTTCAGGGCGCGCCGGCACCGAGCGCATCGGAGAGCGCGCACCACTGCTCCACCGAGAGTGTCTCGGGGCGCGCCGCAGGATCGATGCCGAGCGCCGCGAACCACTCCGGGGTCGCGCGCGCCAGGCCGCGCGGGCTTTCGTCCATTTCCTGCAACACGCGCTGGATCTGCTTCCGGCGGCGCGTGAACGCCCCCTTGACCAGCGCCTCGAAGTGCGGCGGCGAAGCGGGCGTGGCGCGCGGCACGGGGCGCCGGACGAGCCGGATCACGGCCGACTCGACCTCGGGCGGCGGGTGGAAGCACGTCGCGCTGATGCGGCGGACGATCTCCACGTCGTAGAGCCGCTGCGCGTGGACGGAGACGAGACCGTAGTCCCGCGATCCCGGCGGCGCCGTGAGCCGCCGCCCCACCTCGAGCTGCAGCGTGACGACCATCAGGTCCGGCCGCGGTTCCCGCTCGAAGAGGCGCATCAGGATGCGGGTGCCCGCGGAGTACGGGAGGTTCGAGACCAGCTTCCGGTGGCCCGCCGCGACGAGGGCGGCCAGGTCGACGTCCAGCGCATCGGCGTGGCGCAGGTCCAGGGACGGAGCACCCGCGAAGCGCTCGCGCAGGAACCCGTGCAGGCGCGCGTCCTTCTCGATCGCGACGACCCGCGCGGCCCGGTCGAGGAGCGCCTCGGTGAGCACGCCGGCGCCGGGGCCGATCTCGATCACGCCGTCGGTGTCGGCGAGGTCCGCGTCGTCGACGATGAGCCGGAGGATGTTGCCGTCGACCAGGAAGTTCTGCCCCATGGCGCGCGACGGGACGATGCCGCGCTCGGCGAGCAGGAGCTTGAGATGGCTGGGCCGCGTCAGCTTCATCCGCGTCCGCGCGTCCACGGGTTCGGACGCCGCGCGAGGTCCGCGGCGAGGCGCAACGCCGCCGCCATCGAGGCCGGGTTCGCCGCGCCGCGCCCCGCGATGCCGAAGGCCGTGCCATGGTCGGGCGAGGTCCGCACGACCGGCAGGCCCAGCGTCACGTTGACCCCGGTGTCGAACGCCACGGTCTTGAGGGCGGCAAGGCCCTGGTCGTGGTAGAGGGCGACCACCGCGGCATGGCGTCCGGCGAGGGCCTCGTGGAAGACGGTGTCGGCCGGGTACGGGCCGGACACCGGCAGTCCACGGCGGCGCGCCGCGCGGATCGCCGGCGCGATGACGTCGATCTCCTCGCGGCCGAGCGCCCCGCCGTCGCCGGCATGCGGATTGAGCCCGCACACCGCGACCCCCCCGGCCCGCGCGCCCAGCCACGGCAGCGCCTCGGACGCGATCGCGGCCGCCTCCGTCACGGCGGCCCGCGTGACGGCGCGCGGGACCCTGCGGAGCGGCAGGTGGCGCGTGGCGAGGACGACGCGAAGCCCGCCGCCACAGAGCATCATCGCGAACCGTCGCGTCCCGGTGAGCCCGGCGATCATCTCGGTGTGGCCCGGGAACGGGATGCCCGCCCGGGCGAGCCCCTCCTTGCAGATGGGCGCGGTCACCATCGCCGCGAAGACTCCGTCGAGGCAGCCCCGGACGGCGGCGGCGATCCAGTGCGCCGCGGCGCGAGCGGCATCCACGCGCACGCGGCCGGGCCGGAGCGTCACGCGGGGCGACCCCGGCGGGGTCCACAGCGCCACGCGGCCGCGGAACGGCGACGCCGGATCCGGGACGGCCGGCGGCGCCGGCAGGCGGCAGCGGCGGGCGGCGACGGCCGCGGCGGCGGCGTCGCCCACGAGAACCACGCGGGCGCCGGGGGCGGCGCGCCGGTCCCATGCCGCGCGCAGGGCGACCTCCGGGCCGATGCCGTTGACGTCGCCCAGCGTGACGGCGATGAGGATGGAGTCGCGCGACGGCATGCCCCGGTCAGGGCCGCTGTTCCTGGATGACGCGGACGTAGTGGCGGGTGCGGAGCGAACTCATCCAGTCCTCGGTCCGCTTCTCCGCGGCGGCACGCTCGAGCTCGCGTTCGATCTCCGCGCGCACCTCGGCCAGCGGCTTCACCGAGGCCTCGCGCCGCGCCTCGAGGTGGACGATGTGGTATTCGGTCCCGACATCGACCACGGGCCCGGTCTGGCCCGGCTTCAGCGACGCGACCACCACGGCCAGCTCCTTGCGGAGATCGGCGGGCTTCACCCAGCCCAGGTCGCCTCCGGCGGAGGCCTTCGGCCCCTCGGACACCTGCCGGGCCACGTCCGCGAACGGCTCCCCGCGGGCCGCGCGGTCGCGGGCGGCGAGGGCCTGCGTCCGCTTGGCCTCCGCCTGGGCCCCGTCGGCGCCGCGGCGGATGACGATCAGCCGGACGTGCACCTGCTCCGGCTCACGGTACTTGTCGAGATCCGCTTCGTACGCCGCCCGCACATCGGCCGGCGCGACGACGGTCCGGTCGCCCACCTCCTGCCGGCGCAGCAGCATCACGCGCAGGTCGTTCCGGATCTGCTCGCGGTACTCCCCGTACGAGAGCCCGTCCTCCGCCAGCGCCGCGAGGAACGCGGTGCGATTGTCGTCGAACCGCTCGCGCACGATCTGGTTGATCTGCCCGTCGACCATCGGATCCTGAAGGTCGAGTTCGCGGCGCTTCGCCTCCGCGAGGATCAGTTCCCGGTCGATCAGCGCGCGGAGCCCGTCCCGGTAGTTGCGGTCGAGGGATTCGCGCAGGCGGTCGTCGCGCAGCCCCATCGAGGCCCGCCGGTCCGCCGGCTGGACCGTGCGCAACACGTCGCCGACCGTGATGACCCGGTCGTTGACGATGGCCGCGTAGCCGTCCGCGAAGAGGGTCCGACCCTCCGGGGGCACGTCGCCCCGGGCGGCGGGCGGCACCGTCAAGCCCGTCGCCACCGCGGCGACGGCGCACAGGGCTGGAAATCCATGCTTCATTGCCGCATTCCTACCCCAGCCGGAGGCGGGAAGCAAACCGGTTCCGGGCTTCGACGGCGCCGCGGCCCGGGCTCCCCGTGCCGGGGACGTCACCGGGCGGGCGGAACGATGCCGCTGCCCGGAACCGCGGGATTGGAGTACACCCGGACGTAGTCGACCTCCATCCGCTGGGGAAAGATCGACTCGTCGATGCCCTTCAGCCCGCCCCACGCCCCGCCGATGGCCAAGTTCATGAGCAGGTAGTGCGGCCGGGCGAACGGCCACACGGCGGGGTCGTCGGATTCCCTGGCGAACGTGAACCGCCGGACCCCGTCCACGACGAAGTCCAGGCGGTCCGGATACCACTCGACCGCGTAGACGTGGAACCCGTCGCTTGCGCCGGGCAGCTTGAATCGGGCCGCCTTCTGCGTCCCGCGCCGGTGGTTGTAGCGGTCGGTGTGGACCGTTGTGTGGATCACCTCGGGGTCGAACCCGACCATCTCCATGATGTCGATCTCCCCGCATCGCGGCCATCCGCCCGCGTCCCGGCTCGCGCCGAGGGTCCACAACGCGGGCCACACCCCCCGCCCCTTCGGCAGCTTCGCGCGGATCTCGATCCTGCAGTGGAGGAAGTGCGCCCGGCCGCGCGTGATGACGCTTGCCGACGTGTAGTCCTTCTTCGCCATCGGCTCCCGCCGCGCCTCGATGACGAGGCGCCCGTTCTCGACGCGCGCGTTCTCGGACCGCGCCTTCGTGTAGGTCTGCGCCTCGTTGTTCCGGACGGCGCCGACCTCGTAATCCCACTTCGCGGGATCCGGCGCGCCGTCCCGCTCGAACTCGTCGCCCCACACCAGCGTCCAGTCCGCCGCGACGGCCGCCGTCGCCATCGCAAGCCCCGCCGCCGCACCCGCCACCGCCCATCCGTTGCGCATGATCCCCTCCGGTCCGCGGCCGGCTCAGGCCGGCGCGGCGCGCATCATGCCAGATGGGCGGAGGATTGCATCCCCTGTTTCGGCCGGACGCATCTCCGGTTCATGGACCTGATCCTGCGGACGCCTTCGTCCTCGCTGCGCAGGACCGGAGACGCGCCCCTCCGGCCATCCCCCCGCGCACGATCGGCGGTGGCCCCGCAGGGTAGTCATCACGCTCCGCGTGATGACCATCCGGATGGCGGAGATGTCCTCACGCGGAGCGTGAGGACTACGTTGGCGCCCGCCCCCGGCCGTCACCCTGCGCAGGACCGGAGATGCGCCCGTTTCGGCCGGACGGGCCGGATCGCGGTTGACGCCGCCGCGTCGGGGGTGGTACGGGTTCGTACCGGCGGATGACACGCCGGCGATCGGCGGGGCACACGCAAGCGGAGCGCGACCATGGCCAAGGTGCTGGTGGTGGACGACGATGAAGTGACGCGGTCGGTGATCGATCGCGTCCTGAAGTTCGAGGGGTATGACGTCGCCACCGCCGCCGACGGCCAGGCCGCCCTCGACGCCGTCGCGGATTCGCCCCCCGACCTGATCGTGCTCGACGTCGTGATGCCGGGCATCGACGGCATCGAGGTCTGCCGACGCCTCAAGGCCGACGCCGCGACCGAGCCGATCCCCGTCCTGATGCTCTCCGGCGTGACCGACCGCGACAGCCGCCTCCGTGGCGTCTCCGCAGGGGCCAACGACTACCTCTCCAAGCCGATCGACCGCGAGGACTTCGTCCTGCGCGTGAGAAACGCCCTCCGGATGAAGGAGCTTCACGACCAGCTCCTCGCCCGCAACCGGGAGCTGCTGGCGATGAAGGAGCTCCGGGACGACATCACGCAGATGCTGATCGCCGACAACATGCGGATCGCCGAACTCGCCGCCGCACGCGACCGCCTGCGCGCCGCCGGCCCGCCGTCCGCCGCCGAACCACCGGGGGAGACGCCCCATGCCTGACATCGACCACCTGCTCCGCACGATGGCGGCCGCCGAGGCGAGCGACCTCCACCTCACCACCAGCTTCCCGCCGTTCCTCCGCGTCCACGGCGACATGGCGCCCATCGCCGGCCTGGAGCCGCTCACCCCGGAGCGCTGCCAGGGCCTGCTTGCCGAGATCATGCCGGCGGACAACGTCCGGGAGTTCGAGGAGCGGTCGGACACCGACCTCGCCTACGAACTCGCCGGCGTCGGCCGCTTCCGCGTCAACGTGTTCCGCGACCGCTTCGGCGTCGGCGGCGTGCTCCGCCTGATCCCCAGCGTCATCCCGAGCCCGGAACAGCTCGGCCTGCCCCGCGCGGTCCACGACTTCTGCTCCCTCACCAAGGGGCTCGTCGTCGTCACCGGCCCCACCGGGAGCGGCAAGTCCACGACGCTGGCCGCGATGATCGACATCATCAACCGCACCCGGCCCGATCACATCATCACGATCGAGGACCCGATCGAGTTCGTCCATCGACCGCGCCGCTGCCTGATCAACCAGCGCGAGGTCCATTCCCACACGAAGAACTTCGCCTCGGCGCTCCGCGCCGCCCTGCGCGAGGATCCCGACATCGTGCTCGTCGGCGAAGTCCGCGACCTCGAGACGATGGAGATCGCGATCGAGACCGCCGAGACCGGCCACCTGGTGCTCTGCACCCTCCACACGAACACCGCGGTCTCGACGGTCAACCGCATCGTCGACAAGTTCCCCCCGAACCAGCAGAACCAGATCCGCACCATGCTGGCCGATTCGCTCAAGGGGGTCGTCGCGCAGACCCTCTGCAAGCGTATTCCGAAGGGACGCGTCGCCGCGATGGAGGTCCTCGTGTCCACGACGGCGGTCGCCAGCAACATCCGCGAGGGCAAAACCCACCTGATCGGGTCCTCGATCGAGACGGGCGCCAGCGTCGGCATGCAGACGTTCAACGACGCGTTCCTCGACCTGGTGAAGCGCGGCCTGATCGCCCCCCGCGAGGCCTACGCCAAGGCCGTCGACAAGTCGGGCCTCCTCCGCCGCTTCGCCGCCTCCGGCATCAAGCTGGACCTCGAATCCGTGCCGGAAGCCCCGGCGGCCGATCGGTCCGCCACCCCGCCTCCGCTGCCACCGTCGGCGGCGCCCGCCGCCCCCAAGCGCCAGGAGTTGCTCGAACCGCTCCGGGAGTTCGTCCGCTCCTGCGCGGAGGAGGCGCGCCGGAACCCCGAGGATCCCCAGGCCCTGAACAACCTCGCCTGGGCGCTCGCGACCAGCGAGGATCCCGGCGTGCGCGACGCCGCCGAGGCCCTGCGGGCAGCGGAGAAGGCGTTTGCTCTGACCCGCGGGAGCGACCCGGCCGTCCTCGACACCCTCGGCGCCGCCCACGCGGAATCGGGCAACTTCGACAAGGCCGCCGACTGGGCGCGCAAGGGGCTCGACCTCGCGCGGCGAACCGGCCAGACGGCCCTCGCCGACGCCCTGGCCGAGCGGATCCGTCTCTACGAGGCCGGCCAGCCGCACCGCGAGCCGTTCGGACCACCCTGACCGGGCCCGCGGCCCCCCCGGAGAAGCCGGACGATCCGCCGGTGGTGGTGGCCGGTGAACCGCAGGGGCGGCCGGCAATGCTCGACGAGCCTTCCGCCCGCCTCGATTCCCGCGCCCGGGGCCTGTTCGCGCGCAGCCTGTCAGGACTCCTTCGCCGGTTGGTCCGGCGGGAGTCGGGTTCCGACGGCGACCTCGCGCCCTGGGATCACAGCAGGAACTGCACGCCCACCAGCACCTGGTCCGGGCTGTCGCCCCAGCGGTACTCGACGCCGCCGCGGACGTTGTGCCCCTTGCCGAAGAAGTGCAGGCCGACCACGAAGTCCTCGACCGTCGCCGCGATGTCCGGGTCCTGCGTCACGAACTTGCCCGTGACCATCGTCCGGCCCACGAGCACGCCCGTCTCGACGAAGGCGGTGCTGCCCTCGAACGCCGAGTTGTCCCACTCGTACCACGCCGCGTTGAGCGTGAGCCCGCAGGGGCCGAGGTCGTATCCCGACTGCAGGTCGACGACGTAGTTCTCCGAGTCCACCACCCGGCCCGGCTCGGTCGAGGGCGGCTCGCCCTCCGGAACGACCGGCAGGATGAGCGATGCGTCGTTCTGCGCGTCGTAGCCCGCGCCGATCGAGACGTAGTTGCCCGCCTTGCCCAACCGGTTCTGGGAGAAGAACCATCCCGTCTCGGCCTTCCCGATCACGTTCACCGCCAGGTGGCCGGTCACGCGCAGGTCGGCGTCGTCGTTCTTCGTGCTTCCCGTCGTGTCGTAGCCGTCGAAGACGCCGGCGAAGTAGGCGAGGCGCTGGTCGAGGAAGTGGCCGTGGACCTCGGCGCCGTAGTCGCGCCACACGAACGTGTTCACCAGCTTGATCGCCTCGACGTTGTAGTCGTTGCCGAGAAGCGTTGTCGCCCCGGCGCGGCTCTCGAACGAGAACGGAAGCAGGATCAACCCCGCCTTGATCCAGTGGTTCGTCGCCACGGGCAGGCGCACGTCGAGGAAGGCGTCCTGGATGTCCGTCGAGACGCTGCCGACGCCATTCTTGCCGGCGTTGTCGTTGTCGGTCTCGGCGAAGAACTTCACGCCGTCCATCACCTGGCCGGACAGGATGATCCGCGCGCGACGCAGGAAGAAGTCCGTCTCGTCGGTGGCATCCTCCGTCCAGGTGGCATGCACCTGGCCCAGGAAACCGAACTCCATCCAGGTTTCATCGTCGATGGTCACGCGCGGCCCCGCGCATGCGCCGTTCGCCAGGATCGCAACCGCCATCGCACCGACCGCCCCGAGGACCCACCGTCGTGCCTGCATGCCTGCATTCCTCCCGCCGCCGAAGCGGCACCCGACCCTCGTGACCGACGCCCCGACGCCGCGCATCTCCTCGCGCACGTCCACGCCGTGTACGGGCGTAGAATCGCCGCGACGGGTCTTCGTGTCAATCGGCACGGGGGGCCGGGATCCCCGGGCCAGCCGGAACCACGCGGGAGGATCGATCGGACGGCACGCGCCTCAAGGCCGTTTCGGCTCCCCTATTCTGCGCTGCCGTCTCCCATGGCCCAGATCGGGAAATCGCCTTTGGGGTTCGTATCGTGTAACGACGTACCCGTAGGAGTGGTGGTAACCATGATCTGGGGATAGCCCGGCCTGTAAGGCAAGACGAAGTCTGCGCAATTGATCTCTCGTCCTTGGGTATCGAGGACCTCTTCGTGAACCTGCGCCCACGTCTCGCCAGCATCTTTGGTTTCCTTGATTCTCACTCGCGCCTTCGTATCATCGATGATCGAAACTCGGAAATGACTACCCCTCACTTGCTGAACGCAGCTATACCTTGTGAGCTCTTCTTTGAACGGCTTTTCCTCAATAACGCCATGCTTCCAATCTTCGCCCGTCCACCGTGCCCACAGCAGGGACTGCTTGTCGTTCTTCTTGCTCATGTTGTTGCAGGTGACAAAGAACTTTCCGTCTTCCAGGTAATTCGCATGGTGGACGTAATCAACGATTGGACCTGTCTTCTCGCCGGATTGATCTTCTGTGGCCAGCACCTGCACTTTGGTTTTCGCGTCCTTCATCTCGGCATAGTCGACGCAATCCCCAAGGTTGGCCCCGGTAGGGGCATACATCTTATCATCGGTGGTGCTCAGGTAAGCCATATACAGATCCTTGTTGAGGAGATTGTGC
>VGWF01000052.1 GCA_016873715.1 Lentisphaerota bacterium | reverse complement strand
TTTTTCGCCAGCTCGCCCGACGGCTTGCCGGCGCTCTTGGGCGTCATCCACTGCCAGAAGTGGTTGTGGTTGAGCACGCCGCCGCCGCTGTTTCGGACCACGGCGCGAATGTCCTCCGGGACCGCGGCGAGGTTGCCGAGCAGGGCCTCGAGCGACTTGTCCTTGAGCGCCGGATGCTTGTCCAGCGCCGCGTTGAGGTTGGTCACGTAGGTCGCGTGGTGCTTCCCGTGGTGGATCTCCATCGTCTTCGCGTCGACGTGGGGCTCGAGCGCATCCACCGCGTACGGAAGCTTGGGCAGTTCGTGGGCCATGGTAGTTCTCCTTTGTTCGTTGTTCGTTGTCGTCGTCTGCGCGCAACCTACACCGGGTCCCGTCGATTTCCAGTTCATCGACGGGAATTGGGGAGCGAGGGCCGCGCCCGCGCCGGCAAGGGTCAGGAATGTGCGTCGGTTCAGTGTCATTGTCGGTTTCCTCTCGTTGGTCCGCCAATCTACGGCCGGACCGCGGAGTTTCCAGTCGGCGCGCGCCGGGGGCTTGCGGGGGGGCCGTTCGGCGGTAGGGTGGGGCGTGGAAACGATCGTGATCGCGCTGCTGGTGGTCGGGGCCCTGGCGTACGCCGTGGTCTCGATCCGACGCGAGGTGCGCCCGAGCGCGGGCGGCGGCTGCGCCTGCGACTGCCCCCAGGCGGACCGGGGCGTGCCCCGTCGTCGAGAATTCCCTGCCGCGACCGCCCGAATCCAGGCGCCCGCCCGCCGCGCGAGCGGAGAGCGGAGAGCACAGAGCGAAGAGCGGAGAGCGGAGAGCGAAGGGCGGAGAGCGGAGGGCGAAGGCCCGGAACTCCTCCTCCCCGACACTCGACACCT
Organism: Lentisphaerota bacterium; assembly: GCA_016873715.1. GTDB lineage: Bacteria > Verrucomicrobiota > Kiritimatiellia > PWTM01 > PWTM01 > VGWF01. Next base: position 31,206 of record VGWF01000052.1, on the reverse strand, counting down.
GACACTTGCCCTTCCTGCCTGCGGGGAGTGTGGCGCGGGGCGGGCGACTGTGACATAGTCGCGGCGCAACGCGCGGAGGTGCCGGCGTGATACCGCAGTGGATCATCGAGAAGAAGCGCGACGGGCAGGGGCTGACGGGGGACGAGATCCGCGAATTCGTCGAGGGCTACACCCGCGGCGACATTCCCGACTACCAGATGGCCGCGTTCGCCATGGCCGTCTTCTTCCGCGGCATGAGCGAGGACGAGACCGCGATCCTCACCGACGCGATGATGCGGTCCGGCGACATCCTCGACACGTCCGCGATCCCGCTGCCGAAGGTCGACAAGCACTCCACCGGCGGCGTGGGCGACAAGATCTCGCTTCCGCTCGCCCCGCTGCTCGCCGCGTGCGGCGTGGCCGTCCCGATGATCTCCGGCCGGGGCTTGGGCATCACCGGCGGCACGCTCGACAAGCTCGAGTCGATCCCCGGCTTCAACGTGCGTCTGCCGGAGGAGCAGTTCCTCGCCGTGCTGCGGGACGTCGGCTGCGCGATGTCCGGCCAGACCGCGCGGCTGGCGCCGGCGGACCGCAAGCTCTACGCGCTGCGCGACGTCACGGCGACGGTGCCGTCGGTCCCCCTGATCGTCTCCAGCATCCTGTCGAAGAAGCTGGCCGAGGGCGTCGATCATCTCGTGCTGGACGTGAAGTGCGGCCGCGGGGCGTTCATGAAGACGCCGGAGTCGGCGCGCGAGCTGGCCGGGGCGCTGGTGCGGACGGCCCGCGCGATGGGGAAGTCGGTCCGCGCGCTGGTCACGGACATGAACCAGCCGCTGGGGCGCGCCGCGGGCAACGCGCTGGAGATCGTCGAGAGCGTCGAGGTGCTGCTGGGCCGAGGACCGGCGGACGTCGAGCTGCTGACGCTGACGCTCGGCGCGGAGCTGCTGCAGATGGCCGGCGTCGCCGCGTCGCCGGCGGAGGCGGTCGACCGGCTGCGCGAGGCGATCCGCAGCGGGGCGGCGATGGCGAAGTTCCGGGCCATGGTGCGGGCGCAGGGCGGCGATGCGGAGGCGCTCGATGACTTCAACCGCCTGCCCGCCGCGTCGATCCAGGCCCCGCTCGCCGCGCCGACGACCGGCTGGATCGGCGGCGTCGACGCCGAGCGCGTCGGCCGCGCCTGCGTCGTGCTGGGGGCGGGGCGGACGCGGACCGAGGACCGCGTCGACCCGGCCGTCGGCGTGTCGGGTCTTGCGAAGATCGGCGAACGAGTCGAGAAGGGCCGGATCCTCGCGGTCGTGCACGCCAACGACGAGGGACGCCTCGCGGAGGCGAAGCGGCTGCTCTCGGGGGCCTTCATCTTCTCCGACCGGCCGGTGGAACCGCCGGCGCTGATCATCGAGCGGATCGCATGAACATGGATCTCCTGGAGAAGTCCGCCGAGGCCGTGGCGGCTCGCTGGCCGGACGCGAAGCCCGTCGGCGGCATGATCCTCGGCTCCGGGTGGAGCGGGGCGGTCGAGGCGTGCGAGATCCTCGACACGATGAGCTACGCCGAGATCCCGGGCCTCGGCGAGCCGGGCGTCGTCGGCCACGCGGGGCGGCTGGCCCGGGCGCGGTGCGCGGCGGGCGAGCTGTTCGTCTTCCAGGGGCGCCGCCACTACTACGAGGGGCTCGGGTGGACGCCCATCGCGGCCCCCGTCGCCATCCTGAAGCACGCCGGCGCCCGCATGCTTCTGCTCACCAACGCGGCCGGCGGCATCGCCGAGGGCTTCCGGCCGGGCGACCTGATGATCGTCCGCGACCACATCAACCTGATGGGCGCGAGCCCGCTCGTCGGGCCGCACCATCCGGGATGGGGGCCGCGCTTCCCCGACATGACGCGGGTCTACGGACCGCGTCTCCGCAAGGCGCTGCACGCGGCGGCGCAGACGGCCGGGCTGTCGGTTCTCGAGGGCGTCTACCTGGCCGTGTCGGGGCCCGCCTATGAGACGCCGTCCGAGGTGCATGCCTACGGGCGGCTGGGCGCGGACGCGGTGGGCATGTCCACCGTTCCCGAGGCGGTGCTGGCCCACGCGGCCGGGATCGAGGTCGCGGGCCTGACGTGCATCACGAACGCCGCGGCCGGGCTGGGCTCCGGCGACCTGGACCACGCCGAGGTGACGACGGTCGCCGAGGACGCGATGTCCAACATCCGCGCCCTGGTGGCGGCGTTCTGGCAGAAGGCGTTCGCGAAGGGAGAGGGAGGACGGACGTGAGGACGGAGAGGGAGACCCTGCTCGCGGCGGCTTCGGCGGCGATGCGCAACGCGCACGCGCCGTACTCGAAGTTCCGCGTCGGCGCGGCGGTGCGGACGGAGGACGGCCGCATCTTCGCCGGCTGCAACGTCGAGAATGCGTCCTACGGTCTGACGATCTGCGCCGAGCGCAACGCGGTCTTCGCCGCGGTCGCCGCCGGCGCGAAGCGGATCACCGCGGTCGCGATCACGGCATCCGGGCCGCAGTCGCCGTTCCCGTGCGGGGCGTGTCGGCAGGTTCTGGCCGAGTTCGCCGGACCGGCGACGCCGGTCTGGATCCGTCCGTCGCGCCGCGGCGCGCGTACCGTCCTCCGCCGCCTGGGCACGCTGCTGCCCGACACGTTCCGGTTGGCGGGCTGATCGCGCCCGCGGAGCCGTGTGCGAGGGGCGCATCTCCGGTCCTGCGCAGGGTGACGGCCGGGGGCGGGCGCCAACGTAGTCCTCACGCTCTGCGTGAGGACATCTCCACAATCCGGATATGGTCATCACGCGGAGCGTGATGACCACCCTGCGGGGCCACCGCCGATCCTGCGCGGGGTGATGGCCGGAGGGGCGGGCGCCAACGTAGTCCTCACGCTCCGCGTGAGGACATCTCCACAATCCGGATGGTCATCACGCGGAGCGTGATGACCACCCTGCGGGGCCACCGCCGATCCTGCGCGGGGTGATGGCCGGATCGGGGGCCTTTCGCCGTCCGGGTGGACGGCGGTGTGCGCGGCCGCTAGGATGGCCGCGCCGTCCGGCGGCGGGCCGGACGGGAGGAGACACGGATGATCCGGACATCGGCCGTTCTTGCGGTGGTGGCGTGGGGGTGGGCGGCGGGCGCGTCGGCGGCGTGGCCCGAGTTCCGCGGGCCGACGGGCGACGGTCACGTGCCGAAGGGGGCGGGGCGGCTCCCGGTCGAATGGAGCGAGACCCACAACGTCGCCTGGAAGACGCCGATCCCGCACAAGGGCTGGTCGACGCCGGTCGTCCTCGACGGCCGCATCTGGCTGACCACGGCGTCGGTCGATGGGCACGACTTCTTCGCCGTCTGCCTCGACGCCGCGACGGGGGCGGTCCGCTTCAACGGCCGCATCTTCCACAGCGACAACCCCGAGCCCCTCGGCAACGAGATGAACGGTTACGCCTCGCCGTCGCCCGCGATCGAGCCCGGCCGCGTCTACGTCCATTTCGGCAGCTACGGCACCGCGTGCCTCGATGCGGACACGGGCGCCGTGATCTGGCAGCGCACCGACCTTCCGTGCCGGCACTACCGGGGCCCCGGGTCGTCGCCGGTGATGTTCCGCGATCGGCTGATCCTGACGATGGACGGCGTCGACGTGCAGTACGTCGAAAACGCACGGTCTGGAAGACCGACCGCACGGCCGAGTGGAACGACCTCGGGCCGGACGGGCTGCCGTTCAAGGAGGGCGACCTCCGCAAGGCCTACTCGACGCCGTTCGTCGGGGACGTCGGCGGGCGGCCGCAGCTCTTCACCGTCGGCGCGAAGGCCGCCTACGGCTACGACGCGGAGACGGGGCGCGAGCTGTGGAAGATCGTCTATCCGCAGTACTCGGCCGCGGCGCGGCCCGTCTTCCACCAGGGCCTGGTCTTCCTCAGTTCGGGGGCGGGCAAGTCGGAGTTGTGGGCGGTCCGGCCGGACGGCCAGGGCGACGTCACCTCGAGCCACGTCGCGTGGAAGGCCGTGAAGAACATCCCGCGCATCCCGTCGCCGATCGTCGTCGACGACCGGATTGTCCTGACCGGCGAGGACGGCGGGATCCAGTGCCTCGAGGCCGCGACGGGCGAGGAGGTCTGGAAGGAGCGCATCGGGGGCAACTACGCCGCTTCGCCGATCCTCGCGGACGGGCTCCTCTACTTCTGCAGCCAGCAGGGCAAGACCACGGTGGCGAAGGCGGGCCGCTCGTTCGTCCCGGTCGCCACGAACCGGCTGGACGAGGGGTTCATGGCCTCGCCGGCGGTCGACGGCCGGGCGTTGATCCTGCGCACCAAGACGCATGTCTATCGCATCGCGGATTGACAGCCGCCGGGGCATCGAATAGGATGCTTGGCTTTGCGCGCAGGGTCGCGCGCGACAGAGGACGATCCAATGGAACCCTATGCGGTGATCGAAACGGGCGGGAAGCAGTACCGCGTTCAGAAGGGCGACACCCTCGACATCGAGAAGGTGGGCGCCGAGGCCGGGGCGAAGATCACGGTGGACACCGTGCTGGCCGTCTCGGACGGGACCACCCTCAGGGGGTCGGCACGCCGCGTGTCGCCGGAGCCGCGGTGGACCTCGACGTGATCGAGCAGTTCCGTGACCGCAAGGTTCTGTCGTTCAAGAAGAAACGCCGCAAGGGTTACACGAAGACGATCGGGCACCGCCAGAGCCTCACGGCGGTCAAGGTCGCGGCGATCCGCGCGGGCTGAACCCCGGGAGACGACCATGGCACACAAGAAGGGTCAAGGCACAAGTCGGAACGGCCGCGACAGCAACAGCCATCGCCTCGGCGTGAAGCGGTTCTCGGGCCAGACCGTCACGGCGGGCAGCATCCTCGTCCGCCAGCGCGGCACGAAGATCAACGCGGGCAGCAACGTCGGGATGGGCCGCGATTTCTCGCTTTTCGCGAAGATCGACGGCACCGTCGCGTTCGACCGCGAGGGCCGCCGCGTCAACATCGTGGCCGCCGCGGGCTGACGCATCGCGGGCCGGACCACCTGCGGGCGGGCGTCGGCCCGCCCGCTTCGTTTGCGGTGACCGCGTCCGACCGTCCCGAACTCCCCCGATCCCCATGAAAGCCCCGACCTTCATCGACCGCGTGCAGATCCACGTGCGCGCCGGCGGGGGCGGCAACGGGGTTGCCACGTTCCGGCGCGAGAAATTCGTCCCGTACGGCGGGCCGGACGGCGGCGACGGGGGCCGCGGGGGCGACGTGATCCTGGTCGGCGACAAGGACGTCGACTCGCTCCTCCATCTCTACTACCAGCCCAACCATCGCGCGCAGCCGGGGGAGCCCGGCCGCGGCAAGCAGCAGTACGGCCACGCCGGCGCGGACTGTCTCATCAAGGTTCCGTGCGGCACCGAGGTGACGGACCTGCAGTCCGAGGAGTGGATCGGCGAGATCCTCGAGCCCGGCCAGACGCTCGTGGTCGGCAAGGGCGGCAAGGGCGGCCTGGGGAACATGCACTTCAAGACCTCGACCCACCAGGCGCCAAGGGCGGCAAGGGCGGCCTGGGGAACATGCACTTCAAGACCTCGACCCACCAGGCGCCGCGCGAGTGCACGCCGGGCGAGGAGGGCGAGGAGCGGAAGCTGCGCCTCGAGCTCAAGCTGATCTCGGACATCGGCCTCGTCGGCTTCCCGAACGCCGGGAAGTCCACGCTGATCGGCCGCGTGAGCCGGGCGCGCCCGAAGGTCGCCCCGTACCCGTTCACCACGCTCCACCCGAACATCGGCATCATCGAGTACGACGACTACCGGACGCTCCGCATCGCCGACATCCCCGGGTTGATCGCCGGGGCGCACCAGGGCGTCGGCCTCGGCCACGACTTCCTGCGGCACATCGAGCGCACGAAGTTCCTCGTGATCCTGATCGACATGGCCGGCACCGACGGGCGGCACCCGGCGGACGACTACTTCAGCCTCCGCCGCGAGCTCGAGCTCTACAGCCGCGATCTCGCGGACCGCGGGTTCATGACCGTCGCGAACAAGATGGACGTGCCCGAGTCGGCGCAGTTCCTCCGGGAGTTCGTCGTGCGGACCGGCGTGACGCCGGTGGAAATGGCCGCCGCGACGGGCGACGGCGTCGAGGCCTTCAAGGCCGCGCTCGCCGCGCGGCTCCTGCCGCCGGTGGGCGGGGGCGCGGCGGCCGGCTCCGGGGCGCCGTGAAGACGCTCGTCTTCTGGCTGGGCGTGGCCCTGGCCGTCGACGCGCTCGTCGGCCTTCTCGGCCTGGCGTACTGGCAGAAGGCGATCCCCGGCATTCCCATCGGACGCATCGCTCGCGCCGAGGCGGGGGTGGCCACGATCCTGCTCGTGACCTACTTCCTGCTGTGACGGCGCCTACCGGGGCCGCACGGTGACCGTCGCGGTGTTCGTCCCGCGCGGGTTGAGGGCGGTCAGCGTGTAGCGCGCGCCGGCGGCCGGCCGCACGGTGACGGTGCCGGAGTCGTCGGCGAGGAAGCCGACGTCCGGATCGATCCGAAGCTCGGTCGCGCACGATTCCGGCGCGCCGCCGACGGACCACGAAAGCGCCGTGCCGCCGTCCGGCGCGGACGACGCCTCGAAGCGGGCGATCGACGGCGCCGCGCGGTAGAAGTCCGTCTCCGCGTCCGCCGGCTCGACCCATCCGGCCTTGACGTCGCGGGTCGCGAACCACCGCGCGTAGAAATCGAGGTGGGCCGCCTCGGCGTAGGGGAAGGCCTCGTACTCCCGGCCGCGGCCCTCCATGCGGAGGTCGCCCTGGTCCTTCAACTCGCGCTCCATCCGCGACCGCATCGCATCGACCCGCGCGGCGCAGCCGGCCTGTCCGGCGAGGTTGGTGATGCAGTCGGGGTCGGCGTCGACGTGGTAGACCTCCTCCGCGGGCCGCCGGCCGAAGTTCATCTCCCAGAGCCGCCACGCCTCGGCGCCGCCGGCGCGACGCGCGTCGAGCAGGAGGGTCTTCGTCGCGCCGCCGTCGGCGTTGAGATAGCCGGTCTCCGGGTTGCCGGCCGGCCAGCGCATCGGCTCGTGGTTGCGCAGGTAGAGCCAGCCATCCTGGAAGATCCCGCGTGCGGGATAGCCCCAGTCGTGCGGGCGCCCCATGTCGTGGCGCTCCATCCCGATCAGCACGCGGTCGCGGGGCGGGCCGGAGGGCGCGTCGCGGAACAGGTCGGTCAGGCTGCGTCCGGCGACCGGCGCCATCCCGGCGGCGGCGGGCGCGAGGCCGGCGACGTCGAGGAAGGTCGGGGCGAAGTCGATGAAGCTGACGTAGGCCTCCACGCGCCGGCCCGGGTTGCGGATGCCCTTCGCCCAGCGGACCGCGAGCGGCATGTGGTTGGACAGCTCGTAGGCGTTGCCCTTGCAGCGCGGGAAGGGGAGGCCGTTGTCCGCCGTGACGACGACGAGCGTGGTGTCCAGTTCGCCGCGCTCGGCGAGCAGGTCGAGCATCCGGCCGAGGTGGCGGTCGAAGTGCTCGATCTCGAAGGCGTAGTCCAGCAGGTCCGTGCGCGTGACCTCCGTGTCGGGCCAGAACGCCGGAACGCGGTCGACTTCCGCGGGCTTCTTCCCGCCCTTGGCGACGGACGATCCGTATGTGTAGGCCCGGTGGGGCTCGGTCGAGCCGTACCAGAAACAGAACGGCGTGCCGGCCGGCCGAGCGTCGAGGAAGTCGCGGAAGTTCCCGGCGTAGTCGTTCCTCCCGATGCCCGGGGTCGGCGGCGGGGCCGTCCGCCGGTTGAACGGCGCGCCGGTGAGCTGCCGTCCGCCCGGGTTGCCCGGCGCCCAGCCCTTCGCGGTGCAGCCGACGTGCCATCCGTTCGACGCCAGCGCCTCGGCGTAGGTGCGGAACTCCTTCGGGAAGTGCGGCACGTGGTTCGCCGCGGCGCCGAGCTGCCACGAGTTGCGGCCGGTCAGCACGCAGGAGCGCGACGGCGCGCACTTCGCGTTCGGCGTGTAGCAGCGCGTGAACAGAAGGCCCTCGCGGGCCACCCGGTCGAACGCCGGCGTCTTCACCCACGCGCAGCCGTAGGCGCCCGCGTGCGGGAAGGACATGTCGTCCGCGATGCAGAACAGGATGTTCGGCCGCTCCGACGGTCCGGCCGCCATCGCCGCCCCGCCGATCCATGCCGCCACCGCCGCCGCCCAGCCGATCGTCCGTTTCGTCATGCGCAAGCCTCCGGGGGCGACTGTAGGCGATCGGACGGATGGCGGAAACCCCAAAGGGGACAGCGAACACCGAACATCGAACACCGAACATCGAACATCGAACATCGAACACCGAACGACGGACACCGAACGCCGAACAGGAGGACTCAACAGCCAACGCCCAACGTCAGGCATCCAATCCGGTCAGCGAGGCGCGGCGTCGAAGACGATGCGGTAGGCGCGGTTCGTGTCGCAGGCGCCGGGGTGGGGGACGAGGAGGAAGTCGTCCGTGATGACCGGGGCGAAGTCGGCGCCCTCGACCACCGTCGCCGGGCCGATGCGGACGGGCAGGAGTTGGACGAAGGGGCGCCCGCCGCGCTGGGATCCGTTGCCGTCGGCCACGCCGAACGAGGCGGCGCCGAGGTTCGGGCGGATCGTGAACGTGAAGCGGTTGCCCGCGCGATCGAGCGCCTGCTCCCAGTTGCGGGGGCCGTCGGCCATGCGGGCCTCCCAGCCGGGGTCGCCGTAGAAGGCCACGACGTCGCGGTCGAAGCGGTGGCCCTTCGACGCCGGGTTCCGCTGCAGCTCCGCGAGCAGCGCCTGCTGGTTAACAAAGAAGGCTTCGGCGAGCGTGAAGCGGCCGGGTTGGTCGACGAAGTAGTCGAGCACGCCCCAGCCCATGTAGCCGAACCACGTCGGCACCGTGTAGCCGATCATCTGGCGGACGCCCGCCGCGTTCATCCAGGCCAGCGCCATGGCGTCGGGGCCGTCGATGTGGCCCATCAGGCAGTTGCCGACCGGCAGGTACACCTTGGGGTTCGTCGAGCGGACCTCGTGCTCGCCGCCGAAGGTATCGACCCCGCGCATCCGGCCGGCCTTCGAGCGGAAGTGCCCGTTGCGGTAGCTGTAGCCGATCTGCCAGTCGCGCTCCGTCGCGTGGCCGGAGGTGACGAAGAGGTCGACCGTGCCGCCGTTGAGCAGGTCGACCAGCGTACTCGTCGTGTCGCCCGGCGCCTCGACGTCGCGCGGCTCGCCGCCCGCGCGCTTCTCCACCGCGTGGCCCCTGCGGCCCTCGTCGTACCAGATCCCCTCCGGCATGCGGCCGAGCGGGATCGAGGTGCCGCCCGCGCCCTTGCGGATGGTCAGCGGGGCCGCGGTCTGCGCGATCGCCAGAGCGTTGGAGGCGTCGTGGCCGGTCAGGATGCCCCCCAGGCAGTCGCCCCAGGGGTCGTCGTCGAGCGCGCGCATCAGGCGATGCACCTGGGCGACGTACTCGCGCGTCGCCTCCTGCGGCCGCGTGACGAAGCAGGCGCGGCGCGGGAAGGCCGCGCGGAGGGCCGGCAGCGCGTTCGTGACGGAACCGCCCCAGGTGATCCGCCGGCCGCCGTGCTTCGCCTGCAGCGCCGCGGCGACCGCGGCCCAGCCGGGATCGCGGGCGGTCGTTTCGGAGAGCACCACCGTGTAATCCGCCGCGGCCGCCGCCGAGGCGGCGGCGGATAGCCAACCGGCAATCGCTGATCGCCAAGGACGGCTTCCAAGGGTTGGACGGGACGCGGAGGAGGATGTCCAAGGGTTGGAAAAAGACGCGCGTGCGGGTCCCGCGTTCGGCCGGCCCGGCCGCTCGAACGATGCCCGCGGCCCTGTCATCGCGCGAGCCATCCGCCGTCCACCGCGATCGTGTAGCCGTTGACGTAGTCGGAGGCCCGGGAGGCCAGGAAGACGACCGTCCCCTTGAGGTCGTCCGGCGTGCCCCAGCGCCCGGCCGGGATTCGCTCGAGGATCGCGGCGTTGCGCTTCTCGTCCGCCCGCAGCGCGACGGTGTTGTCGGTCGCCATGTAGCCCGGCGCGATCGCGTTGCACTGGATGCCCTTCGGCCCCAGCTCGCAGGCCATCAGGCGGGTCAGGCCCATCACGCCGCTCTTCGACGCGGTGTAGGACGGCACGCGGATGCCGCCCTGGAACGAGAGCATCGAGGCGACGCTGACGATCTTGCCGCCGCCGCCCTGCTTCACCATCTGCCGCGCGGCGGCCTGGCTGAGCAGGAAGACCGCGCGGATGTTGAGGTTCATCACGTCGTCCCAGTCCTTCTCGGAGAAGTCGAGGAAGTCGGTCCGGCGGATGATCCCGGCGTTGTTGACGAGGATATCGAGCCGGCCGAGGGCGGCGACCGCGGTCTCGACGGCCTTCGCCGGCGCGCCCGGCGCGGTCAGGTCCGCCGCGATCGGTTCGCACCGCCGGCCCATCGCGCGGATCTGCGCCGCGGGGCCGCCGCGGTGTCGGCGCAGTCGATCACATCCACCGCCGCCACGTCGGCCCCCGCCTCGGCGAGTGCGAGCGCCATGCCCTGCCCGAGACCGCGGCCGGCGCCGGTGACCAGGGCCACGCGCTTGCCCAGAGAGAACTGCTCCAGAATCATTGGTTTCCTTTCAACATCCAATATCCAACAGCCAACATCCACCATCCAACACCGAGCATTCAACACCCAACATCCAACGATGCAGCCATCGAACGCCAGCCCAAGGACGGATTCAATCGGAGCCTCCGGTGTCCGGCGGCGTGACGTAGTCTGCGCCGGGTTCCCGAAGGACCTTGGACTTCGCCGTGCGGATACTCGTGAAGAAGATGCGGATCAACTCCTCGGTCTCGGAAAGGAGATCGTCGACCGGCTCGAACTTGTCGACCAGTGGGACGCGCCGGATGAGTTGAAGTGCGCGGCGGGACTCGCGGAGTTCCTTCAGGCAGATCGACATCTTGTGAACGAAGTCAGCCGGCGATTCGGCTGCGTCGGCCTCCCCATGATTGAAGAGCGGCGACGTCCCGGCACGCAGCAGCTGATCTGCGACGTGCTGGCCTGCCCGGGAAGGACGCACCTGATTGCAGACGCGGATGACCGCGGCTCCATAGTTCAAGAGCCGCTCGCCCAGATCAAACACCGCCTTCAAGGCTGTTGGATGTTGGTTGTTGGACGTTGGAGGTTGGATGTTGACTCCGCCGCTCCCCGTTCGGTGTTCGATGTTCGGTGTTCGGCGTTCACTTCAAGGTTCCGTCTCCCACCTTGTCCATGTCGTCGAACACCTGGTTCTCGCCGCCCATGCCCCAGGCGAAGCGGTAGGCGCCGGTGCCGACGCCGGAGTGGATGGACCAGGGCGGGGAGAGGACGGCGTCCTTCTCGCGCACGACGAGGTGGCGCGTCTCCTCGGGCCGGCCGAAGAGGTGCAGCACCGCGCCGCCGGCGGGCAGGTCGAAATAGCAGTAGACCTCGGTGCGCCGGTCGTGGGTGTGGGGCGGGTAGGTGTTCCACACGCTGCCCTCGTGGAGTTCCGTGAAGCCCATGACGAGCTGGCAGCTCGGGATGCCCTTCTCGTGGATGAACTGGAAGATCGTGCGGCGGTTGGCGTCCTTCGCCGATCCCAGTTCGACGCGGTTGGCCTTGTCGATGCCGGCGTGCGCCGTCGGATGCGCGGCGTGGGCGGGGTAGGAGAGCAGGTAGAACTGCGCCGGGGCGGCGGGGCCGTCGCTCGCGAAGACGATCTCGCGGCTGCCGCGGCCGATGTAGAGGCACTCGCGAGGCGCCATGCGGAAGGCGCGGCCGTCCACGGTGACGGTCCCCGGCGCGCCGAGGTTCAGCACGCCCGCCTCGCGCCGGTCGCAGAAGTGGGTGCAGGCCATCTCGCGCCCGCCCTCGAGCCGAAGCGGGGCGGTGGTCGGAACGAGTCCGCCGACGACCGCGCGGTCGACGTCCGTGTAGACCAGCTCCGCCGCGCCCGGGCGGAAAAGGCCGGGAATCAGGAAATGCCCCCGCATCTCGTCGGTGGTCATGCGGCGGTAGCGGATGTCGTCGGCGGCGCGGATGGTCTTCATGTCAAAACGCCTTCTTCGCGAACTCCTGCACGTACGTCTCCCACGACTTGATCGTCGGGAAATCGCCCTTCGACCAGCCGGCGCCGGCGTAGTAGACGAGCGGCTCGCCCGGCTTCACGGTCACGTGGACCAGGTGGTGGCCGGTGGCGCGGACGATGTCGGTGATCTGCGCCGGGTTCGCGACGACCGCGCAGAGGATGCGGCCGTTGGGCTTCGCCTCGGGCTCGCCGTAGGTGAGCACGCCGGCGGCCTTGTCCATCAGCGCCTTCCCCTCGCCGGGCCGCTCGACGATGCCGATCGCGACGGGCAGGTCGCCGGCCGGTTCGACCTCGAAGCGGCTTTCGATGCGGTTCAGGTTCGAGCCCTTCTCGAGGCAGATGCGCTTGGTCTCGCGGACCGTCCGTCCGCCGGCCTTCCACGGCGCGTACTCGAGTTCGAAGACGACCTTGTCGGGGCCGTTCTCGATCACGCGGTGCTTCGTCCAGTTCTTCGAGTAATGCAGCGCCGCGCCGTCGCGGATCGCGATCCCGCCGCAGCCGCAGGTCGGGCCGACCTTGTAGAAGTCGCCGCCCTCGCCGTGGTCCTTGTGGTAGTCGCCGCCCTTGAACCAGTCGTCGATGACCGGCTTCCGGACGTTCTTGACCCAGACGTCGATGCCGCTGCTGATCTCGCCGGTCGCCTCCAGCGCCGGGCCGTACATCCGGAAGACGATGCGGTCGTTCTCCCACGCGAAGTCGTCCTTGCGTTCGGGCACGTGCCGGCCGAACGCGCGGCCCTCGCCGGTCATCGCGCCGGCGCTGCCCTTCGGCGGGCCGCCGGGGATCATGGCGGGCAGGGGCAGCTTCGCGCCCGGCGCCGCGGCGCCGGCGGGCTTGGCGTCGATCGCCGGCTTCACGCCGCCGGCGATCCGGAACATCTCGCTGCCGGCGAGCAGGAACGCGCCGACGCCGTAGACCTCGCTCAGCTCGGCATCGAACTTCCTCGGGTCGGCGCCGATCGGCTGGACGTGGGCGAGCTTGCCGTCGTCGCGGATGCAGCCGACGAGGCCGGCCCATCCCTTGCGGGCGGCGGGCTCGAAGACGGCGCGGTCGAGCAGGCCCTCGTTGACGCCCCACGCGAGCGCGTAGGTGAAGAAGCCGGTGCCGCTGGTCTCCTTGAGCGGGTAGGAGTCGGGGTCGAGCAGGCTCGACCGCCACAGGCCGTCGGGCTGCTGCGCCTTGAGCACCGCCGCCGCCATCTCCTTGAACTGCTGCACGTACTTCGCGCGGTCGGGGTAGTCCTTCGGAAGAAGGGAGATGACGCGGACCAGTCCGCCCATGACCCACCCGTTGCCTCGGCTCCAGAAGACCTTTCGGCCGTTGGCCTCCTTCTTTCCGAAGAAGTTGTCGTCGCGAAAGTAGAGATGCTCCTCCTTGTCGTACAGGTAGTCGGATGTGACCCACCAGAGGCGGTTGGCGTGGTCGAGGTACTTGCGTTCGCCGGTGGCGACAGAGAGGCGCACCCAGGCGGGCGGCGCCATGAAGAGCGAGTCGCACCAGGACCAGCGGTCGGTGGCGCCCTTCTGCTTGAAGCCGAGGTTGTCGTCCTTCGGGTTGGCCATCAGGAAGTCGAACTGCTCGCGCATCGGCGCGATCATCGCGGGGTTGCGGTGCGCAAGGAACAGCTCGCAGTAGGTCTGGCCGACGCAGTGGTCGTCGGCGTGGTAGGTGCGGCGCCCGAGCTTCCATTCCGTGGACTGGCCCATCGCGAGCATCGCGTCGTGGTACTTCGGCGACGGCGCCATGCGGGCCAGCTCCATCATGCCCGCGAAGAGGGCGCCCTTGGTCCAGTCGGTCGGGGCGTGCTTCGACGGCGAATCGTGCTGCCAGTCGGCCACCGTGGTCATCGCGGCGAGGACGGCATCCTTCTCGACCGCGGCGGACACGGCCGCCGCCCGGGCCGCGACCGCGACGGACATTGCGCACACCATTCCGGCAAACGCGAGGGACCTGTGCATCGGGAACTCCTTCGATTGCATCCGCCAAGTATGGCCGATGGCGGGGCGGATTCAACATCCAACATCCAACATCCAACATCCAATACCAAAAACCCAATGTGCGGGTTGCGACACTCGACACCGGCCACTCGACACTCGTTCCCGCGTCCCGTCCCCCGCCCCTCGTCTGCTACGCGGCGAAGATCGCGCCGAGGGCGAGGAGGGCGTACCAGGTGTACTCGACGTCCGCGACCGGGTCGGCGGGGTGTCCCGCGAAACCGCCCCCGGGGCGCATGTGGCGCTCGATGAAGTCGACGTCCGGCTCGACGGGGTCGGGCGCCGTCCGGCCGGCGATGCGAAGCGCGGCGAGGGCGACCGCGGTCGAGAGCAGGTCCGGCGCGGGCGCGTCCGCGCCCCCGAGCCATCCGCCGCGCGGATCGCGCCGGGCGAGCAGCCAATCCAGGATTTCCCGTGGCGCGGCGCGTCCTGCAGCGGAGAGAACGACGACCGCCGCGGCGGTGACGGACGTGGCCCCCGCGGAGACGATGGGTAGGGCGGGGCGGCTCGCCCCGCCGAGGGGAGGGGCGTCCAGAGCCTGATCGGCAGGTGGGGAGATGCCCTCTGAATCCTGCGCGCGGCCGGGCGAGCCGCCCGGCCCCACCCTCGGCGCGGAAGCGGGGTTCGAAGGGGCGCCGCGGAAGCCGCCGTCGGGCGACCGGCAGGCGAGGACGGACCGGGCCGTTGCGTCGGGGTCGTCCGCGCCGCCGAGGTCCTCCATCGCGAGGAGCGCCAGGAACGCGGCGTAGGGGCCGCCGGACGGGCCGCCGCGCGAGGCGGCCCACGACCCGTCGGGGAGGCGGAAGCCGGCCAGCCGCCTGCGCCATGCGGCGGGGTCGGGCAGGGCGTCGGCGAGCGCGAGGCAGCGGACGAGCGACGCGAAGTGGACGAGGTCGAGCCCCGCGCCGTCGCCGAACCCGCGGAGCCACGCGGCCTCGCGGGCGTCCGGGGTCTCGCCGAAGAGGCGGGCGAGGGCCAGGCCGAAGGAGGTGTAGTAGAGGTCCGATGCCGCGGTGCGGCCGCGGAAGGCGCCGTCCGCCGTGCGGCACCCGCGGAGGAAGCGGCGGAGGCCGTCCGCGGCGTCCGCGTCGAGCAGGGCGGCGGCGCCCGCCGCCAGCGCCAGCATGCGCGGGCCGGCCGGAGGAGCGGGGCTCGGGGAGGGCGCGCTCATCCGACGTGGAAGTCGCAGACGAGCGGCAGGTGGTCGGAGAGCTGCACCTTCGGGATCTCGAACCGGTCGATCATGATGCCCGGGCCGTGGAGGATGAAGTCCAGGTGCCGCCTCGGCTTCCAGCTCGGGAACGACGGGTGGTTGCGGGCATCGGCCGACGTCAGCCCGCAGGCGGCGAGGAAGAGGCGGATCTCGTGCTCGCCCCACAGCGTGTTGAAGTCGCCGGCGACGATCACCGGCTTGCGCGACGCCTTGACGAGCGCGTAGAGGTCGTGCAACTGGTGCGACCGGACCCGCCCGCCCAGCGCGAGGTGGACGAGGAAGATCACGACCTCCTCGAGTTCCAGCTCGATCACCAGCTTCTTCACGCCCTTGGTGAAGTAGTGGAACCGCATGTCGCCGGTCGAGTCGCGCACGACGAAGGCGTTGCCCTGCTGGCGCATCACCGGGATGCGGTGCGCGACCGACGAGGCCCCGTACTTCGACCGGTAGGCGTGGTGGTGGCCGAGCGCGTCGGCGATTGCCTTCGCCTGGTTCAGGCGGTGCGAGCGGTAGGATCCGGCGTCGACCTCCACCAGCCCCGCCACGTCGGGATTCACCGAGCGGATGAACTCGATGATCGCCGCCAGGTTGCCCTGGGTCCGGCGGAAGAACTGGAAGGGCCCGCGGCCGGGCGTGCCGCCCGTCCCGTACCGGATGTTGTAGAGCAGAAAGCGCATGCGAACATCGAACAGCGAAAAGCGAACACCGAACATCGAACACCGAACATCGAACATCCAACAACCAACACCCAACATCCAACAACCAACGCGGAACCTCTGAACCTGTGAACCTGCGAACCTCAGCCCGCGGCCGCGACGACGGCCTTCATTTTCGCCAGCCCGGTGCGGCAGGCCTCGTCGGCCGGGAGCCTCCAGTACGCCGCGTTGAAGAGTTCGAGCGAGAGCCAGACGGTGCCGCCGCCCGCGGCGAGCGCGCCGAGAATCTCGCCCAGCGGCGCGACGCCGTCGCCCGGCCAGACGCGGTCGGAGTCCTTGATGGTCTCCCGCGGCGGCTGGGCGGGGTAGTCGTTCAGGTGGAAGCAGTGGAGGGCGCGCGGGGAGAACAGGCGCAGCGAGGCAGGGACGCTGCCGCCCTTGTACATGTGGTAGGCGTCGGCCAGGACGCAGGCGTCGGGGTCGCCCGCCTGGGCGGCGACGTAGGCGGCCTCGGAGACGCGGCTCAGGTTCGCGGAGGCGCCCCACGTCTCGATCTGGGGGAGGACGCCGATGCCGCGGCCGATCGTCAGGATGGCGCGGTAGCGCTCGGCGACGCGGTCGAGGTCGAGCTTCACGTCCGCCTTGGTCGCCCCGGAGGGCGGCGCGGCGATGTGGGTGCCGCCGAGCTCGGCGAGGGCCTCCATCTCGCGCTTGAGCTGCTCGACTCCCTTGGCGCGCTCGGCGTCGTCGTCGACGATCCACTTCGCGAAGCCGATGGCGCTGACGATGCGCAGTCCGCGGCCGGCGCATTCCCTGCCGAGGTCCTTCAGCGATCCGCCGCCGTCGCGGAAGGCGAGCAGGTCGGAGGTCCAGGGCTCGTAGCCCTCGAAGCCGGCCGCCGCGGCGGCGCGGAGCTGGTCGGGGAGCGGGAGCTTCTGCCCGCGGATCGTCGCCGCGTTGAGGGCGAAGCGGAACGCGCCCGGCCGGGCGGCGGGCGGCGCGGCCGCGGCGCGGGCGGAACGGGTGGCGGCGGTCCAGCTGGCCAGGGCGAGGGCGCAGCCGGTGAAGCGGCGTCGGGTCAGATGGGCGGTCATGGGCGCTCCTGCGGGGTGGGTCGGGCGTTCATCGGGGAGGGTTCGAGGGGGCGGTCATGCGGACCAGGGCGTCGAGCTTGGCCAGCGCGGCGCCGGAGTCGATCGCGGCGGCGGCCTTCGTCACGCCATCCCTGAGGCCCTCCGCCAGGCCGGCGGCCGCGATGGCGGCGGCGGCGTTGAGCCGGACGATGTCGCGGCGAGGCCCCTCGCCGCCGGCGAGGATCTCGCGCAGGATCGCCGCGTTCATCGCGGCGTCGCCGCCGGCGAGGTCGGCCGGATCGCACGGCGCAAGGCCGGCCTCGCGCGGGTGGAAGGTCGAGACCCGGACGTTCCCGTCGCGCACCTCGCCGATGGTCGAGGGGCCGGTGAGGGTGATCTCGTCGAGGCCGTCGGAGCCGTGGACGATGTAGAGCCGGGCGGCGCCGAGGTCCGCCGCCGCGCGGGCGAGGACGGGGACCAGGGCCTCGTGGTAGACGCCGAGGACGCCGTGCCGGGCGCCGGCGGGATTCGAGAGGGGGCCGAGGATGTTGAAGATGGTGCGGATGCCGATCTCGCGGCGCGGGCCGATCGCGTGCTTCATCGCCGGGTGGAGCGCCGGGGCGAAGAGGAAGGCGATGCCGATCTCGCGGAGGCAGCGCGCCATGACCGACGGGGTCACGTCGAGGTTGACGCCGAGCGCGGCGAGGACGTCCGCGCTGCCGCACGCGCTGGAGACGCTGCGGTTGCCGTGCTTGGCGACCACCGCGCCCGCGCCGGCCGCGACGAACGCGGCGGCGGTGGAGATGTTGAAGGTCTTCGCGCCGTCGCCGCCGGTGCCGCAGGTGTCGACGACGACGCCCTCGGGCGCCGGGACGGGGGTGAAGTGCTCGCGCATCGCCTCGGCGCTGCCGGCGATGACCTCGGCGGTCTCGCCGCGGATCCGAAGCGCGGTGATGTAGGCGGAGATCTGCGCGGGCGTCGCCGCGCCCGACATGATCTCGCGCATCACGTCGCGCGCCTGGTCCCGCGACGGGACCCGCCCCTCCGCCAGCCCCGCAATCGATTCCCGGATCATCGTCGGATCCCCCGTGCTGGGGGCAAGGATACGGCAGCCCGCCGGGCGCGGCAACGGGAATGCGGCCGCGGCGGCACGCGGGGGCGCATCGGCGGTTCCCGGACGTGGCGCCGGCATTTGACGCCCGCGCGACGCCGCGTACACTGTCGGCAATGCGCCGCCGCTCCGGCGGCCGGTCCCAAGGGAAGGGTGTGGCCATGGCCGTACAGCATGCCGGGATTGCGTCGGGCGGTTTTCGTGTCCGCGATCCCTTCACCCTCACGATCTTCGGGGCCACCGGCGACCTGACCCACCGCAAGCTGATGCCGGCCCTGTTCTCGCTGTTCCGCCAGGGGCTGCTGCCCGACCAGTTCGCCGTGGTCGGCTTCGCGCGGCGCGACTACACCGACGAGTCGTTCCGCGCCTGGATGGGCGAGTCGATCGGGGGAAGTTCGCCCACACGCCCCCCCAGCCCGGGGAGCTCGAGGCCTTCCTGCCGCACATCTACTACCACCTCGGCGACGTCGAGGCCGACCCGCGCACCTTCGCCGGGTTCAAGGGCCGTCTCGACTCCGACCCGCGCCTGCCGCGCAACCACCTCTTCTACCTGTCCGTGAAGGCCGAGCTGTTCGAGGTGATCATCCGCCACCTGAGCGAGTACGGCATGGTGCACGGGCCGTTCGATCCGCTGTGGACGCGCGTCGTGATCGAGAAGCCGTTCGGCCGCGACCTCGAGAGCGCGCTGGCGCTCAACCGCGCGTGCCTGAACTACCTGAACGAGTCGCAGATCTACCGGATCGACCACTACCTCGGCAAGGAGACGGTCCAGAACATCCTCTCCTTCCGCTTCGCCAACGCGATCTTCGAGCCGATCTTCAACCACCGCTACGTCGACCACATCCAGATCACCGCGGCGGAGACGGTCGGCATGGAGAGCGGGCGCGGCGCCTTCTACGACGAGACCGGCGCGCTGCGCGACATGGTCCAGAACCACCTGATGCAGCTGCTGTGCCTGGTGACGATGGAGCCGCCGTCGAGGATGACGGCCGACGCGATCCGCAACGAGAAGGTCAAGGTGCTGCAATCCGTCGTGCCCGTTTCGCCCGGCTGCGTCGACGGCGTGGCCGTGCGCGCGCAGTACGTCGGGGGCGAGGTCGCCGGGAAGGCCGTCCCGGGCTACCGGCAGGAGGAGCGCATCCAGCCGGAGTCCTCCACGCCGACCTACGTTGCGATGCGCGTCGACATCGAGAACTGGCGGTGGAAGGGCGTGCCGATCTACCTGCGCACCGGCAAGCGGCTTCGCCGCCGGGTGACGGAGATCACGGTCCAGTTCAAGATCCCGCCGCTGCAACTCTTCCAGACCGTCGAGTGCGTGGGCGACATGTGCGACCTCACCGGCGCGAAGCCGAACCGGCTGATCTTCCGCATCCAGCCGGAGGAGGGCATCTCGCTGCGCTTCTCGGCCAAGCGGCCGGCGCTGCAGGTGCTCGTCGAGGACGTCGTGATGGACTTCCTCTACTCCGGCCAGTGGCCCGGCGCCCTGCCGGAGGCCTACGAGCGCCTGCTGCTCGACGCGATCCGCGGCGACTCGACCCTCTTCACCCGTTCCGACGAGGTCGAGGCCCAGTGGCGCGTCGTCCAGCCCGTCCTCCGCGCGTGGGAGGGCCTCGACGATTGCGCTCCCGTCGCCTTCTACCCGGCGGGGTCCTGGGGGCCGTCCGAGGCCGCCTCGATCTTCGCGAACTACGACACCGACTGGCATAACCCGGAAGCCTGAGGCGCGGACCCGGCGGAGCCCGCCGCGCGGTCCGCGGTTTCAAGTTGGGCCGTGCGCGGACGTGGGGATCGCGGAGCGGCCCACGGACCGCGGGGAGAGGGTGGCTCTCGTTGTCGTGCTCCGCAATGTTCTTCCGTGGTTGACGTTGCGAAGGAAGATCGGCATCCTCCTGTGGTCGCGTTTGAACCTACGCGCTTGGAGGATCGCAAGATGAGGAAGAGTCTGTTTGGGCTGATGGGGCTTGCCGCGGCGGCGGTCATGACCGCCCGCGCGGACTTGGTGGCCAGTTTCGGCTCGGCTTATATGGGGTTCCGGGATTACGACGACCGGGTGGTCGGTTGGGATTTCACAACCGGGATCACGCCGCTCTATCTCACGGCACTTTCGTTCTATGATGACGGCGCCGATGGCCTGCAGGTGTCCCACCGGGTGGGGGTCTACAGGACCGGCACCACGCAGCTGGTCGCCTCGGCGACGATCGGGGCCGGAACCGGGGCGACGCTGAACGGGCGTTTCCGTGAGGTCAGCATCGGTCCCGCCGTGGCGCTCGATCCGAACACGACCTACACGGTGGCGGCGACGGTACCGGCCCTCACCGACCGGTTCATCAACGAAGAGGAGCACGTGGTGGGCGGGCTCACCATCGACCCCCATGTGACCGCCGGGAGCCTGCCTTCGCGGTACCTGTTCGGCACGGCCACCCTGGCGTTCCCGACCAATCAGCTGACCGGCGATTCCCGCAACTTCTTCTTCGGTGGGAATGCCGGTGTGAGCACGGTGCCGGAGCCGGGCGCGGCGGTGCTGTTGATCGGCGGTGCGCTGATCCTGGCCGTCCGTCGTCGCAGGCAGTGACCGACGCCTACTCCTTCGCGAACTTCCCTTCGCGCAGGAACCGGACCGTCTGCGCGATGACCACGTCGTCGCTCATGATCCAGGTGTGGCTGGAGGGGACGACGAGGAAGTCCTTCATCCCCCCCACGCGGGCGCGGTCGACCGACACCTTGCCGTCGTCGAGGCCGGGGACGATGTGCGAGAAGAGGGGGTTGAGCGTCCGGCTTCCCGCGATCACGCCGAGTTCGAATTCCACGGGGCCGAGCCGGAGCGGCACGGAGTTGGAGCCCGTGCCGAGCTGCTGTCCGGCGGGACCGGTCGCGGCGCGGTAGAGGATGTTCGAGGCCAGCGCGTCGGCCAGCTCGCTGCCCTCGTTCGGCGGGGCGAGCATGACGACGCGTCCGAGGGCCGGCGGGCGGCGGGCCGTCGCGTAGACCCGCACCATGATGCCCCCGAGGGAATGCGTGACGAAGTGTACGCGCTGCGTCGCGCCCGCCGCGGCGAAGACCGGCTCCAGCGTCTCCCGGGCGAGGTCCTCGACCCCGCGGCTCGTCGACGGATAGCCGAGGTTCACGACGTCGAAACCGGCGTCGCGCAGGCCGTGCTCCATGCGGGCCATCGAGCGCGGGGTTCGCCCCATGCCGTGGAGCAGCACGACGCGCTCGGCGGCCCCCGCGCCGGCCGTGAGCGCCAGGGCCGCGAGGATGGCGAGAACGGGCGTCTTCATGGCGGCATCCTACCGCGGATGTGTTCCAAGTTCCACGCTCCAGGCGTCGCGGAGAGGGTGCCAGGGTTCAGGTGTCGGGGAGGAGGGGTTTCGAGTCTCGGATCCCGGACTTCGGATCCCGGACCTCGGCCTTCGGACCCCGAACCTCGGGCCTCGCCCGGCTCTCCGCCCTCCGCGCCCGGCTTCCGAAACCCGCGCTTGCGCGGGGGCGGGGGGCGGGGCTAGCATCGCCCGCCTGCCAACCGAAGTGGGGAACGCCTATGGAAGACCGCGTCATGCCGCCGTGGGAGGAGTTCAAGGCGCTCGGCCCGTCCGAGAAGGCCCGCCTGTTCCAGTCGGGGGACGGCCGGGTCTACCACGCGCTGTTCGCGCAGCAGTTCGGCCGCGCGTTCCTCGACGCCCTCTGCGAGACCGCCACCCGGACGCGCCGCATCGCGAAGACGAAGGGCGGCCGGATGTTCCTGCAGAGCCTGCTGCAGGACCGCCGCGCGATGCTCTACTTCGCGCAGCCGTCGACGCGCACGTTCCTCTCGTTCTACGCGGCGTGCCAGATCGTCGGCCTCCACCCGGCGGAGGTGCGCGACACGAGCACGTCGAGCGAGCTGAAGGGCGAGTCGCCGGAGGATTCCGTCCGCACGTTCAGCTCCTACTTCGACCTGATCATCATGCGCCATCCCGAGGGCGGCTTCGCCGAGAAGATCGCGTGGCTGCTCTCGAACACCGAGCGCGAGGTGCCCGTGATCAACGCGGGCTCCGGCAAGGACCAGCATCCGACGCAGGCGCTGCTGGACGTCTACACGCTGCAGCGCAGCTTCGAGGCGCGCGGCGGCATCGAGGGCAGGACCATCGCGTTCGTCGGCGACCTGCTCCGCGGCCGCACGGTCCGCTCGCTCGCGCAGGTGCTCACGCTCTACCCGGGCGTCCGCATGCGCTTCGTCGCCCCGCCGAGCCTGCAGATCGGGCAGGACATCCTCGCCCAGCTCTCCGCCGCCGGGGTGGAGTTCGAGCTGACGGATGACTTCAACCGCGTCGTCGGCGAGGCGGACGCGATCTACATGACGCGCATCCAGGACGAGTGGGACAAGCCCGGCGAGAGCCGCCCGGTCGACATCAGCCGCTTCTGCTTCACGCCCGCGCACCTGAAGGTCCTCCGTCCCGAGGCCATCCTGATGCATCCGCTGCCCCGCCGCCACGAGATCGCCGTCGAGGTCGACAGCGACCCGCGCGCGATGTACTGGCGCCAGGCGCGCAACGGCATGTGGATCCGCGTGGCGCTGATCCTGAACATCTTCGCGAAGGAGTCCGAGATCCACCAGTACTACGCGGACCTGGTCCGCTGAACCCACGGCCCGCGCGCGGCGCGGGCGGAAACGACGCCATGAAAGACCTGCTTTCCATCACCGACCTGACCCCCGCCCGCATCCACTCGATCCTCGCGCTCGGCCTCGACCTGAAGCGCGACCCGGCGAAGTACCGCGACGCGATGCGCGACCGCACCCTCGTCATGCTCTTCGAGAAGCCCAGCCTGCGCACCCGCGTCTCGTTCGAGGCCGGCACCACGCAGATGGGCGGCCACGCGATCTACTACGACCTGGGCACCTCGCCGCTGGGGAAGGGCAAGGAGAGCCCCGAGGACACCGCGCGCGTGCTCAGCCGCTACGCGGACGTCATCATGGCCCGGCTCTTCGAGCACGGAACGATCGTCGCCCTCGCGCGGCACGCCACCGTGCCGGTCATCAACGGCCTGACGAACGACGAGCATCCCACGCAGATCCTCGCCGACCTGATGACGATTCTCGAGAGGAAGGGCCGGCTCCAAGGGCTCACGCTGTCGTACGTCGGCGACGGCCTCAACAACGTGACGCACTCGCTGATGCTCGCCGCCGCGAAGGTCGGCATGAACGTGCGCGTCGGCTGCCCCGACGATCCCGCCTACCGGCCCGATCCCGCCGTCGTCCGCCGCACCGCGCTCTGCGCCGGGAAGAGCGGTTCGGCGGTCGAGATCACCGCGGGGCCGGCGGCGGCGGTCAAGGGGGCCGACGTCGTCTACACCGATTCGTGGATGTCCTACCACATCCCGGAGGAGCAGATGGCCGGACGGAAGGCGCGCTTCGCGCCGTTCCAGGTCAACGCCGCGCTGATGAAGCGCGCGCGCAGGGGCGCGATCTTCATGCATTGCCTGCCGGCGGTCCGCGGGTGCGAGGTGACCGACGAGGTCATCGACGGCCCGCAGTCGGTCGTGTTCGACGAGGCCGAGAACCGCCTGCACATCCACAAGGCGATCATGCTGCACCTGCTGCGGGAGCAGGCCGGGGCGTGAACGCCGTCCAGGGGTTGGAACCCGGGGGCCGCCGGCCGTCCAGGGGTTGGACGTTCCTCCTTCCGGCCGCCGTTCTCGCGGCCGCCTGCGCGCTGCCGGCCGCCGCGGCCGACCGTTCCTGGGTGCGGGTCAGTCCCCGCGACGCGCGGTACTTCGAGCTGTCCGACGGTTCGCCCTGGATCCCGAACGGCCTGAACATGGTCCATCCCGGCGGACCGAAGGGGCAGGAGCAGGCCTGCATGGAGCGCTGGGTCACGGCGCTCTCGACGAACGGCGGGAACTTCATCCGCGTCTGGCTCTGGCATTCGTGGTGGTGCCCGGAGCGGGCGCCCGGCGTGTTCGACGAGGAGGGCGCGCGCCGGCTGCGGTCGCTGCTCGACTTCTGCGGGCCCCGCGGCGTCCGGGTCAAGCTGACGCTCGATTACTTCCGGGACATCAACCCGGCGAATCCCGGCAAGACGTGGGCGATGCGCGAGGCGTACCACGTCTCGAAGGGCGGCCCCGTGGCCTCGATGAAGGAGTTCTGGGATTCGCCCGCGGGCCGCGCGCTCTTCGTGAAGCGGCTCGACTGGCTCGCGGAGCGCTTCCGCGACCGTCCGGAGATCTTCGGCTGGGAGCTCTGGAACGAGATCAACGCCGCGGGCGGCGGGGCGGACAGCCATCTTGCGTGGACCCGCGACATGCTGGCCGAGCCGCGCTCGCGGTTTCCGAACCACCTGGCGATGCAGAGCCTCGGCAGCTTCGACCGGCCCTCGGCGCGCGACGGTTACCGGACGTACATGACGATGCCGGGCAACGATGTCGCGCAGGTGCACCGCTACCTCGATCTCGGGGCGGCGCTCGACGTGTGCAAGGGGCCGATGGATGTCCTCGCGGCGGATGCGACCTCGGAACTCCTGGCGTTCGACCCGCGGCGCCCGGTGGTGCTGGCGGAGGGCGGCGCGGTCGAGCCGAACCACACCGGCCCGTTCAGGCTCTACGCGAAGGACCGCGACGGCGTCCTGCTGCACGACGTCCTCTTCGCGCCGTTCTTCGCCGGCGCCGCGGGGGCGGGGCAATGCTGGCACTGGCACCCGTACATCGATTCGAACGGCCTGTGGTGGCAGTTCGGCCGGTTCGCCAGGGCGGTGGCCGGGCTCGACCCCGCCGCCGAGGGCTTCCGGCCGGCGGCGGTGGCGACGAACGGGCCGCTGCGGGTCCATGCGCTGGACGGGAAGCGGACCCTGCTGCTGTGGTGCCGCGACGGCCGGTCCGACTGGAGGAGCGACCTGGAGCAGGGGCGCGAGCCGGAGGCGGTGTCCGGCGCCGCGCTCGACCTGGCCGGGCTCCTTCGGGGACGCGCCGCAGGGCGCGCGACGGCCTACGATCCCTGGCGCGACGCATCGGAGACCGCGGAGGTCGCGGGCGGGCGCGTCGTCCTTCCCGCCTTCCGCCGTTCGATCGTGGTGCGGGTGCCGGTGGCGCCGTGAGCGGCACGGGCCGGAGCAGGCTTGCCGCTGGGGGCGATTGCGGGTAGCGTGGGCGGCATGAAACAGATCCTGGTCGTGGTCGCGGTGGTGCTGCTGCTCGGCGCGATGGGATGGAGCATCCGCTCCTGTTCGCAGCGGGCGTCCGGGGGCCAGGGACTGGCGACGGGGGTCGAGGCTGTGTTCCGCTGCCGGGCCTGCAAGCACGAATTCCAACTCCCGCCGAAGGCCATCGCGGCCGCCTACCAGGCCGGCGAGGTGCGGGGCTCGGGCACCGGCGTCGACCTGTTCAAGTGCGCCCGGTGCGGGAAGCTGGAAGCGATGCAGGAGCTGAAGGGGGAGCCGTGAGCATGAAGCGGAGAAGCGGGTTCACGCTGGTCGAATTGCTCGTCGTGATCGCGATCATCGCGATCCTCATGATGCTGATCGCCCCGCAGATCGGCTCGGCGCTGTCGAAGGCCCGCGACACCGCCTGCAAGAGCAACATGAAGCAGATCCTCACGGCGGCGGCGGCGTTCGCGACGGACAACAACGGCGTCCTGGCCTCCGCGTGGAGCCGCGGATCGAGTTCCTCCAACGCGTGGCAGATGTGTTTCGTCGGCAAGGAGGCCATCCCGGACGACGTGACGCTGAACTCCGAGTGGCCGAAGAACAAGTACGGCTCGCTTCTGAGCTATGTCGGCGGCGGGCAGATCGGTCCGCGGCTCTACCGCTGCCCGGGATTGCGCCGGGGCCTCCTGTACTCGGGGAACGGCAGCAACGGCTACTTCGACTACGTGATGTACGAGATCTTCGCCGGCGCGAAGCAGACCTACATGCCCGCCCGCGCGACCGCGAACTTCGGGGCGGGCGTCGAGAGCGTTCCGTGTCCCTGGCTGACGGAGGAGGATCCGTCGGAGTATCTGAATCGGACGTACATCCAGCCGTTCCATCTTTCCACGGACCGCATGGGCGCGTGGCACAGCGGGCGGGCCAACGTGGGCACCGCCGACGGCTCGGTCGTCGCCTTCACGGCCAAGACCCGCACGAAGGGGGTCTGGCGGAACCCGCGGGCGCTGGACTTCCGGGCTCGCACGCCCAAGGGCACCGAGATCGCCCTCAACACCGAGGGGACGCCGCTGCGAAGCGACGACAACGCGTGGGGCTGGTGGAACCGCCAGTGAGGCGGCGCTACTTCGGCTTTTCCGCTTCCTTGGGCAGCAGGTCGGGCGCGTGCTTCCTGAACGCGGCTTCCATGGCGGGTTGCGCCCGGAAGGCGGCGGCGGCGAAGTGGCCGGCCATCGGGCGGAGCGCCGGAACGTTGTGGGTGTACACGGCCAGCGCGCGGGAGTAGCGGGCCTTGTCCGCATCCCCCGCCTGGCGGATGTAGTGCGCGCAGAGCTCGGCGTAGACGCGGGGATGGATGCTGTCCCATGAGCGCTCGGCGGTGCCCGCACCGCCGCCGATGAGGATCGCGAGGCCCGCGGCCGATGCCGCGATGACGTCGCCGCCGAAATCACGCTTGGCCTGCGGGCCGCGCATGGGCGAAGCCTTGATGCGCTCGGCGAGGAAGTCGCGCAGGCCGTTCAGGGCCTCGGCCGTTTCGACCCAGAACAGCGCGCCTTCCTTCGCCTCGCCGCCCACGGACGATTCCAGGGTCCGCGCCGCGTCCAGCGCCCCGCGGAAGTCGCGGCGGGCCATCCAGCCGGCGAGGGATCCGCGGTAGTCGGCCACCTTCTGGAGGTCGTCCTCGGCCTTCTTCTTCCGCTCCGCCGCCTCGGCCTGTTGCCGCTTCTCGGCCTCGGTCTTCTTGCGCTTGTCCTCGCCCTTCTTCCACTCCGTGTGGGCCTTCCGGGCGTCGTCGACCAGCCGGCTCAGGTCGGGCTTCAGGATCCCGGTGCGGCCCTCGGCCATCTTCCGCTGCAGTTCGCCGAAGACGGCCTCGCCCTGTCCCTTCCTGACCCGGTCGAGCGTGGCACCGCGGAACGTCTTCCAATCGACGGCCTGCTGGCGCAGCTTCCGCGCCACCGGCTGCAGTCCGGCCGGCCACCGGGGATCGGCGGTCTGCAACGCCAGGTAGGCGTCCAGGTGCTCCAGGCCCTGGTCGATCTTCCCTGCCGCGAGCGAGGATCCGCTCTGGAAGAACCGCGCCAGGGGTCCGTACCAGGCCGGCCACGGCGCCCCGGGGGCCGGCGCGGGCTCGCGGAACGGCTGGCCCGTGGCCACGGCGGCGAGGGACTGCGGCAGCAGCGAGGGGTGGGGGCTGCCGTCGGATTGCGCGTCGTACTTCGCCTGGACGAGCTTGGAGACGCGGCGGTAGACCTCGTCGGCGTTGCCGTCCGTCCACGGCGGGACCGCAAGGAGGAGCGCGATCCATGCGCGGCCGCCGTGCTCGATCGGCATGTCCTTGACCATGCCGACGAGGATCTGCTCGCCGTCCCGGACGTCGCCGCCCGCGAAGGCCTCGAACGCCTTCGCCAGCTTGTCCTGTTCCGCCGCCGAGAAGGGCTGGACGGGCTGCACGGCGGGGGTGCGGACCTGGGTGACCTGCTGCACCGTCCCTGTCGCCGCCGGGGGCGGGGTCGGGGCGGGGCGTCTCTTGCTGCGCAGGGCGATCGCCGTGCCGGCCGCCGCGAGCGCGAGGACCGCGACCACGGCCAGCCCGATCCAGAGTCCCTTCCGGCTCGTGTGCGGCTTCCGGGCCGCCACGGGCGCCTCGCGCGCGGACTTCACCTTCTCCATCGTCTCGCGGATGTCGCTGATCAGCGATGCGTATGTCGGATACCGGCGGAAGGGGTCGGGTTCGAGCATCCGGAGGATGAGGTCGCGCGTCGCCGGATGGAGATCCGGCCGGACCGTCTCCAGGGACGGCGGAGGTTCCTTCAGCCGCGCCAGCACGACGTCGGTCGCCGTCTGCCCCTCGAACGGCGGCTTGAGGGCGAGGGCGTGGTAGAGCGTCGCGCCGAGGCTGTAGATGTCCGACCGGTGGTCCTCCTTCCGGTCGCGGACCTTCTCCGGCGCGATGTAGTAGGGGGTGCCCCAGATCTCGCCCTTCGCCATCGGCTTCTGCTGGAAACGTGCGAGGCCGAAGTCGGCGATCTTCGCCGTGCCGGCGCGGTCGTAGAGGATGTTGGCCGGCTTGACGTCGCCGTGGATGAGGCCGCGGTCCGTGGCGGCGCCGAGTCCCTCCGCGGCGTCCAGGCCGCTCTTGAGGACGAACATCTCGTCGAGCGGGTCGCCCTTCGAGATCATCTCGTCCATGCGGCCGCCGTCGAGCAGTTCCATCACGATGTAGGGATGGCCGCCCGACTCGTCGACCGCGTAGATCTGGACGATGTTCGGGTGGTTGATCTGGGCGGCCGACCGCGCCTCGCGGAGGAAGTTCGCGACGAACTGCGGATCCTCGCTCATCTCCCCGCGCATCACCTTGATCGCCACCTGCCGGCCGAGCGTGCGGTCGAGCGCGCGGTAGACCGCCGCCATGCCGCCGCGGCCGAGGACGTCGAACAGCAGGAAGTGGCCGAGCTGGACGGGGACCTTCTGCGCGGTCGTGCACGAGGGGCAGAGGATGACCTCGAAGACCGGCTGCCCCGCGATGTCGATCGCCTGGCCGCACTTCCGACAGGCGATCGTGCTGACGGGCTCGGCGATCTGCAGGATGACGTCGTCGTTCGCCACGGTCTCTCCGGTCCGCGCCCCCCACCGGGAACCCCGCGCGCGGACCACGGCGACAATACCCGCGGCGGCAGGATCAAACAACGGCAAAGTGCCCGGCGGGGCCTACACCGGAGAGCGGACGAGGGCGATCCAGTGGCGGAGCAGGGCGCCGGAGGCGGGATGCTCCCGCGGAAGAAGCCGTTCGGGGTGCCACTGGACGGCGGAGACCGGGGGGCCCTCCGTCGACTCGAACGCCTCGATGATGCCGGCGGGGGACAGGGCGGCGATGCGCAGCCCGGCTGCCGGATGCGCCGGATCGGCCGCTTGGTTGTGGTGGCTGTTGACGGTGGTTGCGGACCTGCAGGCGTCGGCCAGGTGCGTTCCCGCCATCCAACGGATTCCGTGCGTGACGTCGTCGCTGCCCGTGCCGTGCGGTTCGTCCGCCGCCGCCGGGAGGTCCGGGATGTGCTGGATCATGCCGCCGCCGAAGGCGACGTGGAGGACCTGCAGCCCCCGGCAGATGCCGAAGACCGGCTTGCACGCCTCGCGGAAGCGGCGGATCCAGTCGAACTCCATGCGGTCGCGGTCCGGCATGACCGATTCCGTCCGGGGGTGCGGCAGCGCGCCATAGGCCTCCGGTGCGATGTCCCCGCCGCCGCTCAGGAGCAGCGCGGCGCAGGAGGCGGCGCCGGCCGGCTCGGGGCGCACGGCGTCGAGAGTCACCGGGGCGATCCCGGCGGACTCGATCCACGTCTCGTAATTCCGGATCCGGTCGCCCCGGTAGTCCGACGTTGTGACGAGCCAGCGCATGGGAGGTGTCAGGTGTCAGGTTTCAGGCCGGAGCGGGACCGGTTCCGAGGAGCGCGCGGAGCCCGGGACGGGGCTTCCCGTCCTTGGAGGACTCCGGATGCCTGACGCCTGGAACCTGGCACCCGACACCCGGCACCTAGTACCGGTAGTGCTCCGGCTTGAACGGCCCGGCGGCCCGGATCCCGAGATACTTCGCCTGCTTGCGGCTGAGCTTCTCGAGCTGGATGCCGACGCGCTCGATGTGGAGGCGGGCGACTTCCTCATCGAGGGCCTTCGGCAGGCGGTAGACGCCGATCTTGTACTTGCCGGGATTGCAGTAGAGCTCGATCTGGGCGAGCACCTGGTTCGTGAAGCTGTTCGACATCACGAAGCTCGGGTGGCCGGTCGCGCAGCCGAGGTTCACGAGGCGGCCCTCGGCGAGCATCAGGATGGAGCGGCCGGAGGGGAAGGTGATCTTGTGGACCTGCGGCTTGATCTCCTCCCACGGGTACTTGCGGAGGGCGTCGACCTGGATCTCGCTGTCGAAGTGGCCGATGTTGCAGACGATCGCCTGGTGCTTCATGCGGCGCATGTGCTTCTCGGTGATGACGTCGCAGCAGCCGGTGGCGGTGACGAACACGTCGCCGATCTCGCAGGCTCGGTCCATCGTCATCACCTCGTAGCCCTCCATCGCGGCCTGGAGGGCGCAGATGGGATCGATCTCGGTGACGATGACGCGCGCGCACTGGGAGCGGAGGCTCTGGCAGGAGCCCTTGCCGACGTCGCCGTAGCCGGCGACCACCGCGACCTTGCCCGAGAGCATGACGTCGGTTGCGCGCAGGATGCCGTCGACGAGCGAGTGGCGGCAGCCGTAGATGTTGTCGAACTTCGACTTCGTGACCGAGTCGTTGACGTTGAAGGCGGGGAAGAGGAGCTGGCCCTTCTCGAACATCTGGTAGAGGCGGTGGACGCCGGTGGTGGTCTCCTCGCTGACGCCGCGGATCTCCTTCGCCATGCGGACGAAGCGGGTGGGGTCCTTCTTCAGGGCCTTGCGGATCTGGGCCTTCAGGACGCGCTCCTCCTCGCTGCCGAAGGGGCCGCGGAGGATGGCGGGGTTGTCCACGGCCTGGACGCCGAGGTGGACGAAGAGCGTCGCATCGCCGCCGTCGTCGAGGATCATGTTCGGGCCCCTGCCGCCGCCCCAGTCGAGGATGCGGTCGGTGTAGTCCCAGTACTCCTCCAGCGTCTCGCCCTTGACGGCGAAGACGGGGGTTCCGGCCGCGGCGAGCGCGGCGGCCGCGTGGTCCTGCGTCGAGAAGATGTTGCAGCTGGCCCAGCGGACCTTCGCGCCGAGGGCCTGGAGGGTCTCGACGAGCATCGCGGTCTGGATGGTCATGTGGAGCGAACCGGTGATCCGGGCGCCCTTCAGGGGCTTCGCGCGGCCGAACTTCTCGCGCAGGGCCATGAGCCCCGGCATCTCGTGCTCGGCCAGCTTCATCTCGCGCCGGCCGAACGCGGCCAGGGAAAGGTCGGCCACGTGGAAATCGCCCTTCTTCGCCATCGTCTTCATGGTTGCACCGTTGACTGTTCCGGTCGGTTGATCCCGTCCGCGGACGGGGCTGAGAAGATACCCGATCCCGACCCTCCGCGCAACGGCCGCGCCGGAGC